>JBAUAR010000588.1:0-10742 GCA_049675875.1 Streptosporangiaceae bacterium
CCCCCGCCGTCCGCTGCCACGTCCATCACCTGCGCCACCGCGCCGACGGCGGCGAAACCTCACTGACGAACTGCTGCCTGCTCTGCCAGTTTCACCATCTGATAGCGGTGCACCGGCGGGGCTGGCAGCTGACCCTCAACCCCGACGGCACAACAACAGCCAGCAGTCCCGATGGCACGCGGACATTCCACAGCCACGCGCCGCCAGCCGCCGCCTGACGGAGATCACGAACGAACTCACGGGAGACCCGCTCCGCTCATCCGCAGGCGCCATACGTCGCGCCTCCGCGCTCGGATAGCTGGGACCGCGGCACGTTGCCTGACGCGCTGACGGGAGTTTGCGCCAGTCTCGTGAGGCATTCGGGGCGGCTTACCGCCCGCCGTCTCCGTCCGGCTACGGGCCGTAGACCCAGTTGCGGCGCTGCGCAGCGAGCTGGGTGACCAGGCTCGCCGAGCTCCGCTGGATGGCCAGTCTGCGCTCGCGATCGTTGATGGGGATGAGCCACAGCCAGCGGACTGGCTCGTTACTGGCCCGGAAGCCGTCGAGCCTAGGCACTTCGGGTCCGGGCAGCCGGGACGGGTCGTCCAGCAGCAGGACCGCCTCGTTGCCGCCGCCGAGCGGGAAGGTGGCCGGTTCGTGGTACCACGGGATGCTGTGGCCCGACCCCAGCCAGGTCACCTCGCGCCAGGGGAACTGGGCTAGCCAGAGGAAGATTCGCGCCGCCTCGGTGCTGGGCATCGTGGTGGCCAGGGCGAGCTCGATCCTGGCCCGGCCCACCGCACCATCGCCGGTCTGCTCGACCACTGGCATCCGCTGGCAGCTCATCCCCACGGTGGTCAGCACCGTGTAGGGCCGGTTCGGCAGCGGCGGCCGCTCCGACACGCCCACGGTCGGCGTCTTGCGGCCGCTGACGTCCCAGTAGCCGCCGCCGGGCCCGAGCCGGGTGAGCAGGTGACCCAGCAGAGCCTCCTGGAACAGGTGCCACGAGCCCGCGCTGGCCCGCCACCGCCAGAACTGGGCTGACTGCCTAACCCGCAGCTCAAGGCCTTCTATCGCGTCGTCCAGCGACCAGCCGAACGGGGTCTGCCCGATGACGTCGCGACTGTAGCCGGGCATGCCGGTGGCCAGATCTGACCAGCCGGGGATGACCGCGAGCAGGTCGCCGTTCTCCAGGATGGCCGCACCGTCACCCTCCTCCAGCCAGATGGCCGACAGTGCGCCAGGCTCAAACGGCTCCCGGCCGGCCGGGTGCTTGGTATGGCCGGCCGGCATCTCCGGTGCCACGCCCGCCCGCAGCCGTGCGATGTCGACGGTCTCGGGTGCCTGCATGTGGTTAGCAATCCAGGTGGCCGCGATCGGCCCGTCGTTGTCATGCAGGTAGGCCGAGGTGGTCCGGCCGTCGAATTCCACCACGAGACGCCGACTTCGGTACGGGCTGACGCTGTTGAGCAGCACGACTGTTTCCGCGGACCCGGCTGACCCAGGCGGGCCGGCCCGGCCGCGCGGGCGGGTCGCACCGGACGACGCCGATATCCTGGTGTCCTGACTGGCTCGGTTCCACGGCATCGGCACAGATCGAGAATCTACCGAATTCCCGCAGGTAGGTGGGCGGGGCTTGGAGATTCGCCAAGCGGCTCGCGCCGCGGTTGGAGAGGTGAGCGCTCGTGGCTGACCCGACAGCGCGGCGTCCGGTGCGGCCGCTGCCGCTGGGCCTCGCCGACGCAGAGCCATCCAGCGCCGGCGCCCTCGGCGCTGCCGCACCGCCCAGCCGCAGGCCTAGGCCACCGCGGCATCTCGCCGATCTCGATCCGGCTGCCCGCCGGGCCGCCGTCATGGCGCTCGGCCAGCCCGCGTACCGGGCCGATCAGCTAGCCCGGCACTACTTTGCCCGGTTGACCGACGACCCTACGGAGATGACCGATCTCCCCGCCTCCGCTCGGGCAGAGCTGGCGGCGGCGTTGCTGCCGCCGTTGCTGGCGGTCGAGCGCGAGCAGGACTGCGATGGCGGCACGACCCGCAAGACCCTGTGGCGCGCGCTGGACGGCGCGCTGGTCGAGTCGGTGCTCATGCGTTACCCGGACCGGGCGACCCTGTGCGTCTCCTCGCAGGCCGGGTGCGGCATGGCGTGCCCGTTCTGCGCGACCGGCCAGGCCGGCTTGACCAGGAACCTGTCGGCCGCCGAGATCGTCAGCCAGGTGTTCGCGGGAGCACGGGCGATGGCGTCGGGCGTCGTGCCGGGCGGCCCGGGTCGCGTCTCGAACGTGGTGTTCATGGGCATGGGCGAGCCGCTCGCCAACTATGGCAGTGTGCTGGCCGCGGTGCGCAGGATCACCGAGCCCGCTCCGGCTGGCCTCGGAATATCCCAGCGGTCGGTGACGGTGTCGACGGTGGGCCTGGTGCCGGCGATCCGCAAGCTCGCGGGCGAGGGCCTGTCGGTGCGCCTCGCCGTCTCCCTGCACGCGCCCGACGACGAACTGCGGGATGAACTGGTCCCAGTCAACCGGCGCTGGCCGGTGGCCGAGGTACTGGACGTGGCCTTCGGCTACGGGACCACGACGGGGCGGCGGGTCTCGATCGAGTACGCGATGATCCGCGACGTCAACGACCACGCCTGGCGGGCTGAGCTGCTGGCCGACTTGCTGGCTGGACGGCTCGCGCACGTCAACCTCATTCCGCTCAATCCCACACCAGGGTCGAGGTGGACCGCCTCCGACCCGGACGTCGCCGATGAGTTCCAGCACCGACTGGCGGCCCGCGGCATCCCGGTGACGGTGCGCGACACCAGGGGGCGGGAGATCGACGGCGCCTGCGGCCAGCTCGCCGCCACCGCCCGTCGGTCGTAACCCGACCCCTGCGCCTTGGCTGGGCAGCGCGCCAGCTCTGCGCGTAGGAAGTTACCCATGCCGTGCCCCGGCAGCGCGCCAGCTCAGCACGCGCCGCGTCTTCGCACCGGCAGTACTGCGCTGGTGGACCTGGCCGGAGTACGTTAGCGCGCATGACCTGGAGCAAGTCGCTTGCCAGGCGCCGCCGCGCGCTGATCGCCGGCCTGGTCCAGGAGGGCTGGCGGCGGTTCCAGCAGGCGGGCATCATAACCGCCGAGTCTGCTGCGGGGCGCCGGTTCGCCGCGTTCGGACCGGGCTCCCTGATGGCTTTCCCGGCTGGCGCCGTTTACGGCGAGGGGTGGATCGAAGTTGGCGATCAGTGCATGATCGCCGAGCTGGTGACGCTGTGCGCGGGCATGGCACCAGGCCATGACCTCGGGCCAGAGCCGGTGGTGCGAATAGGCGACCGGTGCGTCATCGGTCGAGGGAGCCACATCGTCGCGCACCACTCGATCGAGATCGGCGACGACGTCTTCACCGGCCCGTATGTCTACATCACTGACCAGAACCACAGCTACGCCGACGTCGACGTTCCGGTCGGGCGGCAGTGGCCCGTCAACAGCAGTGTCCGGATCGGATCCGGCACCTGGCTCGGCACCGGCGCGGTCGTCCTGCCTGGCGCGGTCATCGGAAGGAACGTGGTCGTCGCGGCCGGCGCTGTCGTCCGTGGCACGGTGCCTGATTACGCGGTCGTGGGCGGCGTCCCGGCCAGGGTGCTCAAAGAGTACGTCGCCGGCGCGGGCTGGCTGTCACCCGTCGCTGCGCTCTCTCCCGACACCGACTAGCCATCCCTCGCTCGCGGACAACCGCCGCCTCAGGTCGCGCATCTGCGCCGTTGTCGAGCAGCAGCGCCGCGGTGAGAATGGCGCGATGAACGAGCGGACGGCTGCGCAGGGATGCTCGATGGCACGCCGATGCGGGCTATGAGCGTCTCCGGGATTCTCGCCATGAATGAGCAGTACCCGCGCCTGCGCATCGCACGGCCAGGGTGGCAGAAGGACATTGACGACCTTGAGGTACTCAGAAGACTCGCCGCCGAGGCCGACGGCCGCACCAGAGCGACGTGAGCGGCGCACTGAACCAGGTACAAAGCCCGCCGCGCTGTAGCGCGTGCCTAGCTCAGCTAGGTCCGACGAAGTCGGCGTGATTGAGTCAAATTTGGTGATCTTGGTGGCGGCGGGTCAGGCGGCGAGGCCGGCATCGGTTATGAGGTCGTCAATGGCGGCCTGGTAGGCCAGTGCAGCGTGGCGGAGCCTGCCGTTCGGGGTGGCGGGGGCGGTGGTTTGCGCGAGGCCGGCGAGCAGGACGCGGTCGTGGAGGCGGGTCAGGAGCATGGCGGTGTGCAGGCCGGTAGCGGTGACCTGGTAGCGGTGAGTGCGGGGGATCTTGGCGATGAGGTTGTGTGTGCGCAGCCGCCGCAGGTCGTAGGTCATCTGGCCGGCGGTGACGGCGGGGATGCCGCGTAGCTCGGCGGTGAGGCCGCGCAGGTCGCGGCTGGTGAAGCCGGCCGGCTGGAGCCGGAAGATCAGTAACGCGGCGAGCAGCGCGTGGCTGCGGCCCGCGGCCAGCGGCAGGCCGGGGATGCGGGTTCCGGTGCTGGTGATAACCGGATCGGTGACGGCGGTGAGCGCGGCGGCTCCGGCGGCTGGGTCGTGGCTGAGTCGTTCAAGGCGCAGCAGGCGCCTGCTGGCGGAGAAGCCGGCCTCCCGCAGGGCGGGCAGGTTAGTCAGCCGTCGGCCGATTCCGAAGTCGCGGGTGTCGTTGATGGTGGTCTCGGTCCGCGGCGCCCGTCCTTCCTTGTGGTACTGCTTGATCGTGGCGTGCTTGTAGTCCACGGGCAGGCTCGGGGTAACGCCGCTGGTGATCACCCGGGTGCGGAACCGGCCGGGGGTGGGACGTCTTTTCCGGGTCTCGATACGGCGGCTGAAGATCAGGCTGACGTGGTCGGGCCGCCCGGCGTCGAGGTTGTCGCGGATGACCTGCTCGAAGAACACCCGCCCGGACACCGGCTTGTCCAGCATCTGGGTGAGGGAGAACTCGGCCTGCAAGATGGACAGCTCGTAGCGGTACCCGGCGGCCCGGTCGGCGGCGGTGAACGGGTGCGGCAGCCGGGGCAGCCACTTGCGCAGCAGCGCGTCGATCTGGTCAGGTCCCAGCTGGTCGCAGATCGCCTGCAGGGCGGCGGGGTCGCTGACCGCGGCGAAGGCGTTGTCCAGCGGCTCGAACGCGATCCCGGCCCGGGCGGCCTGCCGCTGGGCCCAGTGGTTGCCGTTGACGCACAGCCTGGCGTTGCAGGGGAAGTAGGAGCAGAACTTGAGGAAGAACGGCCCGAAGTCCGCATCCACGCAGTACACGTAGAAGTGATTGACCAGCCCGGTGGCCTTGACGATCCACGGATACGACTGGCCGTCGGCGTGCCGGCGCTTCTCGGTCCGGAACAAGGCGGTCTTCTCCTGCGCACGGCCGATGAACAGCACTCCTTCGGTGCCGCCGGACGCCTCGAAGCGGGCCAGGTGCTCGTGCATGACGTCGTCCTTGCGCTGGCCCCGGGCGAAGTCCACCCAGGCGATGCGCTCACGCTCGGCGAACCGGTGCATCTCCGCGGCGAACCTGTCAGTGATCTTCGCCAGCGGTGCCGTCGACGCGATCGGCAGACCCAGCTGCCGGTGCACGTAGCTGACCAGCCCGGCCGGGTACTGCAGCCCGGGCACGTCCACGTTCAGATACAACCGGTCGATGCACTCCACCTCGAACAGCACATGATCGGATAGCACCTCAGCGACAGTGCGCGGTAGCGTCATCACAAGCTCCGGCCGGACGACTCGGCCCTAGCGGCCACCTACCGCCACGGGCGGTCAATAACGGGACACCTGTCACCGTCTGTCGCCGGCCGGAGCCATGTCAACCAGGCCCGCGGAATCACCGCACGGCTCGTCGGGCTGGGGCGAAGCCCCGTTAGAACTCCCCGGTCAGCTCCAGGCTGACTTGCCACAGCCGGGCTCTTGCGGCGCGGTCGTAGGCCTGCGCGTTCGCGCGCGCCTCGCGCGTTCGGTCGAAGAACCGGCCGGTCACCCCGGCCAGCGCTGGTGCACTAATCAGCCGCTCGGTGGCCCCGACTCCGGTCTCGAGCGTGTCGACACTGGATCCGCGCTCGGCCAGCACCATCTTTGTAGGCATGAACGTGGCGGGATGCAGGCTGTTCACCGTCACATGCTCGGCGGGGACGCGCTCAGCGAGGTCGAAGCCCGAGATGATCTGGGCCAGCTTGCTCTGGCAGTACGCGCGGACGCCTGAGTAGTCGCGCTCCAGCATCAGGTCGTCGAAGTCCAGCGGCTGCTGGCCTAGTGACGCGACGTTGATTATGCGGGCAGGCGCTGACTCCTGCAGCAGCGGGAGCAGCCGGAGAGTGAGCAGGAAACCGGCGAGGTAATTCACGGCGAACCGTAGCTCGTAGCCGTCTGCGCTGGTGCGCCGATCGTGCCCGTCCGGCTGCCCGGAACCGATGCCGGCGTTGCTGACGAACACGTCCAGCCGATCGGTGGCGCGCTGGACGTCGTCGGCCAGCCTGCGGACCTGGCCGAGGTCTGCGAGGTCAGCGCGGAAGGTGCGAGGCTGACTGACGTTCGCGCCGTCGGCGATCTCCGCGGCGGCGCGGTCGAGCCTCTGCTGGTCCCGCCCGTGGAGTAACAGCGTGGCGCCGCCGACGGCGAGTCGCTCGGCGAGCGCCCGGCCAAGGCCGTCGGTCGCTCCGGTGATGAAGATCGTCGGCTGATCAGTCATGGTTCGCTCCCGGCTCATCTCGCTACGTGAGCAGAGTAAGCCGCCTGACGGCGCGAGTGGCCGTCAGCGCACTGTCGTGCGTGCCGCCCGCTGTTGATGGAGCTTCCCGTGGCTGCGTTCGCGGAGCACCAGGTGGTCTGCTGTCGGCAGAGTCGCTCGCGGCGGCTTCCCAGCCGCGAGAGAGTATGTCATGCGCGACTTCCGGTTCTCCCACAACGTCTTCGGCGTCAGCAACCGCGACGAGTTCGTGGCCGAGTGCCGGGAAGCTGAGGAGTACGGCTACGACACCCTGTTCGCCGCGGACCACCTCGGCATCCCGGCTCCGTTCCCGCTGCTGGTCGCCGCCGCGGCGGCGACGCAGCGGCTGCGAGTGGGCACGCTCGTGCTGAACGCGGCGTTCTGGAACCCGGCCCTGCTCGCCAGGGAGGTCGCCACAACGGACATCCTCACCGGCGGACGGCTGGAGCTGGGCCTTGGCTCTGGTCACATGAAGTGGGAGTTCGACCAGGCTGGCATCGGCTGGCAGGGGCCGTCCGTGCGGGCGGCGGCCCTCGAGCAGATGATCGGTGAGTTGGAGCGGTTCTTCAGTTCCGAGTTCGCGGAGCTTCGGGCCGGCAGCGCCGGCCCGAAGCCGGTCCAGCGCGCGGGATTTGGCGGGTACGGTCCGCCGCTGATCGTCGGTGGTACCGGGGATGCGGTGCTGTGGATCGCCGGCCAGCACGCGCAGATCATCGGCGTCGCCGGGGCCTACCAGGTCAAGGGGCAGGCGCCCGGCACCTTCCGGCTGGCGACAGCAGCCGAGGTGGACGAGCGGATGGCGTTCGCGCGAGCCCGGGCGGGCGCGCGGGCGGACGAGATCGAGTGGCACCTGCTGGTGCAGGCCGTGGTGGTGACCGACGACCGGCTCGCCGCCGCGCACCACCTCGTGGCCGAGCACCGCGAGCATTTCGAGGCGCTGGGCGTCTCCGACGATCGGGCCGTGCTGACCGTTGAGGAGGCGCTGGACACGCCGTTCCTGCTGATCGGCACCGTCGACGAGATCGCGGCGCAGCTGGGCCGTAGCCGGGAGCGCTGGGGTTACTCCTACATCACCGTGCACGAGCCGTATAGGCGCGCATTCGCCCCGGTCATCGAGCGGCTGCGGCACCCCTAGCGGCTGCCCCGCGGCGTCTCTCCGGCTGGCGGCCCGCCAGTCGGCCGCGTACCGGCGAGCTGGGGCACGAACGTCTCGCCGCGCAGCGCGCGGCCGACCAGGTCGACCGCCTGCGCGGTGGTCACCAGCCGGCGGCCCTCGGCCTGATAGACGCCGAGCACCGCGGCGAGACCGCCGGGCGGCAGGTCCTTGCCTAGCTCGGCGCGCGCACTCCGATAACCCGCTCGGGCGCCCTCGACGCAGGCCGCGAGGTGATGTCTGGCCAGCGCCGCCAGCGCCACCGGATGCCGCAGCAGGACTCCGTGCAGCCGGTAGTCCGGCGGCACGACATCGAGCAGCCAGCTCACCGCTGTCCGCTCGAAATCGGGGGAGCCCGGCGGGTGCACCCCGGCTGGCCACCCGGCCGGGACCTGCGCAGCTGCCACGGCACCAGCATAGCGACTTTCGAACATGTTTTCTATACGGTGCCATCCGCAGGACGGGGTCCGCACCACGAGTCGGCCGCGCGACTACAATGGGCAGTGAGCCGGGCTTCCGGCGTTCCCCTTCGCATTTACCGGAGTCCTTTCGTATGCCCACCAGCCTGGTGCCAGTTCTGGCCTCGCGTGCCGATCTGCGCAACGTGGCCATCGTGGCGCATGTCGACCACGGCAAGACGACGCTGGTCGATGCCATGCTCTGGCAGTCCGGCGCGTTCCGGGTCGGCGCACAGGTGGCCGACCGGGTCTTGGACTCTGGCGATCTGGAGCGCGAGAAGGGCATCACGATCCTGGCCAAGAACACCGCGGTGCGGCACAGTGGGCTGACGATCAACATCATCGACACGCCAGGACACGCCGACTTCGGCGGCGAAGTGGAGCGCGGGCTGTCCATGGTCGACGGGGTGCTGCTCCTCGTGGACGCCAGCGAGGGCCCGCTGCCGCAGACTCGGTTCGTGCTGCGCAAGACGCTCGCGGCTGGCCTGCCCGTGATTCTCGTGATCAACAAGGTGGACCGCCCGGACGCTCGGATCGCCGAGGTCATCGACGCGTGCTACGAGCTTTTCCTGGACCTGGACGCTACCGAGGAGCAGATCGAGTTCCCGATCGTATTCGCGTCGGCGCGGGCCGGCCGGGCGTCGCTGAACCAGCCTGAGGACGGCACGCTGCCGGACTCGCCGGACCTGGAACCGCTGTTCGACGTGCTGCGGGACACGGTGCCCGCGCCGACCTACGATCCGCAGGCGCCGCTGCGGGCGTGGGTAACCAACCTGGACGCGTCCTCCTACCTGGGCCGGATCGCGCTGTGCCGGGTGTTCAGCGGCGAGATCCGCAAGGGACAGCAGGTCGCCTGGTGCCGCCGGGACGGCTCGGTGCAGCGAGTGAAGATCACCGAGCTGTTCCGTACCGAGGCGCTCGAGCGGGTGCCGGCCCAGTCGGCCGGGCCCGGCGACATCATCGCCGTGGCCGGAATCAGCGGCATCACGATCGGTGAGACCCTCGCCGACCCGGACGATCCGCGGCCGCTGCCGCTGATCACCGTCGACGAGCCCGCGATCTCGATGACAGTCGGCGTGAACACCTCGCCGCTCGTCGGCATGGTCAAGGGCTCGCGGGTCACCGCCCGGATGGTCAAAGACCGCCTCGACCGCGAGCTCGTGGGCAACGTGTCGCTCACCGTCCAGCCGACCGACCGTCCGGACACCTGGGAGGTTCAGGGCCGCGGCGAGCTCGCCCTTGCCGTGCTGGTGGAGACCATGCGCCGGGAGGGCTTCGAGCTCACGGTGGGCCGGCCGACGGTGGTGACCCGGGAGATAGACGGCAGGCTGTACGAGCCCGTCGAGCGGCTGACGGTCGACTGCCCGGAGGACTACCTCGGCACCGTCACCTCCCTGCTGGCCGTCCGCAAGGGCCGGATGGACAACATGTCGAACCACGGCACCGGCTGGGTGCGGCTGGACTTCACTATGCCGTCGCGCGGCCTGATCGGGTTCCGGACCCAGTTCCTCACCGAGACCCGCGGCACGGGCATCGCTCATCACGTTTTCGAGGGCTTCGAGCCGTGGTCGGGTGAGATGCGCGCCCGGGCGACCGGGTCGCTGGTGGCGGACCGGTCTGGTGGCGCTACCACCTACGCCATGTTCTCCCTGCAGGAGCGCGGCAGCATGTTCGTCGAGCCGGGCACCGAGGTCTACGAGGGCATGATCGTGGGCGAAAACTCGCGCCCGGACGACATGGACGTCAACATCACCAAGGAGCGCAAGCTCACCAACGTGCGGCAGTCCACGGCCGAGGAACTGGAGCGGCTCATCCCGCCCCGGTTGCTGAGCCTCGAGCAGGCTCTGGAGTTCTGTGCCGATGACGAGTGCGTCGAGGTCACGCCCGCGGCGGTGCGGATGCGCAAGGCGACCCTCGATGCGAAGGAACGGGCTCGGCAGCGCGCGCGACGTCGATAGCCGCCGGCGGCCGAAGGTGCTAACGCGCACCACCGGACGGCTAGGGCAGCACGGACTAGCGCAGCACGGGCACTAGGGCAGCACAGGGACTTGGGCAGCACAGGGGGACTAGGCCGGCACGGGACTTTCGCAGCACGGGGTCTAGCGCAGGCCGGGCGGCAGCGTCGCGGCTGTCTCTGCCTGCCTGATGAGGCGGCACACCGCGGCGAGCCGCATTGCCACGAAGTCGGCCGCACCGGTCGCGGTCTCGCCGGGCCACCAGTCGGTCCGGACCGCTGCCTCGACGAACCCGCAGACGTAGTGGAGCAGCAGCCGCAGCGGCGGCACGTCGTCGGTGTACCAGGGGCTGTCGGCGAAGGGCAAGTCCGGGCAGCCAGCCGCGGCATGGGCCGGGCGAGCGGCGGTGCCGGATCGCTGGGCGTGGTGCGGGCGAGACGCGCCGGATCGCGGCGCCTCGGATCGCCCGGTGTCGGCTTGCCCGGTGTCGGCTTGC
>JBAUAR010000589.1:0-1511 GCA_049675875.1 Streptosporangiaceae bacterium
CAGCCGTGCCGCCCGAACCTGCACTCGCAGCCGAGCCAGCCACTCCGTGTCCGGCGCGGTGGCCGCGCCGCCGCCGGTCAGCTCGATACCGGAGACCACGGCGGCGGCCACAGCGTCGAGTAGCGCCTGCGTCGACGGAACGTGGCTGTAGAGGGCGACCAGGCCGCAGCCGAGCTCGGTAGCAAGCCGTGTCATGGACGGTGCCTGCGCGCCTTCGGCCTCGATGAGCGCCATGGCGGCCTCGATGACGCGACGACGGGTGAGCTGCACTCGGTCACCCTAGGCCGGTCCTTGTGACCCCGCTGTGACACGTCAGTTGTCGGAGGCTTCAGATGCTCCAGAGCGCCTGGGTGGGGGACAGGCGGGCGGCACGGATGGCGGGAAGGAGGCCGGCGAGGGCGCCGATCAGGATGGCGGCGGCCAGGCCGCCGGCCCAGGCCTCGGCGGGGATGACTGCTGGCTCGCCGTGGACGCGGGCGTATCCGGCCGTAGCGGCGGCGCCGAGGATGACTCCGATGACGCCGCCGGCGAGCGAGAGCAGGATGGCTTCGGCGAGGAACTGGGCACGGATCTGGCCCTTGGTCGCGCCGAGTGCGCGGCGCAGGCCGATCTCGGAGCGACGCTCGAGGACGGAGATGACCATGATGTTGGCCACCCCGATGGCGCCGACGAGCAGGGCGATTGCGCCGAGGCCGAGGAACAGGGTGTCTAGCGCGCCTTTGGCGTCGGCCTGGGCGGTGAGGGCGGCTGACGGCTGGGAGACGCTGACGTAGCTGGGATTATCCGGCCAGGCCTGATAGCCGAGCAGGCTGTCTACTCGGGTGGTGACCGCCAGGTTGTCCGGGGTGGTGCGGACGTAGATTTCCGACGGGTGCCCATCGAAGTGCAGGTACTCCTCCGCCGCCGGGAATCCGACCAGGACCGTCAGATCGAGCTCGGGGGCATAAGTGTCTGGGTTGAGGATGCCTGTCACGTAGAACCACTGGCCGTTGACCGAGATCCGCATCCCCGGCAACACCCGGTCTATGCCCAGCAGCTGGGCAGCGGTGGCGCCGAGCACGGCGACTGGCTCGCGCGCGGTGGCAGCGTTGAGGAACCGGCCCTGCGCGATGCTGGTGCCGGCTGTCGCGGGCAGGTTCACGGTGGCCGCGTCCACGCTGAGACCGTCCGTTTCGATCGGGGGGATGAGCGGGGACTTGTAGACGTTGACATTGCCGACGCTGCCGATGTCTTGCACCCCGGTGACCCCCGGTAGGCGGGCGATCATGCCCGGCGCCGCCTGCGGCAGCTCCGCAGCGGCGCCGGCTAGGGTCTGGCCGTCGCTGACCGTCAGCAGGTTGGTGCCCAGCGCGGCGATCTCGGCCAGCAGGGTGGCGGAGGAGGAGGCAGCCAGGCCCAGCCCGCCGACGATCGCGGCGCCGCCGCTCGCGATGCCCAGTCCGGACAGGGCGGCGCGCAGCCTGCGTGTCCGCAGCCCGATGCTGGCCAGCGCGGCCAGGTCGGCGGGCCGC
>JBAUAR010000590.1:0-9559 GCA_049675875.1 Streptosporangiaceae bacterium
GACGAGGGCCGCCGGGCTCTCGCCGCCGCGCGCGAGGGCGGCGGCTCCGGCGTGCCCGCCACCATTCCCGTCAGCCGCCGGCGTCGGGTAATCCGCAGCCGCCGCGATCGTGTTCGCCAGCGCCACGACCTGCGGCGTCGACCGGTAGTTGCGGACCAGCCGGATTACCGGTGCGGTGGGGAACTCGGCCGAGAACCCGGTCAGGTAGGCCGGCGTGGCACCGGTGAACGAGTAGATCGTCTGCCGCGGGTCGCCCACCACGCAGACGTTGTCGCGACCGCCAAGCCACACATCCAGCAGCAGCTTCTGCAGCGGATTCACGTCCTGGTACTCGTCCACGACGAAGCAGGCGTAGCGGGCGTGCACCGACCGCGCCGCGACGCGGTACTCGGCGAGCACGGCAGCGGTGAGCTCGAGCACCGACTCGAAGTCCACCAGATGCCGCTCCGTCCGCAGCTCCTCATAGCCGGCATAGATCCTGCCGACCGCCTGCGCCTCCAGCGGCGGGTGCCGGCCGGCCTTGGCGGCCGCGGCCGCGTAGTCAGCCGGCCGTACCTGGGTGACCTTCGCCCACTCGATCTCCGCGGCCGCGTCGCGCAACTCCGGCAGCCCGGCGGAGACCCGCAGCCGCCGCGCGGACTCTGCGACGAGGCCGATCTTCGACTCGAGCACCTTCGGGGCCGGTCCGCCGATCGTCGCTGGCCAGAAGTGCGTGAGCTGGCGCAGCGCCGCCGAGTGAAACGTCCGGGCCTGAACCTGGCCGAGCCCGGCGTCCGGGACACGCTGGCCCAGCTGGCGCAGCCTGCCCCGCAGCTCGCCTGCCGCCCGTGTGGTGAACGTCACAGCGAGGATGCGCCCAGGGTCGGCGCGTGCCGTCGCCGCCAGGTAGGCGATCCGGTGAGCGACCGCGCGCGTCTTGCCGGTGCCGGCGCCGGCCAGCACGCAGACAGGTCCAGGCGGAGCCAGGGCGACCTCCTGCTGCTCGGCGTCAAGGTCCGCCAGCAGCGCCTCCGGATCGCTGGACGGCTGCCCGGCCTCGGTGCCCGGCCCGGCCGTGAGCCCGGCCGCCAGCCCGGCCGCCAGCTCTGCCGTGCGCTGGTCGTGCTGCTCGCCCGCCTGCACCGGCGCTCCTCTCCCCGCTCCGGCCAACTCCGCCGCACGCCATACTTCCGCATGCCACCGACGCATGGCACGCTGGCGGGGAAGAGCACGGAGCGCGGCGGCGTTAGTACTGTTTGAGCAGGCACGCTGTGCGGATGGGAGAGCTAACGTGGCGCAGCCGCTGACGATGTACTGCACCACCTGGTGCGCGTTCTGTCGCAGGCTCAAGAGCCAGCTGGCAGCCGCGGGCATCGAGATCGCTGAAGTCAACATCGAGGAAGACCCGGACGCGGCCGAGTACGTGATGTCGGTGAACGGCGGCTTCCAGACCGTCCCGACCGTCGTATTCCCCGACGGCAGCGCCCTGACCAATCCGTCGCTGGCGGACGTTCGGCAGCGACTGGGCGAGCTGGCGACCTCGCGATGACCAGCAAGCGAAGCCGCCGCGCGCGCGCCAGGACCGGCGACGAGGCCGGCCTGGCCGAAGTGATCACGCTGGACGGCGTGCCGGTGAGCGGCAGCGCCGGCACGATCGTGACCGGCAGTGTCGTCAACGGCGTAGTCGGCGATGGCACCACCGTGAGCACCTTCGTGCCCGACAACGCGGTGGTGCGGCGAACCAAGGACGGCTGGCGGGTCGGCGGCGACGATCTGCCCGACCTGACCTGCGCAATGATCCTGGCCGACCTGCTCGCCGCAGAAAGCGGCACGGCCGCGACGCCAGCGCCGAAGCCCGGCGGGCAGCCGGCCCAGGCGAGCGAGGCAGGCCGGCTGCGCGCGACGATCTCCCAGCTTGAGCATGCACTCGCCACCCGGATCCGGGTCGAGCAGGCTATCGGCGTGCTGGCGGAGCGGCACCGGATCAAGCCGCGGGAGGCGTTCGAGCAGTTGCGGGACGCGGCGCGCAGCCGCGGTCGCAAGGTGATCGACATCGCGGGCGACGTGGTCGCGAGTGCCTCGAACCCATTGCTGCAGCTCCCAGACGAGCTGTCCCGGCCGCGGACCACCGCGCGGCGTGGAATGCGCCAGCCGTCCGGCGCCTGACGTCGACCGTGCGAACGGCTCGGGCGCGGACGACTTCGTTCCCTCCTGAGGACGATCACGCCCAGGGGTTGGCCCGCGGAATCGCCGGGTAACACAGCGTCGTGGACCGGGTGCGGTCCGGGACGAGGGCAAAGGGCGTGGCCGGGGACATGGATTCTCCAGGTCGGCTGCTGATCATCGGCGGTGCCGAGGACCGCTGCTGCGGGGCCGGCCTGCTGGAGCGGTTCGTCGAGCTTTGCGGGGGCGAGCAGGCCCGGATCGTGCTGATCACGACGGCTACGAACGCTCCCGACGAGGTGCTCGCCGAGTACGAGCGGGTGTTCCGCAAGCTCGGCGTCGACCAGACCACCGAACTGCGGCTGCACGGCCGCGGCGACGCTGACAGCGACGACGCCGCCAGCGTGCTGGAGTCCGCGACCGGGGTGTTCTTCACCGGCGGCGACCAGTCGAAGCTGCGCACCCTGATCGACTCGCGGATCAACGACATCATCAGCGAGCGGCTGGCTACGGGCCTGGTCGTTGCCGGAACCAGCGCTGGAGCCACGGCCATGGGCCGCACGATGATCCTCGGCGGCAATGGGTCCGACGTCTCCGCGGCCGCGGTGCGCACCGGCCCTGGGCTCGGACTGGTTCCCGAGACGCTCATCGACATGCACTTCGGGGAGCGCGGCCGGCTGCCCCGGCTGCTGAGCGGCGTCGCGATGGCGCCCGAGCACCTGGGCATCGGGCTCGACGAGAACACCGGCGTGCTGGTCGCGGACGGCGGCTTTGAGGTCCTCGGCACCGGCGTGGCCACCGTCGTCGACGCCGAGGAGGCGACCGTGGTGCACCCGGCGGGCGACTACGACCCGATCACGCTCTTCGGCGTCCGGCTGCACCTGCTGCCGGCCGGCTGCGTGTTCGACTTCCGGACTCGGGCCCCATCGATCGCGCCCGCGCACGAGCGGTACTAACCCGCCTAGCCGCCTGGATTTCTGTCGTCATGCCACCGCACCGTAGTGCGCCACCGTCCCATGCGCGATCGGCGCCGGGCCGTTCACACCAGCCCATGAGGGGAACGCCGGTCGTCCGGGTCAGTCCCGATAGCAGCCATCCAGCGAAGGAGCGGACGTGCGGTTCATTGAGCTGCGCCACCTGCGAGGACCCAACGTCTACACGACCAGCCCCGTCACCATCGCGCGGCTCGAGCTCGACGAGCTGACCTGCAGGGAGACGACGGAGTTCGGCGGGTTCGCCGACCAGCTCGCCACGCTGCTGCCGGCGCTGGCCGGTCACCACTGCGCCGCCGGCCGGCCCGGCGGCTTCCTGGATGCGATGGCGCGCGGAACCTACTTCGGCCACGTAACCGAGCACGTGGCGCTCGAGCTGTCCGGGCTGGCCGAGCGGCACGTGAATCTCGGCCGGACGATGTGGGCCGGAGCTGACGGCCGCTATGACGTGATGACCGAGTGCCCGCCGGACGAGCCCACGGACTCGGCAGTGCCCGAGGACCTGCTGCTGCTCGCGATGCGGGTGGTCGACGACGTGCTCGGCGGCGCGACGCCGGACTTCGGGCCGGAGCTCGACCGGATCGCTGCAGTCTGTGAGCGGGAACGGCTCGGGTTGAGCACGGCAGCCATCGCGGCGGCGGCACGACAGCGCGGGATCCCGGTCCGCCGCGTGGGCGCCCGCAGCCTGCTGCGACTCGGGTACGGGTGCCACGGCCGGCAGGCCTGGGCCGCGCTCACCAGCCAGACGTCGGCGGTCGGCGTAGACATCGCAGCCGACAAGCAGCTAGCCAAGCAAGTGCTGGCGGACGCGGGTGTGCCGGTCGCGCCGGGTGTGGTCGCCTGGACCGGGCCGGAGGCGCAGGCAGCCCTGGCCCAGGTCGGCGGCCCAGTCGTGATCAAGCCGCTCGGCGGCAGCCAGGGCGCCAGCATGACCATCGGCGTGCGCACCGCGGCCGAGGCGGAGGCGGCCTACCGGAAGGCTGCCGCGGTGAGCGACGCCGTCCTGGTGGAGGCGCTCGTGCCCGGCGCGGACTACCGCGTGCTGGTCATCGACGGCGAGGTCGCCGCGGCCGCGCAGCTGCGGCCAGCGTCGGTCACCGGCGACGGCGAGAGCACGATCGGGCAACTCGTGGCCAAGACGAACGCCGACCCGCGGCGCGGCACCGGGCACGCCCGCGAGCTGACGAAGATCACGCTCGACGCGGACGCGCTGAGCCACCTCGACTCGCTCGGCCTCGATGACCACTCTGTGCCAGCCGCGGGCCAGGTAGCGAGCTTGCGGCGGAACGCCAACCTGTCGACCGGCGGGACGAGCCGGGACGTCACCGACCTGGTGCACCCTGAGGTCGCTGACATGTGCCGCCGGGCCGCGGCCGCCGCCGGTCTCGACGTGTGCGGCATCGACCTGCGGCTCGCCGACATCACGGCGCCGGTTCATGACCCCGCCGGGCACGGCCCGGCCCAGCCATGCGCGGTGCTCGAGCTGAACGCCTGCCCGGGCCTGCGCATGCACCTGTCGCCAACCGAAGGCAGGCCGCGGGACGTCGCGGCGGCCATAGTCGACAGTCTGTATCCGCCGGGCGTCCCGGCCCGCATCCCGCTGGTGTCGGTGACCGGCACGAACGGCAAAACCAGCACGACACGGATGATCAGCCAGGTGCTCGCCCAGGCCGGGCTGCGGGTCGGCATGTCCTGCACCGACGGCGTGTACGTGGGTGGCGCCCTGGTCTACGAGGCGGATGCTTCTGGGCCGCAGTCGGCGGCGATGGTGCTCGACAACCCGACGGTGGAGGCGGCCGTGCTGGAAACCGCGCGCGGCGGCATCATCCGGCGCGGGCTCGGCTACGACCAGGCCGACGTGGCCGTCGTCACCAACATCACCCCCGACCACGTCGGCGACGACGGCATAGCCGATCTCGGGGCGCTCGTCGGGGTCAAGGCGCTGATCGCCGAGCAGATCACCGTCGGCGGCTGCGTCGTGCTCAACGCCGACGACGCGGCGGTGGCCGGGCTCGCTGACCGCCCGGCGGTGCGGGCGCGCAACCCCGTGCTCCGGCTGTTCAGCATGACGCCCGGCAACGCGCTGGTGGACCGGCACCGCGCGGCGGGCGGGCCGTGCTACGAGGTCGTCGACGGACAGTTGATGGAGACGGAGGCGGGCGAGCGGCGGCCGCTGCTGGCGGTGGCCGACCTGCCGGGTGCCTTCGGCGGCCGTGCTGCGCACGTTGTGGCGAACGCGCTCGCGGCGGTGGCGGCGTGCCGGGCGCTGGGCGTGACCGCCAACGACATCGCCCGCGGGCTGGCGACATTCGACCCGGCGGCGGGCAATCCGGGCCGGTCGTCGTTCTTCCGGGCCGGCGCCAGCCCGATCATCGTGGACTACGGGCACAATGCGGCCGCGCTCGAGGCGACCGGGCGGTTCCTGCGGGAGGTCTTCGGCACCGCACCGGTCGCTGCCGTGACGCTGCCGGGTGACCGCCAGGACGACCTGCTCGTCCAGACGGCACACGCGGCCGCGGCCTGGTTCGGGCCGGTCGTGCTGTACGAGGACAGCGACAAGCGCGGCCGGGAGACCGGGGAGATGATCACGCTGATCGATGCCGCGCTGCGTGCCGCGCAGCCCGGCATCACCGTCCAGCACGCGGAGAATCCGGCCGACGCCCTCCGGGCGGCGCTGCGGCTGGCCGGCGGCGGGCCGGTGCTGTTCCTGTACGAGAAGCTGGCGCTCGCCAGGGACGCGCTCGCCGCGGTCGGCGCCGAGCCGTGGCCAGAAGCCGGGGCCACCCCGCGGGCGCCCGCCGCCCGTACTGACCGGCCCGGCCGTACTGACCGGCCGGGCCGTGCTGACCGGCCGGGCCGTGCTGACCGGACTGTCGGCGCCGACCGCGCCGACCCGGCGGCGGCGGGTGCCGCCGTCGCAGCGGCGGCGGCTGTCGTCCGAGACGCGGTCGCTGACGTGGCCACGGCTGAAGGCGTCCCAGCCCAGGCCGATGCTCCGGGCCGGAGTGGCGCTCCAGCCGGGGCCGGCGTCGCGTCCCCAGCCGCCCCGATCGCAGCCACGGCTGCTGACGCGGACAGCCGTGATGGCTCGGCTGACTACGAGACGCTGGCCAGACTAGGCCGCCCCACCGGTGGCTGAGCCGCTGCCGCGCCGGCCGGCACTGCGGGCACGGCCAGCCTGTCCAGGGGTGTCGTTTGACTCATGCCCATATAGGCATATGATTGCTGCATGGCACGGGCAGCGACAACGACGGACGCCTTCAACGCGGTGGCCGAGCCACGGCGCCGCCAGATCCTGGCTGCGATTGCGGCGAGCGAATTGTCGGTGACCGAGCTCGTGGGCCGGCTCGGTCTTCCTCAGCCGCTGGTGTCCAAGCACCTGCGCGTGCTGCGGGAGACCGAGCTGGTCGTCGTCCGGGATGAGGGCCGACAGCGTCTCTACCGGCTCAACGGCCCGGCGCTCAAGCCCATCTACGACTGGGTACGCGACTTCGAGCAGTTGTGGTCGGAGCGGTTCGGCCGGATGGACATCGTGCTGGCCGAGCTCAAGGCGGAGGCCGGCGAGACCCACGAGAGCAGAGCAGGAACGGAGGACGACGATGGCACGGGTCACGACGACCAACTCGGCGGCGGTGACACTCCCCAGCGACACGGAGATCCTCATCACCAGGGAGTTTGACGCGCCGCGCCGCCTGGTATTCCGGGCGTACACCACGCCCGAGCTGATCAGGCGCTGGTGGAGCGGCGACCGGGGCGAGGTGACCTCCGTCGAGGTCGATCTGCGGCCTGGTGGTAGCTGGCGGTACGTGATGACCGCTCATGCCGGCTTCGAGGTCGCCTTCCACGGCGAGTATCAGGAGATAATTCCCGGCGAGCGCATCGTCGCCACCGAGGTCTTCGAGGGCGCGCAGGACGCTGCCGCGGTGACAACGACCACGTTCGCCGAGCGCGACGGCCGGACGACCCTGTCGATCCTGGTTCAGCACATTAGCCGCGAGAACAGGGACATGCACCTGAATTCCGGCATGGAGAGCGGCATGCAGGAGTCGCTGAACCACCTGGAGCAGGTCGCGCGCACGCTGGCGTGAGCGAGCCGGTGACCGGACCGTGCCCGGCCGAGCCTTGCCAGCGAACACCGGCTGTCCTGGCCGGTGCCGGCGTCAGGCAACTGGTTAGCCGGACGGCTCGGGGACAGGGTCTGTCGTCCACAGCGCGGTGACATCCCGCATCGGCGTCACGCACGGCTTGCCGTCGGCGGCCAGCATGTCAGGCAGGCCGGCGGCCGGGACGGTGATAATCGCCGACGATCGCGTGCCAAAGCCGTCCGCGTGGACGCAGGCGGCGGAGAGCGCCGGCGGCCAGGCTCGACCGTCGGCGCTGGTGCGGGGCTCGGGCACCGCGGGCCGGTGGTCGCGCAGCACGCTCACAAGGGCCGCGACTGTCGGGGCGAGACCCCGATCGGGTTGCTCAGCAAGTGCCCGGTCGACGAGTTCACGGACGAACGCGGCCTTGCGCGACCCGGCCCGGAGTGGCGCGTTCTCCAGTACGTGCAGGCCAGGTGGGAGCTGCTCGATCTGCGGGCTGGCGCTGCCGGACCCGATTGCGACGGAGAACAGCGCGTCCTGGTCGCCGACCAGCATCCAGCACGGGTTGTACAACGCCGGGTCTACGTCGGAAGCCAGCCACTCGACAGCCTGCGCCGCGCTCTCGTGACTCGCGCAGGCCAGCGGCAGCTCGCCCCGCGACCGCTTCGTAGGATCGCGGCCGTTCGGGGCCGGCTGATTGGTCAAGCCCGCCACCAGGCCGTGCTCGCTGACCGCGAGCCAGGTGCCGCCCGCGAGGAGGTCCAGGCCGCCCAGCACGCGCGGCTCGCGCTGGCGCAGCACGGTAACCGGCAGGGTCGGCCGGTCGAGCTGCTCGTCCCTGTTGGCCGCCACCAGCAGCGGGGCTGCCGGAACGACGTGGAACGCGGCAATGAGCAGGCACACGCCTCAGACGTTAACCGACCGGCCACGCATGGCCGTCGCTGGCGTGCCGGACGCCAGGGCAGCAGGAAGGTGAACCGCGACCACTCACCGGAGGGCAGCTAACCGAACAATCGGCGCGCCGCATTGTCTAGCTGGCCGGTGCTGGCTGACGCTTAATTAAGTCGCCTCCGATCCGGCGGGAGCCGGCCAGGGAGGCCCGGTATCAGATCGAAACGGGGACAGTCATTCACGCCGCAGCCGCTCATGACCTCGACCCAGCCTGGCTTCGGGACAACTGCCAGTGCCCGGCCTGCCGCGACCCGGCGAGCGGTCAGCGGCTCATCAGCGCCTGCGGAGCCGGGCGCGGTTGCCGACGTGGTCGCCAGCTTCGGGTATGTCCGGGAGACCAACTACGGCCGCCCGTGCAGCGTCCGGGTCGAGGCCTCGGCCGCCAACCGGGCGTTCACTAGCCTGCCGATCGGGCCGCACACAGACAACCCGTACCGGGATCCGGTGCCGACCGTACAGCTCCTGCACTGCCTGACCAGCTGCGCTGACGGCGGTGAGTCCGGGCTACTCGACGGGTTCCGCGCCGCGGCCCAGCTGCGGGCGACCAGACCCATGATCGGGCTCAACCCGGCCGGCCTGATCCGCGAGGTGCGCTACAACAGCCGGTCGATGGAGCCGGTGCGGCCGCGGTCGGGCGCTTCGCCCGCCGAGGCCGCTGACCAGATGCGCGAGTTCTACCTGGCGTACCGGGCCTTCGCGGCCATCCTGCTACGCCCCTCGCTCACGGTGCGGTTTATGCTCCGGCCCGGCGACTGCGTGGTGTTCGACAACACCCGGATCCTGCACTCCCGCACGGGTTTCGGCCCGGCCGGGCGCCGCCATCTGCAGGGCTGTTACGCCGACATCGACGCGGCCGAGTCCACCGTGGCCGTACTCGCCCGGAACTGCGATCGGCAGGCTACGTCCACGTAGCTGCCGCTAGGGCGGAGCCGTCATGGTGGCCCGCCGCGCTGCCCGCCCGGCAGGCCGGATTAGCGCGGCGGCACGGTCCGGCCGGCGGCCGGGCCGTCCGGCGGACGCACCTCCCGGAACCACCGATACCCGGCGATCACGAAGGCGAGCCCGGTCGCGACGATCATGGCGATGAAACCGCTGGCAATCCACTGGGCGGCGCTGAGCGCCAGCGCGGTGGTCGAGTTGTCGACGCCGCGATCATGAACGAGCCCCGCGATGATGGCGGCCACCGCGTAGGCAGGCGCAGGCACCGGGAAGATCAGGTAGACGGCGCCGGGCCGCACCGCCAGGGCGGCAGCGACCGTGCCCACCACCAGGAACACGCTGAGGATCACTCCGGGCTCGCTGCCGGACAGCACGGTGATCACCAAGCCGAGCAGGGTCGCGCCGATCACGGCGAAGACACCGAGGCGGCCCGGCCGGGTCCCCCACAGC
>JBAUAR010000591.1:0-3242 GCA_049675875.1 Streptosporangiaceae bacterium
GCCACGACCTGCGCCCGGCGCGCGCGCAGCCGCCCGTGCCCGGTGCCGATCCCGGCCCACTCGGCGTGTGCCACCAGCAGCCGGGACTGCGCCCCCGGCCAGTCGGCGGCGACCACGAGCACGCTGCCGTACCGGCGAGCCGCGGCCTCGAGCTTGCGCCGGAGCTGGGCCGACGGCTGGTCGGGCGGTCGCAGCAGCACAACGTCCAAGCCATCCAGCAAGGACGCCACCACCTGCGGCCAGCGCGGACCGGGCTCGGGAACCAGCAGCACCCGGTCCGGATCCACGCCAGCCTCGGCCGCCGCCCGCATGCCCACAGTCGGCACGCCAACCACGGCGCACCACGCCCCCTCGGCCACCGCCCCGGCCACCAGGGCCAGCGACAGCAGCCCGAAGACCCCCGATGTCACCACCGACCCACGCTGCAGGCCGCCGGGCAGCAACTCCCGCAGCGCCGGGAGCACCGGCAGCATGCCCTCCCCCGCCAGCACGTCATCCCGGTGACGCATCGGAGATAGCTCGATGACGTGCGCAAGCTCCGCTCCCACTCCATCACTATCGAACAGGTATTCGAGCCTGTCAAGCCGATAAGCACTGTCAAGCCGATACCAGGGGCACGGCAGCCTGACCGGCTGTTCTCGTGCGGCCAGCGTCGCGGACCAGCGGCAATCCGGACCCGGCCCGGAGCTTTTACGCCGGTACAGAATCAGGACTTTACTTTTTACAGTCAATTTCATGACCCTGCCCATGCAATTTCATGACCCTGCCCATGCCGGCCGTCAATTGACCCGCTCTGATAAGACTGATTAATCAGTGTCATGGCATCGGTGACCCGCGCCGGCGGACTCGCGCCGGCAATGCGCGCCGTCCTCGTCCGGCACGCCGCCGCCTGGATCTACCTGGCCGGCGTCTGTCTAGCCGAACTCGGCTACGTGCTACTGCCGCAGCCAGACCGCGCCGTTCTGCTGCGCTGGGCCAGCACCAGCGTGCAGAACCTCACGCATCACCCGGTCGTGTCCCTGGTCGCCTCTGCCTTCTTCCCCACCAGCTTCCTGCTGGCCTGGCCGGTCCTGATCGCGCTCGCGCTCTTCGGGGCGACCAGCGTCTTCGGCAGCTGGCGCACCGCGATCACCTGCGCCGCAGGTCAGGTCGTCGGCACCGTGGTCAGTGAGGGTATCGTGGGCTACCGGACTGCCATCGGCAGCCTGCCGCACGCCGACCGCTTCCTGCTCGACGTCGGGCCGTCCTACGTCGTGGTAGCCGCGCTCGCGGTGGGCTTGCTGTACGGTGGCTGGCTCGTCCGCGCCGCGGCCCTGCTGGATCTCGTCCTGCTGATCTTCGTCGGCCAGATCTTCGCGGGGCTCAGCCACCTTCAGGTCGCGCCGGTCGGCCATGTCACTGCGCTGATTACCGGCATCGTTGTCGGAACCGCGCTTGCCCGACGCAATATCGCAAATTAACGCGGTCATTACCAGATCACACTTCCGTATCCAGCCGCTGAATATCACCAGCAGCGCTGATAAATTGAACCGCAGGCAGCCGCCGGGTTCCGGTGACTGCCCGGCCACGGTAGCGGGGCAACTACCGCAGCCCTGAGTTTCAGGGCCTTGACTCGACTTCATCATTCGGCAGGTTGAGCTTTTTATGGGCTTTGACGTCTCAGGGCTGGCTGGCATGAGGTCAGCGGCTCCCGCAGCGGCGCCGTCGTCCATCAGGCGGTCGGCGCGCTGGTATGGCTGGCTCGGCGCGGCCGGCATCGGCTCGTCGCTGATCGTGACGCTGGTGGTCTCGCTAGGCCGGGCGTCGTGGATGGGGCCGCCCCTCCGGATGCCCGCAGACGGCCCGCCGTTCGAGATCACCGGCTGGCACCTGACGCTCGCCTCCGTCAGCTATGCGCTATGGCTGTCGGCAATCGTCGGCGGGCTGGGACTTGCCGCCGCCCTCATCGCGGTCCGGCGCGGAGCGCGACCGTCGGTCCGGACCCTGCTTCTCGCCGCCGGCGTGGTCGTGGCCATCCTCACCGTGCTGCCCCCGGTCGGGTCCACGGACTCGCTCGACTACATGGCCTTCGGCCGGATGGTCGTCCTCGGTCACAGCCCGTACGTCATGGTGCCGTGGGACCTCAAGCACCTCCACGACGCCGTTGGCAGGTCGATCCCGTGGGAGTGGGGACGCATTCCGTCGAGCTACGGCCCGGCAGCCACCGTCGAGCAGTACGTGGCCGCCCGGCTCGGCGGCACATCCGCCGCCAGGATTGTGTTCTGGCTCAAGGTCGGCAACGCGCTGGCCTTCGGCGCCGTGGCCTACGTCGCCGACCGACTGCTGCGCGCCGACCCCGCGGCGCGGCTGCGGGCCCACCTGCTGTGGACGATCAACCCGCTGCTCATCTGGCAGCTCATCGCTGCCGCGCACCTGGACGTGCTGGCCGCCGCGGCCGGCCTGCTCGGCCTCGTGCTGGCGGCGGGCTGGCCCGCCATGCCCGCGCCAGGCCAGGAGCGACTCGGCAGGGTGCTCGCCGGCAGCATGCTCGTTGGCCTCGCCGCCGATATCAAGATCACCTTCTTGCTCTTCGGACTGGGCCTGGCCTGGGCATTCCGCCGCTCGGCCGTCGCCTGCATCGTCGCCGCCTGCGGGCTGCTCGGCGTCCTGCTACCGACCTACGGCTGGTTCGGCCCGCCCGCCGTCGAGGCCGTGGCTAACCGCGGCAACCGGATTACGGCGGACAACTTCTACCAGCTGTTCGCCCGGAACGGCCACGGCTTCCTCATGACGCACATCGACGTCGTCGCTACCGTCATCGGCGTGGGGGTGGCGATCGTGGTGCTATCCAGGCTGCCGATCCGGGCGACCGCGCAGTCCGCGATCTTCGTAGCGCTGGGACTCAGCACGGCGTGGCTGTTCACCTGGCAGTACCAGCTGCCGTCCTACGAGGCGATGATCATCTGCCTGCTGATTCTCGTGCCCGCGTGCTGGCTGGACTGGCTCGTCATCGTCCGGCTGACGGCCGCCACCGTCGCGCTCATGCCGGGTGGTCCGACTCCGCCGCCGACCCGGCTGCTGGCCAGGCTTTCCCTCGACA
This sequence comes from Streptosporangiaceae bacterium, assembly GCA_049675875.1. Taxonomy (GTDB): domain Bacteria; phylum Actinomycetota; class Actinomycetes; order Streptosporangiales; family Streptosporangiaceae; genus JAJYUU01. The sequence goes on from JBAUAR010000591.1 coordinate 3,080, forward strand.
ATCTCACCATCACCGTGCCACTCGTGCTGCTGGGCGCCGCGGTAGCGCTAGTCGTGCTGTGCCTGACGGGTAACCGCCGGCGTCCGAAGGTCGCCACGAGCGCCCGACCGGTGCCGAGCGCCCAGCCTGCCGCTAGCGGCTAACGACCGGGGCGGCGCTGACC
>JBAUAR010000592.1:0-9350 GCA_049675875.1 Streptosporangiaceae bacterium
CTCGAGCAGGCCTGCACGAGCGCGATCGTCGTGCCCGGCGCCGGCCGGGCGGCACCGCGATCGGGCGCCGGCGCCGTGGTCCGGCGCACCGCCTCGGCCTGGGCGGCCACCGGTTCCGGCAACGCTCGCATGATCTTGCCCAGCGCGCTGCCCACCGGATCGGTGGGGTCGCTCGCCTCGTGATGACCGTCGAGCACGGCCATGACCAGGCCAAGCGCCTCGACGGCGGAGAACATCAGCGGCGGGAGCCGAATGCCGCGGCCGACGCGGTAGCCGCCATAAGGCCCGCGGACTGACTCGATGGGTACCTCGGCTTCGCGCAGGATGCTCACGTAGCGCCGCGCGGCCCGTTCCGAGACGCCGAGCTTGTCGGCGAGCCGGTCCGCGGTGATGCCGGGGCTGCCCTGTATCAGCTCAAGAGTGAGGAGCGCCCGCGCGGTGGGACTTGACTCGGGAATCATCGTCGGCGCCGCCTGATTCGGAAGCAGAACGTCCGGAATCAAGCCTAGCCTGCGGCGCAGTCAGCAGCGTCCGTTATCGCGCCACCGCGCGCACCGGCTGACCGGGCAGCACTGCGGTCACGATTGCTCCGTCGCGCACCAGCAATTCGCCGTTCACCACGACGTGCCTGATGCCGGCCGACGGCCGGGTGCTCTGCGCGTAGGTTGCCTGGTCGGTCACGGTAGCCGGGTCGAACACCACGATGTCGGCGTCGGAGCCGACCTGCACGCGGCCCTTGCGCCGCATCGCGGGCACGAGGGCCTCGAGCAGCCGGGCCGGCAGCAGGCTGCACCGCCGCAGCGTCTCGGTCAGGCCGAGCGGGCCGCCGGCCGTGCCCAGCATCCGCAGCGCGCGCGAGAACGTGCCTGCCGTGCGCGGGTGCGTGACAACGGTACCGGGCAGTGGCCAGGTCATCTGGTCGGGAACGGGGCCGGACCACGTCAGCGGCATCGCGTCGCTGGCCACCATGGCGTCAGGGAAGACCAGCGACCGGAGCATCACGTTCCAGTCTGCCGGGTCGCCTTCATCGAGGTGCCTGATGATGACCAGTCCGCCGGGATCGGCGGCGCGCAGCTCTCGCAGCCGTTCCTCGCTTCCGACCTGCTCGCCAGTGGGTGCGTAGGTGAGGTCGCGCGCGGTGAGGCCACGCTCGGGCAGCCGTTCCGGCGCGAGGAACGCCGCGCCGATGCCGGTCATGCCCGAGCCGTACGGGTACGCCTCGGTCGTTACTCGCGAACCGGCCGCCTGCGCCCGTGCGACGACGTCGAGCACCCGGTCGACGTGCCGCAGCGAGGTGCTGTTGACGTGGCAGTAGTGCATGTGCGCGCCGGTTTCGGCGGCCGCGCGGACGACCTCCTCGGCACCGTCTATGAGTGTGGCAGGGACAACCTCGATGAGGTCGCGGGCATGCGTGAATGTCGGCACTCCGGCTTCGGCGGCGAGCTGCGCTACTCGGAGGTACTCCGCCGGGTCGGCACCCGGTGCGTACCCGACCAGCATCCCGATGCCCAGCGCCCCGGCGGCCAGGTCTGCGGACAGCCTGTCGAGAATCTGGCTGACCTGCGGCTCGGTGGCCGGCCCCTGCCAAGCCGGAGTAGCGATGTTCGCCATGAAGGTGCCGAGGCCAGCGGCCAGTTCGACACCGCCAACCGCCTCCATGCGCGCCAGCGCCCAGGACGCCGCGAACCCGTAGTTGATCGGCCGGCCCTCGGCCGCTGCCTGCCGGTAGGCTGGCTCGACCGGTGTGACGCCGCCCTCGAGCTCGAACGCTGTGGTGACCCCGTCGAGCGCCCGCAGCCGCATGCCCGCGATGTCCGTCACGTGACTATGCACATCGACAAACCCGGCCGTGACGACGTGACCGGTCACGTCCAGGTCCAAAGGCGCCGTGGCTAGCCCGGTCGCGATGCCAGCGATCCGGCCCCGCGACACCGCCACGTCCGTCACCGTGTCCATGCCGGACTCAGGATCAATCACCCGGCCGCCGCGCAGCACGAGGTCGTAGCTGGTCACTGGCCTCCGGTCCGTTGCAGGTTGGGTGCCGGAGTGGCAGCATAACGGGGTTCCAGGACGACGGGTGCGGGCGCACCCGTCCAGGGTGGTGCAGCTTTCGGTCAGTTCGGCCGGGCGGGGATGGCAGGGCGGATGCGCGATGATGTCGTGGTGATCGAAGCGGTCGGGCACTAGTGCACAGGTTCGCTGAGCTCCTCGCGCCATCGCGCCTCGGCAGCAGTTTCCGCTGGCTGCTGGCTTCATGGTGGGTGACGAGTCTCGGCGACGGGATCACGCTGGCGGCCGGCCCGCTGCTGGTCGCGTCACAGACGCACGATCCGCTGACCGTGGCGATGGCTGCGTTCCTGCTGCGGCTGCCCTGGCTGTTGTTCGGCCTGTACGCCGGCGTGGTCGCCGACCGGCTCAACCGGCGCGTTATCGTCATCGCTACCGGCCTGGTGCGGGTGGCGATCCTGCTGCTGCTGGTGACGTCGATCCTGACGCACCGTGTTGACATCGCGGTGGTGCTGGCGGCGCTGTTCCTGTTCGGGGTGAACGAGGCCTTCGGCGATACCACGACCACCACGCTGCTGCCGATGCTTGTCGACAAGCCCGACCTGGGTATCGCGAACTCGCGTGCCATGACGGGCGTGGTGGTGTGGAACCAGCTCGCCGGGCCGCCGGTAGGCGCCGCGCTGTTTGCGGCTGGGATGGCGCTGCCGTTCGTCAGCGAGAGCGTGTGCGTGCTCGCGGGCGTGCTACTGATCTCGCGGGTGCGGCTGCCGGCCCATGGCGGCGACGGCCGGCGCACCCGGGTGCGCGACGACATCCGCGAGGGCTGGCGCTGGCTGTGGGCGCACGCCGCGGTGCGGACGCTGGCGATCACGATTTTCACGTTCAACGTCACCTTCGGTGCTGCCTGGTCGGTGCTGGTGCTGTACGCACGCGAGCGGCTGGGCATGGGCGCCCTCGGCTTCGGCCTGATCACCACGGCGATGGCGGTAGGCGGCGTGCTGGGCGGCGCGTCTTATGGCTGGCTGGAACGGCATCTGCAGCTGGGCGTCATCATGCGCGGCGGTCTGATAATCGAGACGCTGACGCACCTGGCGCTCGCGCTCACCCGCTGGGCCTGGTTCGCGCTGATCGTCTTCGTGATCTTCGGGGCGCACGCCTTCGTCTGGGGAACTACCTCGACCAGCGTCCGGCAGCGAGCCGTGCCGGCCGAGTTCCAGGGCCGCGTCGGCAGCGTCTACCTCACCGGCGTGGTCGGTGGCATCCTGATCGGGTCGCTGCTCGGCGGGCTGGTCGCCTCAGCGTGGGGTGTCACCGCGCCGTTCTGGTTCGCTTTCGCCGGGTCGGCCATCATCCTCGCCGTGATCTGGCGCTCGCTCCTGCATATCGCGCACACCGACGAGCAGGCTCGAGCCAGTGCCCCCGCCACGGCAGCCTGACGGCGGCACCAGCTGGCTGTCGGCCCATTCTCATTCCTGGCTGGCGCGGCCCTCGCGAGCCTTGCCGATTTCCTGGCCGAGCGTCCGGCCCCATCCTGGCAGGTCCGGGTTGGGTCGTGCCTCCGCGGTCACCGCGCGGTGTGCAACATCCGCATCTGTGGTTGGCGTCCTGGTCTGCTCCTGGCGGAGCTCTGCCGCTATGTTCTCGCGGTTCTTCTTAGCCCTGCTGCGAAAGAGACCCATGGCGCGATCGTAGACCGCCGACCGGCCGGTTCCTCGCTTTGTCGGCGCTTCGGGGTTGCCGAGGCGGTACTGGGATGTCCCGGCTGGGCCCGGCAGGCGCGGGCAGCCGGACTGGTATCAGTTTGGCTACGAATGGAGTCGGCCCTTGCGCGAACGCTAGCCTGTCGTGAACCTTGGTTCATTGCCCGATGGCTTGTGCTCCTGAGCGAGGACTATGCATGGTGAATGACAGTTCATCCGGGGATGCCGGATGGCCTGCCGGGACAGCGGACGGCAGTCTTCTGGTCCGCGGAGTCACCGTGCGATTCGGCGGGCTGACCGCCCTGGACGACGTTTCGCTCACCGCTGGGCCGCGCCAGGTGACTGGCATCATCGGGCCCAATGGCGCTGGCAAAACCACGCTTCTCAACGTGCTCTGCGGCTTCGTCAAGCCCGATGCTGGCCAGATCCAGTTCGACAGGCGCGAGGTGACGAATCTCCGGCCGCACCGGCTGGCGGGCCTCGGCATCGCCCGCACGCTGCAGAGTGTCGGGCTGTTCGGCGGGCTCTCCGTGGTGGAGAACGTCATGGTCGGAGCGACATCGCAGGCTCGCGCCGGATTCTGGTCGGCGCTCCTGGGCCTGGCCCGGTCGGATCGCGATGAACGGGCGCTGCGGGAACGCGCCATGCAGGCCCTTGACCGGGTCGGCATCGCGGACCTCGCCGACCAGTTACCTGGCGCCTTGCCGCATGGGCCGCGCAAGCGCGTCGCACTGGCTCGTGCGCTGGTGGCGGAGCCCCGCCTGCTGTTGCTCGACGAGCCGGCCAGCGGCCTGTCAGAGAACGAGCTGCCCGAACTCGGTGAGCTGATGACCACGCTGGTCAAGGACACCAGCGTGGTGGTGATCGAGCACCGGATGGACCTGATGATGGCGGTCTGCGACACGATCTTCGTGCTGGATTTCGGCAAGGTGATTGCCGCGGGCGCGCCAGAGCACGTCCAGTCGGACCCGGCCGTCACGGCTGCGTATCTGGGCGCCGAGGACGTGGCGGCCGAAGACGGCGACCTACTGATCGCCGGTACGGCGCCAGCCGCAGATGTGCCGGCCGCAGGCCTGCCCGCCGAAGAACCGCCGGGCACGGCAGCTGCGGGATCTACCGGAAGTGCTGGCGAAGACGCGCGGACCGCGGATGAGTAGCGCGGCTACCCTCGCTGCGGAGGACATCGTCGCCGGGTATGGCGGAGCCCCTGTGCTCCAGGGCGTGTCGATCCGCGCTGCCGCCGGGACGATTACCGCGGTGCTGGGCGCAAACGGGGCCGGCAAGACAACGCTGCTGCGGACGGTCGGCGGGGTCCTGCGCCCGAGCCGCGGCCGGATTCTGCTGGACGGCGTGAACCTGGCCCGCCGCCATCCGGAGGATGTGACCAGGGCGGGTGTGGCGCACGTACCCGAGGGCCAGGGGGTCATTACCGAGCTCACCGTCGAGGAGAACCTGCGACTCGGCGCGTTACTGCAGACCGGTGCCAACCGCGCGGCCGCACTCGCTGACGCTTATCAGCGCTTCCCGGTGCTAGCTGACCGCAGGCGGCGAGCGGCCGGGACGCTGTCCGGCGGCGAGCGGCAGATCCTGGTGATCGCCAGGGCACTGATGGCGGCGCCGCGGGTGCTGCTGCTCGATGAGCCGTCGCTCGGGCTCGCGCCACGGATCGTCGCGCAGGTAATGGATCTGGTCCGGAGCCTGCGTGACGAGGCCGGCCTGACAGTGCTGCTGGTCGAGCAGAACGCCAGGAGCGCGCTGGGTATCGCCGACAAGGGCATTGTGCTCAACCTCGGCAAAGTGGTCGCCGAGGCTGACGCGTCCGCTCTCGCTGCCGACGAGGCTCTGCGCCGTCACTATCTGGGTTTCTGAGGAAGTCGGGACATGCAGGAGTTCAGCGAGTTCACGCTCGAGGGGATCAGCTCCGGCATGATCTATGCCGCTATCGCGCTGTCGCTGGTGCTGATCTGGCGTGGCACCCGGGTCCTGAACTACGCCCAGGGCGGCATGGCGATGCTCGCCGCATACGTGGCGCTGGAAGTGGTCTACCAGACCGGGAACTACTGGCTGGGGTTCGGCGCGGCGCTGGCGGCCGGCTTGCTGCTCGGCGCGCTGCTGGAGCGGATCATCATCCGGCCGGTGACCGGCAAACCGCCGTTGAACGCGGTGATCGTGACGATCGGGCTGCTGATCTTGCTAGAGGGCCTGGCCGGGGTGATCTACGGCAGCAGCTTCCGTTCGTTCCCGACGGCTTACTCGATCAAGGGGCTGAGCATCGGGTCGGTGGCGCTCGGAATCACGCGCAACGACGTTTTCACTGCTGGTGCCGTGTTAGCCGCCGCACTGGTGCTTGCGGCGGTATTTCAGTTCACCTCCGTGGGCCTGCGCATGCGGGCCACGGCGTTCAGTCCTGGCGTCGCCCGGCTGCTCGGCGTCAGGGTCGGCCGGATGCGCACGCTCGGCTGGGCCCTGGCTGGGCTGCTGGGCGCGCTGGCCGGAATGCTGGTCACGCCGTCCACCCTGCTGTACCCGAACAGCATGGACGCGATCTTCGTGCTGGGCTTCACCGCTGCGGTCATCGGCGGGCTGGAAAGCCCGGTAGGTGCTGTCGTTGGCGGCCTGCTGCTCGGGGTCGTGCTGAGCTACGTGGGCGGCTACCTGGGCAGCCAGCTGGTCCAGATCTTCGGCCTGGCGGCTCTCATCCTCGTCCTGATGATCAGGCCTACCGGCCTGTTCGCCGCTTCTGCCACCCGGCAGGTGTGACCGTGACCCTGGCCAGGCACCTCGGCGCGGCGCTGCTCGTGGCCGTACTCGTGGTGATCCTCTCCTACACGCTCGGCCAATTCCGCCAGTACCAGATGGCGGAGGTCGCCGCCTGGGTCGTCGCGGTGGCGGGCCTGTCGATCCTGGTCGGGCTCAGCGGGCAGCTGTCGGTGGGCAACGGCGCCTTCATGGCGGTCGGTGGCTATTCGACCGCCCTGCTGCTGATACATCTGCGCTGGCCGGTCGAGCTGATCTTCCTGGCTAGCGTGGTCATCACCGCCGTTGCCGGGGCCATCTTCGGCGTGGCGGCTGCCCGGCTGCGCGGCCCCTACCTGGCCGGCGCGACGTTGATGCTCGCGGTAGCCATCCCGTTCGTGGCGGTGGCCTGGCCGGGCGTCTTCGGCGGGGATCAGGGCCTGGACGTCCTCGTCACGGCCCCCGGCTTCCTCGGCCCGTCATTCCCGCTCACCCGCTGGCTTGCGTGGCTGACATGCGCGTTCGCGCTGCTGACGCTCGTTCTGCTGGCCAACCTGGCGCACAGCAGGGTCGGCCGCAGCTGGCGGGCCGTCCGCGATGACGAGGTGGCTGCGTCCCTGGCTGGCCTGAATGTGGCCCGGCTCCAGGTACTGGCGTTCGTCATCAGCTCGGCCTGCGCCGGGCTCGGCGGCTCGCTGCTGGCCACCTGGGCTGCCAGCGCAAATCCGGGCGAATTCTCGCTGACGCTGTCAATCGGGCTGCTGACTGCCGTTGTACTGGGCGGCCTCGGCAGCCTTCCCGGCGCCGTCTGGGGAAGCCTGGTGCTGGTTCTGGTGCCGAGCTACCTCACCAACCTCGGGGCCAGCCACGGCCTGTCGAGCGGGGCCAGCGCGAGCGTTCCGATCGCCATCTACGGCGTTGTCCTGATCGCGGTCATGCTCCTGTTCCCGGCCGGAATTCAGGGCGCTATCCGTCGCTTCCTCGGGCTCGCCGCGCCCACCACGGCAGGTCCGCTCATCGCATGGCGCCGGCAAGGGCCGGCCAGCAAAACCCACCAGGAGGAAGGCATTTCATGAACAGATCACACCGGGTCAACGTGGCCACGGTGGCCGCCGTTGCCGCAATGGCAATGGTGGTTGCAGGCTGCGCGTCTAGCGGCTCCTCGGCTGGGTCCTCCGCGCTAACGGCTTCAGCGCCGGGGATCACCGCCAAGCAGATCCTCATTGGCAGCCACCAGCCGCTGACCGGCATCGCGGCGCCTGGGTATGACGAGATCGCCCCGGCAGCCAACGCTTACTTCCAGTACGTCAACGCTCACGGCGGCATCTTCGGCCGCAAGATTGTCTACAAGTACCTCAATGACCAGTACAACCCGTCCATCACCACGACCGTGGTGCACCAGCTCGTCCTGCAGGACAACGTCTACGCGATCTTCAACGGCCTCGGTACCCCGACCCACCTGGCGGTCGCGCCATTCCTGAACTCCGAGAAGGTTCCCGACGTCTTCGTCGCCTCCGGTTGCGAATGCTGGAACGCCACCTCGAGCCTGCCGTGGACCACCGGCTGGCAGCTCGATTACATCCGCGAGGGCAAGATCCTGGGGCATTACATCGAGCAGCACTTCAAGACCGACAAGATTGCCTTCTTCGCCCAGGACGACGAGTTCGGCGGAGACGGCGTCAAGGGCCTTGAGGACGAGATCCCGGCCAGCCAGATCGTCGCCAAAGAGACCTACGACCCGTCCAACGTCAAGATCGGTCCCCAGGTTGCCGCGCTGAAGGCGTCGGGCGCGCAGATTGTCGTGTCATTCTCGGTGCCGGCCTTCACGGCGCTGCTGAAGCTCAACATGCTCGGCCTGAACTACAGCCCGCAGCAGCTGGTCGTCAGTGACGTCGGTTCCGACCCGATCACCCTGGCGGGCCTGCTGGTGTCGTTCGCCAAGCAGAGCGGGGCGACCGTATCCGGAAACGCGCTCACCCAGGGGATCATCACCGACGGCTACCTGCCGTCGCTTGGCGACAGCAGCAACAGCTGGATCAAGCTGCTGGACAAGATTCACAGCCAGTACGACGCGAAGACGCCGATAGACGGAAACGTGGCCTACGGCGTCGCTGTTGCCTACACGTTTGTTCAGGCAATGTTCAAGGCCGGCCGCAACCCGACCCGCCAGGATCTGCTCAACGCCATCAACGCAGGGCTGCCGCAGGGATTCTCGGTAGCGCCCTACGCCTACTCCGGTTCCAACCACAACGGCATCACCGGGGCCTACATGGCCGAGATCGAGAACGGCGCGCTGAGCTCGCTCGGCCCGGTCCTGGTCACCGATGACTCGCCCACCGGAGGATTCAGTACAGCGGCTGCCCAGCCCGCAGCCCCGGCCAGCGGGATACCATCACCCTGACAAGTATGTGCAGGCCGGCCGCCCCGCGATCGCGCGAGCGGCCGGCTTGCGCATGGCGGGTACGTCGTCATGAGGGGTCTTCGTGGTAAGCGTCTCGGCTGGCCGAAGGTCAGCCGCCGGACCGGAAGGGCCGCCGGCGGAGCGGCTGCTCGTAGCCGCGGAGCACCTATTCGGCGAGCACAGCTACCGGCGAACCACGGTTGCGGACATCTGTGCGGTCGCGGGCATGGCGACCGGCAGCTTCTATGCTCACTTCGGATCCAAGTCCGACATCTTCGTCGCCGTCATCCGGCGGATCAACGCCGACCTGCGGCAGGCCATCGCAGTGGCGCTCGGCACTGCGCAGGAGAACCAGCGGGCCGTTGAGCGGGCCGGCTTCCGCGCCTACTTCGACCTGATGTCGCAGCGCCCCTGGATCTTCCGGATCGTGCGGGAGGCCGAGTTCCTGGCTCCCGGCGAGTTCCGGGCGTACTACGAGCGCCTGGTTCGCGGTTACGCGCGCGGCG
>JBAUAR010000593.1:0-3820 GCA_049675875.1 Streptosporangiaceae bacterium
GATCCACGAACCACGGGTCGATGGCGCTGGCGGCCGAGACCTCCGCGACCGTGGCGCCGGCGCGCAGCGCCTGATGCACGGTGGCCAGCCGCCCGTCGTGCGGCACCGCGCACCGCGCCAGCAGCGCCGCCTTGTCGCCGGGCGGCTGCGCCCAGCTGAACGGCGCGCCACGCTGCTCCAGCGACCGCAGCGCCTTCTGCAGCGCCTCGGCGAACGTGCCGCCGATCGCCATTGCTTCGCCGACCGACTTCATGTGCGTGGTGAGCACCGGGTCCGCACCGGGGAACTTCTCGAACGCGAACCGCGGCACCTTAACAACGACATAGTCCAGCGACGGCTCGAAGCTGGCGGGCGTCTCTCCGGTGATGTCGTTGCGGATCTCGTCGAGGGTGTAACCGATGGCCAGCCGGGCGGCGATCTTGGCGATGGGGAATCCGGTGGCCTTGGACGCCAGCGCGCTGGACCGGGACACCCGGGGGTTCATCTCGATGACGACCATCCGGCCGGTTTCCGGCTGGACCGCGAACTGGATGTTGCAGCCGCCGGTGTCCACTCCGACCGCCCGGGCGGTGGCGATGGCGATGTCCCGCATGTGCTGGTACTCGCGGTCGGTCAGGGTCATGGCCGGCGCGACGGTGACCGAGTCGCCGGTGTGCACGCCCATCGGGTCGATGTTCTCGATCGAGCAGACGATGACGACGTTGTCGTTCTTGTCGCGCATCAGCTCGAGTTCGAATTCCTTCCAGCCCAGCACCGACTCCTCGAGCAGCACCTCGGTCACCGGGCTCGCGTCCAGTCCGGCCCCGGCTATCCGATCCAGGTCAGCCGGCGAGCGGGCGACGCCGGAGCCGGTGCCGCCGAGGGTGAACGACGGCCGCACGATGACGGGAAAGCCCAGCTCGGCCGCGGCGGCGCGGGCGTCGGCCAGGGTGTGGCAGATCCAGCTGCGGGGCACCTCGGCCCCGACGCCGATGACGATGTCCTTGAACGCGCTGCGGTCCTCCCCCGCCCGGATCGCGTCGATCGACGCACCGATCAGCTCGACGCCGAACTTGGCCAGCGTGCCATTGTCGTGCAGGGCGACGGCGGCGTTCAGCGCGGTCTGCCCGCCGAGCGTCGGCAGCAGGGCGTCCGGCCGCTCCCTCGCGATGACCTTCGCCAGCACCTCGGTCGTGATCGGCTCGACGTAGGTCGCGTCCGCAAACTCCGGATCGGTCATGATCGTCGCCGGGTTGGAGTTGACGAGGCTGACCCGGATGCCCTCCGCCCGCAGTACCCGGCACGCCTGCGTCCCGGAGTAGTCGAACTCGCACGCCTGCCCGATGATGATCGGACCGGACCCGATGACCAGCACCGACTTCAGGTCCGCGCGCTTAGGCACCGTGGACTCCGCAGCGGGCCGCAACCATGAGGGAACGGGGTGACTCTCCCGCCCGCCGACCGCATGGACGCGGCGGGAGCACCGGCGGCCTCGTTCCCGGCCTTGTCATCTGGCAGCCTCCATGAGCGCGCAGAAGTCACCGAACAATCCGGCCGCGTCGTGCGGTCCGGGCGCGGCCTCGGGGTGGTACTGGACGCTGAACACCGGCGCCTCGGTCAGCCGCAGCCCCTCTACCACGCCGTCGTTGAGGTTGATGTGGGTGATCTCCGCCGGGCCGAACGCGGTGTCAAAGGTGCTAGGCCGGCGGGGCGACCCGCCGGAGTCCCCCGCGATGCTGGCTTCGTCCGGGCCGGCCGGCAGCGCGACCGCGAACCCGTGGTTGTGGCTGGTGATCTGCACCCGGCCAGTCCGCACGTCCTGCACCGGCTGGTTCACCCCGCGGTGGCCGAACCGCAGCTTGTAGGTGTCCAGCCCGAGCGCGCGGCCGAGCACCTGGCTGCCCAGGCAGATGCCGAAGACCGGGCGGCCTGCCGCCAGCACGCCCTGCATGGCCTCGACCGCGTAGCCGATCGCGGCCGGGTCGCCGGGCCCGTTGGAGAAGAACACCCCGTCGGGCTCCGCGGCGAGTATCTCGGCCGCGGTGGAGCGGGCCGGCAGCACGTGCACCTCGCAGCCGAGCGCCGCAAGCGACCGGGGCGTGGCGGCCTTGATGCCGAGGTCCACGGCGGCGACCCGGTACCGCACCCCGCCGCCCGCCGCGGCCGGCACCACGTACGGCTCAGGGGTGCTGACACCGGCGGCAAGGTCGGCGCCGGTCATCTGCGGGCTCGCCAGCACGCGCTCGAGCAGCGCTGCTGGGTCCGTCGTCTCCGCGCTGATCCCGGCTCGCATCGCGCCCCGGTCCCGCAGGTGCCGGGTGAGCGCCCGGGTGCCGGGCATCGCGATGCCGGTGATGCCCTGGGCGGCGAGTTCGTCCTGCAGGGTGCGCTCGGCCCGCCAGGATGAGGCCAGCCTGGCTGGCTCGCGCACCACGTATCCGGATACCCAGATCCGCCGGGACTCCGGGTCGGCGTCGTTGACGCCAGTGTTGCCGATGTGCGGCGCGGTCATGGCGACGATCTGGCCCGCGTAGGACGGGTCGGTGAGGGTCTCCTGATATCCGGTCATGCCGGTGTTGAAGACCATCTCGCCGAACGTCTCGGCGTGGGCGCCGAAGGTGCTCCCGCGGAAGGTGGTGCCATCCTCCAGCACCAGCAGCGCCGGCCGCCCGGCCGTCGCCCCGGCACTCGGGATTCGCGTGCCGACGGTCACCGGGCCAGCTTCCCGTCGAGCACGGTGGGCTCGCCGCGCAGGAACGTGGCGACGACCTGACCAGGCAGCGCCATGCCCGCGAACGGAGTGTTGCGGCTGCGGGAGGCGTGCAACGCCGGGTCGACCACCGAGCTGGCCTGCGGGTCGTAGAGGACGAGGTTCGCGGGGACACCGGGCAGGAGCGGACGGCCGTGCACCGGGGCGCCGTCACCCCCGGTGAGCCTGCCGATCCGGGCCGGGCGGAGCGACATCCGGTCGGCGACGCCCGCCCAGTCCAGCAGGCCGGTCGAGACCATGGCCGCGTGCACCACCCGCAACGCGGTCTCGAGCCCGGTCATCCCGAAAGCCGCCGCCTGCCACTCGGTCTCCTTGTCCTCGACCGGGTGCGGCGCGTGGTCGGTGGCGACGCAGTCCAGGGTGCCCTCTGCCAGGCCCGCCCGCAGCGCGTCGATGTCGGCCTGGGTGCGCAGCGGCGGGTTTACCTTGTAGACCGGGTCATAACCGGCCACCAGCTCGTCGGTCAGCAGCAGGTGATGCGGGGTCACCTCGGCGGTCACCCGCCAGCCCTTGGCCTTCGCCCAGCGGATGATCTCTACGGAGCCCGCCGTGGACACGTGACACACGTGCAGCGCCGAGCCCACGTGAGCGGCCAGCAGGCAGTCCCTGGCGATGATCGCCTCCTCGGCGACCGCGGGCCAGCCGGTCAGCCCGAGGCGGCCGGACACCTCGCCCTCGTTGACCTGGGCGCCCTCGGTAAGCCGCGGTTCCTGGGCGTGCTGGGCAATCACACCGTCGAAAGCCTTGACGTACTCAAGCGCTCGGCGCATCAGCACCGCGTCGGACACGCACCGGCCGTCGTCGGAGAACACCCGGACCCGCGCAGCGGAGTCGGCCATCGCGCCGAGTTCCGCGAGCCGGCTGCCCGCCAGGCCGGCGGTGACCGCGCCGACCGGCCGCACGTCACAGCGGCCGGCCTCCCGGCCGAGCCGCCAGATCTGCTCCACCACGCCCGCGGTATCGGCAACCGGGTCCGTGTTGGCCATCGCATGCACCGCGGTGTAGCCGCCGAGCGCGGCCGCGGCCGTCCCGGTCTGCACGGTCTCGGCGTCCTCACGGCCCGGTTCGCGC
>JBAUAR010000594.1:0-10486 GCA_049675875.1 Streptosporangiaceae bacterium
GGGCAGCAGCGTCGGGGCGCCGTGGTGGCGGGGCGGCGTCTCGCTGCCATCCGTGGCGGCGCCGCTGCTGGTCATCCCTGGCTTCCTGCTGCTGGCCGAGTCGCGCGTGCTGGATCCGCTCTACGTCGACCGGTACGTGTTGTACGGCGAGGCCGGCGCCGCGCTGCTGGTGGGCGCAGGGGCCTACCGGGCCGGACAGTGGGCCGCGCGGCTAGTCGCCCAGCCGGGCGTCAGGCGGATCGTGATCTGGCTGCCCGGCGTCGTGCTGTGCGTCCTCGCCCTCGTCCTGCAGTTCGCATCCGATCAGGCCATCCGTACGCCGCAGAGCCGGGCCTACGACTTCGGCGGGTCCGCAACCTACCTAGGCGCGCACGCGCGCCGGGGCGACGGGGTGCTGTACTTCGATACGCTCTTCCGCAAGGACGAGCTCGGCTACCCGGGGGACTTCACCAAGGTCACCGACTTCGCCGAGGCGGAGACCCCCACGCAGGCCGGCAACTTCCGCGGCGTGGATAAGTCGTTCGCGCAGACGCAGCCGCTCATGCTCGACTACCAGAGAATCTGGGTGGTCGGCGCGGAGCCCTCCGCGACGCTCCCTACCGCGCTGATGCGCAGCGAGAGCGCGACGCTGGCGAAGCGCTTCCACCTGATTGACATCGTGTACTTCAAAGGCATCACCGTGACGCTCTGGATCCGCCGCTGACGCTCGCCGCTGACGCCGGGCGATGGGCGGGCGGTGCCGGGTTGCCTAGCCCCAGCCCGCCGCGACGAGCCCGCTGGTCAGCTGCTTCGGGGTGGCGCCGCCCTGCGACACGTACAGGTCGTTGCCCGCCAGGTAGAGCAGCCACTGCCCGTCGGAGCTGACGTCCAGGCTGGTGTGCTCCAGGTTCGCAAAGCCGATCGCGACCTGGTGCACCAGCACCCCGCTGGTGGTGACCTCCCACATCAGCCGCGAGCTATTCACCACCGGGTCGCCGCCACAGCACGCGCGGCTGACGAACAGGTCGCCGTTCGGCATGTAGACACCCTCGCGCAGGTAGCTCTGCTGCGGAGTGGGGCTGCCCGTCACCGGTACGAACGTGACGCCTGGACCGTAGAAGTAGTAACCGGCTTGCGCGGTGTCCACGAGATTCACCCCGTAGCCCTCGTTGTCCTGCACGCCCGTGACCGACACGGCGACGTGCTCGTTGTCTGCCGACCAGGACAAGTGGAAAATCGGGTACGGCAGACCGCTGCCCTGGCCGACGGGCAGCATCGGCAGGCTCGCGGTCGCCCCGCTGCTCAGGGTGCGGATCTCGAGTTTGTAGTTCTGCAGCACGGCGGAAGCCTGCGACTGGCACGCGACGCTCAGGGTGGGCTGGCTGGCGTAGGCCAGCTTGGTGCCGTCCGGGCTGACGGCGGGCAGGCTGCCGGGCGCGATCGTGGCGACGCTGCCGCCACCCGTCGGCACCTCCTCAATCGTGCTGTCGCAGCCGTTCTGCACCGCGAAAAACACCAGCCCGCTCGGCGCAACCGACACCTCGTCGCCCACCACACCCGACGGCACCAGCGTTTGCTCCACGACGCCCGTCGACGGGTTGAGCGTCACCAGGGCACCGCCGGTGGTGACGCCCACCATCGCCGGCGGCGCCGCAGCCGCCGGATTCGCCGCGGCCGACTGCGACGCACCAGTCGACTGCCCCGCGGACGTGGCCGGCGCCGGGTTCCCGCCACCGCCGCACGCGGTCAGGCCGACCCCGACAGCCGCCGCGGCGAGCACCGCAGCGGCAGATCTGAGCACGCTGGCAACCGGCGATGTCGACACTGGCATCTCCCCATGGCTCCGCGCCGGTACGGGATCTGCGGGGTCGAACGTCCGGCGTTACTGAAAAATCAGGCGGACCGATCGTGACAGGACCGGACGCACCACGGCAACCCGAAGCGCCGGAACGGCGGTCGGCCGGCGTCGCTAGCGCCGGGCCCCCGGGTCGAGATCAGGCCACGGCGGCGGCCATTCTCGTGACGGCCTCGGCGATGAGCTCGGGCGAGGTACCGATGTTCAGCCGGGCGAAGCCGCGGCCCTGGCTGCCGAAGTCGGGGCCGGGGCTGAGCGCCACCTGGCCCCGGGACAGGAACTCGGCGGCCGGGTCCTCGCCGAGCCCCAGTTCCCGGCAGTCGATCCAGGCGAGGAAGCTCGCCTGCGGCTCGCGGTAGCGCGTACCCGGCAGCCGCGCGCTGAGCAGCGTGGCCAGCAGGCCGGCATTCGCGTCGATCTGCGCTACGGCCGCGTCTAGCCATGGCCGGGCGCTGCGCAGCGCGGCGATGGTCGCATGCACGCCGAGGTGGCTCGCGAGCAGCGCCTCCCACCGCCGGGCCAGGATGTCCGCCGCCTCCGGCTCGGCCGCAACGGCGATGCCGCACTTGAGTCCGGGGATATTCCAGCCCTTGGAGGCGGAGGTGAACACCACAGCCCGGCGCGCCGCCGGGTGATCAAGGGTGTGGAACGGCACGTGGGTGCCTCCCGGCAGCACCAGCGGCGCGTGGATCTCGTCCACCAGGACCGGCACCCCGCGGCGGGCACACGTTTCCGCAACCCCGGTCAGCTCGTCGCGTGACCATACCCGGCCGAGCGGGTTGTGCGGGTTGCAGAGCAGGTAGGCACCGGCGCCAGGCTGCGCGAGGGCGTAGTCGAGAGCGTCGAGGTCCAGGTCATAGGCGCCGTCAGCGGTGCTGGCGAGCGGTGCTTCGGCGATCCGACGGCCCGCCAGCTCGATGCGAAAGAAAAACGGCGCGTACACCGGCGGGCTGATGACGACGGCGGCGCCCGGCTCGGTGACCGACTGCACGACCTCGGCGATTCCCGTCATGACGTCGGGGATCGCGAAGACGAGACCCGGGTCGGGCGACCAGCCGCCGAGCCGCTCGGCGGCGAACTCCGCGAACGCCTCGCCCAGCTCGCCCTTGTGCGGGTAGCCCGTGTCGCCAGCGTCCAGCGCGGCCCGGACCGCGTCCTTGATCTGCTCGGCCGGGTCGAAGTCCATCTCGGCGACGAAGGCGGGCAGCACGTCCGGTGGATACGTGCGCCACTTGTGGCTCGTGCGCCGGCGCAGCCTGTCGAGCGAGCAGTCGCCGAGGATCGCGTCCATCCCGGCGATGCTAGCGGCCGGACGACGTCGTGCCCAGGTCCCCGGTGCGGTGCCGGGACCATGGATGCCTGACTGGTGTAGCTGCAGCGACACCAGCCAGGCATCCATGACTCGCTCCGGCCCGAAACCGGCATCCCCCGCGTCACAATCGTCACTCTGACCACCCATACCACTGGGACCACCAGCTCGGATGGCCCGGCGGCCAGCAGAGCCATTACTGTGCGTGATGGCAAGATGAGCCCATGGTGGTCACGCGGCACAGGGGGCGCTGGACGTTGACGGACCGGTTCGCCTCACCGTGGCACTACTTGCCGTTCGAGGTCCCGCCCGGTTCGTGCGCGCTCCGAGCGGAGCTGGAGTACGAGCGATCAGGCGCCGTGCTCGACCTGGGCTGCCTGGGGTCGGCCGGGTTTCGCGGCTGGTCCGGCGGAGCGCGCCGGTCGTTCGTCATCACCAGCGCCACGGCTACGCCTGGCTACCTGCCGGGAGAACTCGAGCCCGGCACCTGGCAGCTCATGATCGGACTGCACCGGATACCCGTGCGAGGTACCGACTTTCGCGTGACCATCGAGACCTCGGGCACGCCGGGCGAGCTCACGCCGGACGGGGCGCCGGAGCAGCTGCCGCCACTCACCGATCGGCCCCCGCGTCGGATGCTGCCCGCCGCGCCCGGCCGGCGCTGGCTGGCCGGTGACCTGCACACGCACACGGTGCACTCCGACGGCGTGATGACCGTGTCCGAGCTCGCGCGGTTCGCAGCCGGGCGCGGCCTCGAATTCATCGCAGTGACGGATCACAACACGATCAGCCATCACGCCGAGCTGGCCCCGACGGCAGCGGCGCACGGCATCACCCTGCTGCCCGGCCAGGAGGTCACGACGCCCGCCGGGCACGCGGGTGCGCTCGGCGATATCGGTTGGATCGATTTCCGCGAACCGCCCGACCGCTGGCTCGAAGCCTGTGCGGAAGCCGGCGGGCTGCTGTCGGTCAACCATCCTTACGGGGGACAGGTCAGCTGGGTGGCGCCGATGAAGCGCCGACCGCCGCTGCTGGAGGTGTGGCACTGGAGCTGGCTCGACACCCGGTGGACGACTCCACTGAGCTGGTGGCAGGCGTGGGACCCGGCGGCAGTCCCAGTCGGCGGCAGCGACTGGCATCGGCCAGGCTCGGACGCGCCGCCTGGCACGCCGACCACCTGGGTGGAGGCAGCCGACACCGACCCGGCAGCGGTGCTCGCAGCCCTAGCGGCCGGGCGCACCGCAGTGTCGGCAGGCCGCGACGGACCTGTGCTGCTGCGGGTCGGCGACGAGCTGATCGCCAGCGACGCGGACGGCGCGATACTCGTCGGCCCGGACGGGCCGACGGCACGCGTCCGCGGTTCGCTCGCCAAGTTCCCGGCCGCCGACGGCTGTCACCGCCTTATCGACGAGACGGACGCCACGCTCGCGCTGACGGGCTAGCCACGCAGGGGCTGACGGGCTAGCCACGCAGGGGCTGGCGGGCCAGCCACGCTGGGACTCGCGGGCTAGCCGCACGCTCGCGCTGACCGGCTAGCCACGCTCGCGCTGACCGGCTAGCCACGCTCGCGCTCAGTCCAGGCCGAACCAGCGAGCCCGGCGCGCGGCGGCGAAGTTGCGCTTGTCGTCGGCTGTTGCCAGCGACGGCGGCGTGTAGACGGCCACGGGCGCCGGCCCGGAGAGGAAGTTGACGTCGACCTTACCGATCGTGCTATCACCCATCTCGATGTAGCAGATCACCTCGCCGGCGTACGGTGCTGGCGGCGGCCCGCCCTTGAGGCGGGCAGTCAGCACGTCGGCGACGGTCGAGGCCTCCCCCTCGGCGACGACACCGGCGCGGGGCACCGGCGCGCTGGTGACGTCCCCCACGGCGAACACACCAGGGAACCTGGTCTCGAACGTCGCCGGGTTGACCGGAATCCAGCCCTCCTCGGCTAGCCCTGACTCGACCACGACGGCTGGCGCACGGTGCACTGGCACCGCGAGGAAGAGGTCGAACGGCACCTGCTGACCATCCTTGCGGTGCGCGACCTTGGTAGCCGGATCGAGGCTGGCGATCCACGAGGCGTGGGAGTGCCGGATGCCCCGCTCGTCGAGCAGCCCGATGATGGATTCAGACGTCTCGTCAGAGATCGGGATCGGCTTGGGCATCGGCGTGATGAGCTGGATGGTGGTTGCGTCGCGCAGCCCTCGCCTGGACAGGTAGTCGTGCAGCATCAGGGCTGTCTCGTAGGGCGCGGGCGGGCACTTGAAGAACCCGCCGAGCACCGCGATGACAACGTTCCCGCCAGAAAAAGTTCCGAGTAGATCGCGGACCCGAGCCGCTCCGTCAGGGGAGTAGAACTCGTAACCGCACTCCGTCAGTCCCGGAGTCGCCTCGGGAGCCAGATCGGCTCCGAGGGCAACCACCAGGACATCAGCGTCGTAGACCCCCGCGTTGGTGACCACGCGCTTGATCGCCGGATCGATAGAGCGGATCTCCTCCTGGCGGAAGGTGACCGCCGGACTCGCGATGTGCCGGTAGGGAATCCGTACTTCGTCCATCGTCCGCCGGCCGAACATCACATCCAGCTTGGAGAAGCCGAATATGAACGAATCGCTCTTATCGATCAAAGTGACCTCTACCTCGTCTGCCAGCTCGGCTGACAGTCGCGATGACAGCTGAAGGCCGCCGAATCCGGCCCCGAGGATCACTACGTGGGTGCGCATACGAACAGTCTTGCCCAGCCGCTATCCGGCAGCGGCAGGAGGTCGTGGCAGCCGGGCGGCCCGCTGGCGGGCGCTCTCGTCGAACAAGGCCGCGCGCAGCACCGAGTCAACGGCGGCGAGCTGGACCGGGTCCACCCGCCCGGCGACCTCCCGATTGAGCTCGTCAATCACGGCCACGATCGCGCGGGCGTACTCGAGACCCTCGTTCGTCAGTGTGACATTGAGCTGCCGCGAGTCGCGCTGGTCGCGACCGGCGGTGGCATATCCGCGCCGCTGGAGGCCATCGGCCACCTTGCGGGCAGCTTGTCGCGTCACCCCAAGCCGGGTACCCAGCTGGCCGATGGCGAGCGGGCTTCGGCGTAGCAGTCGCAGCGCGGCTGCATCGCTGCGGCGGTACCCGAGATAGCCACGAGCGGCGAGGCGACGCGCCATTTCTGCCAGCCAGCTCTGCCTGGTTAGCGCGAGCAGGTCGCCGAACGGATAGGAATCCGTTGACGGCATCGGCATTCTTCCAGCATACTGCCTATATGCAACTTGGTTGCCTTTATCCGCGCGGCGCAGTGCACGGGCGCGTCGGGCGGCGAACGCCGTGACGGGTGCCGTCGTCTCACCCGTACGGCCGCAGCTGCGCGGCCGGACCAGCGCACTGGGCTGGGTCGCGATCGCGGGAGTCATCGTCTATGTGTGCATCGACGTGCTCCTGAAGTTTCTCCGGCCCGGGTACAGCCTGCTGTACAACGCCGAGAGCGACTACGGCCGCGGGCCGTGGTACTGGGTCATGGACCTGAACTTCCTGCTGCGCGGCGCCTTGTCCGTCGCCATCGTGGTGGCATTCCTGCGGACCGCGCGCCTGGATGGCCGTGGCCGGGCCGGGCTGACCCTGATATCGATCTGGGCTGCCTGCTCGGCGTTGCTCGCCTTCTTCGCCGACAACCTCGAAGGACAACCGGTCCACGGCAGCGGGATCGTCCACCTGGCGCTGGCCTTCGTCGCGTTCGCCTGCATCGCGATTGGCACCATCCTGGTGTCCAGCAACCTGCTGTCCGACCGGGCACGGCGGCCGGTCGCGGCCGTGCTGCTCGCGCTGTCAGCGGCCGGGGCCGCAGCGTTCCTGTTGCTGGGCGCCGCGGTCGGGCACAAGCACGCGCCGGGCGGACTCTACGAGCGCATCTTCCTCGGTCTCGAACTCCTGTGGATCGCGCTAGCAGGCTGGTACATCGCCACGCCGCGACCGGCAGCGAGTGATCACAGCTGACCTGAGCGCGTCACTCCGGCCCCGCCGCACTCGGCAGCCGACTCTGCCCGGTCATCAGTCATGCGGTTCGCCGGACCGCTCGGAGCGGAGATCCTGGCGTTCCGGCTGTCGAGCGTCGATCATCCGGGTTCGAATCTGCGCGGTTGCAGTGGCTACCGCTACGATCGCGCCGCCGGAGTCGAGGAGTTCTCCGGCCAGAAAGCCAACGTCCCGGCCGCGACGAACAACCCGCCCCCGGCCGAGCAGGCCGCACGCGACCTAACGTGCCGCGCTGACTGCAGCGGCCGGCTGGCGCCGCCAGCCGGGCAGCCCGCGCGCTCCGGCCGCGACTCCGACCGCCACCAGCACCTGCACCGCGAGCACGACGAGCAGCACGGGCGCTTCGTGCTCGTACACCGGATGGGGCACCTGTCGCCCCGCCGCTCTCGCCGGAGCTCGGCGGCGAGATCGAGCGGCACGCAATCTGACCGGGCACGGCCGGCCCTGGCATACTCGCAGCACACCATCGCCGCGAAGGGGATGCCCATGGGACCGCAACCTCGCTGGGGTATGACGCTGCCGCTGACCGGCCTTTCACTCCTGGACCAGCGGGATCTGGTCGCCCGGCTGCCCGACCTCGGCTACACCGACGTGTGGTCGGCCGAGCTGAACGGGATCGACGCGTTCACGCCGCTCGCGTTCGCCGCGGAGTGGGCCCCGGCCCTGCGCCTCGGCACGGCCATCGTCGGCATCTACGGCCGCGCTCCCGTCACCCTCGCGGTGCAGGCCGGCACGCTCGCCGCGGTCGCGCCTGGCCGGTTCGTCATGGGCATCGGGACGTCGTCGAAGGTCGCTGTCGAGGACTGGAACGGCATCCCGTTCGACAAGCCGTACCAGCGCTCCAGGGACATGCTCCGCTTCCTGCGCGAGGCGCTGGCCGGGGGAAAGGTCACGCACGAGTACGAGACGTTCTCGGTGGACGGCTTCCGGCTCGACCCCGCACCGAAGGTTCCGCCCGCGCTGGCCCTCGCCGCACTGCGGCCTGGCATGCTGAAGCTGGCCGCCGCCGAGGCCGGGATCGCCATCACCAACTGGCTCGCGCCGGCGGACGTCCCCAAGGTGCGCGGGGTCACCGGCCCCGACTGCGAGCTGGTCGCGCGGATCTTCGTGCTCCCGACGGCCGACGCCGATACCGCCCGCGCCATCGGCAAGCGCGTCCTCGCCGCCTACCTCAGCGTGCCCGTGTACGCGGCATTTCACGAGTGGCTCGGCCGCGGTGAGCAGCTCGCGCCGATGCTGGCCGCGTGGAACGCCGGCGATCGCCGCGGTGCCGTGGGGGCCATCCCCGACGACCTCGTCGACGAGCTGGTGATCCACGGCCCGGTCGAGCATTGCCGAGACCGCGTGGCGGAATACCACGCCACCGGGCTGGACACCCCGGCGATCGCGATCCTGCCGACGCCGGGCATCGACCTTCCCGAGGTGATCGCCCGGCTCGCGCCGGCCTGATATGCCGGCGTGCGACCCCATGTCCCTCATAAGGGAACGGGGTGGTCCTGCGCTGCTGCGCAGGTACGCGCGCGGCCGCGCTGTACTCGGCCAGTTGTACCGCGCCAGCCGGACTCGGTTGGAGCTGGAGCACAACGAGGCTGGGCCGACTTCAGCTGTGCGCTGGCTGGCCAGTGAGGGCGAGCACGACGGTGTCCGTCATCACAACCGACCCGCCGCCAGTGTTCACGAGCACTCCCGGCCCGCGCCCGGCGGCGCGATCGAGACCGACGCAGGCGGCGAACCCTGCTGTTCCCCCGTTGTGCCAGAGCTTGCCGCGGGCGATGCTCCAGCCCAGCCCGCTGGCGCGGCCCTCATCGATGCGTATGCGTGGTACCTGGCAGAACTCCAGCGCGGCGCCAAGCGGGCCGTGCGGCGGCCAGAGACACGCGGACAGGTAGCGGGCAACGTCACCGATGCTGGCCTGCACCGCGCCCGGCCCCGGCAGCGCAAAATCCCAGTGCGGCACCGGTCGACCATGAGGGTGCCCGGTCAGCCGGGTTCCGCCGTCGGCTGCGCCAATGCCCGAGCAGCGCATCGCCAGCGGCTCCAGCAGGCGCTCGGACAGCAGGTCCCGGTATGCGCGGCCACTCGCCCGCTCGATAGCTAGCCCGAGCAGCTGGTAGCCGAAGTTCGAGTAGACACGCGGCGACCGCGGCGTCCGGATCGCGGCGCGCAGCCTTTCTCTGCGCGCTCGGCCGTAAAATCCCGGTACGGATTGGGTCGCAGCGTCTGCTGGTTCGGAGCCAGGCGCGGCAGCCCGAAGTGCGAGTGGCGAGTTCCTCGAGCGTGATGTCCGCGTTCGGGCCTGCATCGAGCCAGCGGCCGATCGCATCGCCAAGCGCGACCGTGCCATCTCCGACCAGGCAGGCGAGCAGGGTCGCGGTCATCGTCTTGGTGACCGATCCGATCTCGAACCGGCCGTCAGCGGGCATGCCGTCGCTGGCGACAAAGATAGCTCCGTCGGCGTCGATGGCGGTCACGGCCACCACGAACCCGCCGCCGGGAAACGCGCCGTCCACTGCACCGAAGGCGGACTGCGCATGCACGGAGGCCCAGCTCACGGCTTCCGAGGTTACCGGCCGCGAGCCCTGCCTGTACAACCGCGCGTGGCACCAAGATCAACTGAAAGCTTCGCAGTGTTCCGGCGCACGCCCGCCGGTCGGTCACCTCCGGCGCGATTCAGTCGGCGGTACCGGCCCGACCTCCGGCGGACTGGCGGTGCAGCCGCCATACCGCAACCGCCGCGGCGCCGATGACCATCAATAGCGGCACTTCCGCCCCGATGTCGCGGGCCATCAGGCTGGTGATTCCTAGCGGCAGCCAGTTCGCTAGCAGGAATACTGCCATTGCGACGGCCGGCCGGGCGTCGATGACAATCCACAGCAGGCTGATGATGCCGAGCGTCACGGCTACTTTGACCGCAAGGTTCGAGGACAGTGCGATTGCTGGCATGAGGTACTGCACCAGCAGCAAGGTGACGACCAGCGCAGCAGGCCAGAGCCAGCCGCGGCCCGGTCGAACGTCGCGCCCCGCGAACAACGCCAAGGCGACCAGGCAGGCGAGCTCGGGGAGCGGCCAGCCGAGCACTGACCGCCCGTGTCCGAGCACCAGCAGCAGTACGGCCGCAGCGCCAATCACCGCGGCTATCAGGACAGCCCTTCGGCGCGTGACCCACATCGAGGCAGCGGCCAGCCCGACGAGCGCTCCGACCAGCAGCAGCGGCCACTCCGCCAGCCGCCAGCCGCCATGTCGGTGGGTGAACGTGAACACGGCGAAGATAACGTCGTTGGCCGCGCTGCAGGCAAGAAAGAAGGCGGCGCCGGCGACGACCGCGACGCGCAGGTTCGCAC
>JBAUAR010000595.1:0-7603 GCA_049675875.1 Streptosporangiaceae bacterium
CTTGAAAGCGGCGGCGAGCGTCCAGCGGGCGCCCTTTAAATTGAGCATTCCGATGTCAGGTGGTCGACGCGTCGATATATGACTTGTCATCCTTCCAGTTCGCTTTCCGCTCGCCGTGGTCGGTACGCGCTGCTGCCCTGCTGGTTACATCAACCGACGAAATGTGCAGCAGCTCGAGCGGTTCGTCGCTCGCGCTTTCGAACCAGTACTGGAAGCCGCGAGGAATATGGATTCCCTCATACGGTCCAAGGTCGGCGATCTGTTCGTCACCGAGACCGTAGAAATGTACCCGGCCGCGAAGAACCATCCAGAAGCCGTCAGTCCCGCCGTGCGAGTGGAGATTGTTCTCGCCGCCTTCCCGGACTACCTGTACCTCGGCTCGCATGATGTCGCTTCGACAGAGGCGCACATGCGTTTTCGGCTTTGCGAGCTCGGGTCGTTCATATCTGAACTTCGTCGCCTTCAACTCCATGGACTACTCCTCCGCAATCGTCATTCGCGCTAACCGCTCCGGTGACTTACCAAGCCCGCGCCAGTATTCAGGCGAGAACGACCTGAAGCTCCTCAGCACCGTCGCTGATCCGCGCACATCCGTCCTCGGTAATGACCAGGACTTCCTCGACGTGCACCTTGGCACCACTGGCCAGCACGAAGCGCGGCTCCATCGTGACGACCATGCCCGGCCGTAGCACGGTAGGGTCGCGCTCGCTCAGTGATGGCGGCTCGCCGGCGGCCAGACCGAGGCCGTGCCCGATGCGCTTGCTCTGGCTGACTCGCGGCAGGCCGAGGTCGGCGAGGGCGTCGTTCATGATCCGCCCAACGTCCGAGCAGAGCGCGCCCGGCTCCAGTGCGTCCAGTGCGATGGCCATCAACGTGGCGATCTTGTCCTGCGCGGCGCGCTGCTCCGAGGTCACTTCCACGAACGAAACGCGCCGGGCGACGTCGGCCTGATAGCCGAGGTAGGTACCGCCGAAGTCGCTCCAGAGCACCTCGCCTGGCCGGTAGCCGGTGATACCGGAGAGCCCGTCGCCGATGCTGATGTGCCCGGAGACGTCGAAGTCGGTGCCCGCCTCGTTGAGCTCAACGGCGATCATCTTGCGGATTTGGGCGTTCGTCATGCCCAGATCGAGACGGCTGGTGACGTTGCGCCACGCGTCGAGGCTAAGGTCGCACGCAGCCTTGAGGGCGGCCACCTCGCCGTCGGACTTGATCATGCGCAACTGCTGCATGATCGGACCGGCGTCGACCAGGGTCAGGCCGGGGAAGGCGTCCGTGATGTCGTGAAACTCGTCCATCGAGAAGCCGATCCGCTCGTCGATGCCCAGTTCCATGCCGATCCGGCCGGCGGGCACGCCACCCTCGTTGATCGCGTCCTTGACGAGTTGGGTCGGGAACGGCAGGCCGTCGTAGGTGACGATATTCGCCGACGGCGTTGTCGCCTCGCTCTTCTTCTTCGATGCGTTGTAGATGATCAGCGTCGGCGGACCGGAAGCCGGCAGGAAGACCAGCATGGGCCGCTTCTTGTCGATCTCGCGGGTCAGGTTGCCGCTCAGGTACCAGAAGTTGTACTTGTCACCTATCAGCAGCGCGTCGAGTTCAGCTGCCTTCATGGCGGCCTGCGCACGCTCCCAGCGATGCTCGAATTCGATGGACTCGAATTTCATCAGTTGCTGCCTCCTTGCTGGCTACCTGCGCGGTCAGTCGGTGAACTGCAGCCGGAAGCCGTCCGGGTCCCGGAAGTTCGAGGTGTGCCGGCCGGTCGACTGAACGAGCTCGGCCTCGCGGTCGAACGTGACGCCAACGCTCTTGAGCGACTCGACGGTGCCCTGCGGGTCGTCAACCAGAAACGCGATGTGGTTGACCCCCGGATTGTCGGCCATCTTCACCCGGTGCAGTTCGAAGACCACCGTGTCGCCGGGCAGCCGAACCTCCACCGCTCCGCCGTAGTGCTCCGTCCGCCTAAGCTCTTCGAAGCCCATGGTCTTGAAGAGCGCAACGTACTCCTCAAGGTCGCGAACGGCGATGTCAATGTGATCCACACGCTTGACCGGCACTTATCCTCCCGTGTCGGTTGCTGCCGTTACATTCACAACCTGCGCTGACCTCAGATGTCGGCCGCCGGGCGAGCCGCTCGGTGCCAATTCAAGATCGTGACTTTGGACCAGTCTCGAGCGCCCGGTCATGTGATCTACCAAGGAACGTACGAAGAATATATAGTGTAGGCAATGTTGTCAAGATGCCCGGATGTTGCGTACTCGTCAACTCTTGAGCGCGGTCGACGACGATGCCGCGCCGCTTGGCCAAGCTTGCCGAAGAGCCCTGTTGCTGGCGGTCCCGCCAGCCTCGGCCTGTCTCAGGCTGGTGATGCACTAGCGAGGGGTGGCGCTGGCCTGCTCTGCATGCGCCATATAGGAATCAGCGGATGCTAGCAACACCGGAGGCCTGCGCCCGCGCCCCAGGCGACGGAGACTACCGGCCGTGACCGGGTACTTCGGGTACCGAGGCAACTGAAACGAGCACCCAGAAAGCATTAGCTCGCTGCGCCATCCCTATTGGTTGCCCTCTGGACAGGTTATATATAGTGTGTAATTTGTCGGCCAGCTGGCGGCGTCGAGCCGTCGCGGACTCGGCCCGGCTCAGCTCGTGCCTTGGCGCACCAGGAGAACTTGTGGACTTCGGTCTGACAACCGATCAGAAGGCGCTCGTCGAGTCGATCACTCGACTGGCCGAGCGGGAATTTGCCCCCCGAGCGTTCCAGCGCGAAGGCTTTGCGTTCGATAGCATGCGCGTCCTGGCCCATTACGGCTACACAGGCATGACGTTGCCAGTCGAGCTAGGCGGCCAGGATGCGAGCATGCTCGACGCGATCTTGGTCATGATGGCCATCTCCAAGGTCTGCCCCCAGAGCGCGGATGCGTTCCAGGCGACTAACTTCGGTGCAATCCGTCAAGTCGCCCACTTCGGCTCGGAGCGCGTCCATAACGAGGTGCTGCCTGCCTTGCTCAGTGGAGACGGGCTGGTCAGCGCCGGTATGAGCGAGGTCGAGGCCGGGAGCGCCTTGACCCGCATTACGACCACGGCGCGCTTCGATGGTGGCGACGTGGTGATCAACGGCGCGAAGAGCTGGAACTCCAACGGCCCGTACATCACGCATTCGGTCGTATGGTGCCGTTTCGGCCCCCGCACCCGTGACATTGGCGCCGTAGTCGTCCCGGTGGACGCGCCTGGCTTCTCGCGCGGCAGCGCCGAAACCTACATGTCCGGCGAGCAATACTGCGAGCTTCGTTTCGACGAGACCCGCGTTCCCCGCGAGTACGTTCTTGCACACGAGGACGCGATCGGGCAGATGTTGTCGATCTTCGGGGTCGAGCGTCTGGGCAACGCGTCCCGTGCCATCGCCCTGGCTGAGGCGGCTTACGAGAGGGCCGTCGAGCAGGCCAAAGTTCGCACAGTGTCAGGACAGCTCCTCGCCGACCTTCAGGGCCTGCGCTGGAAGTTCGCTGACATGCACGTGCAACTCGAAGCGGCGAAACTGCTGATCTTCCGCGCGATCTCCGACGGTGCGGGCGGCGTCCCCGACGCTACCGACGCCGCGATGGCGAAGCTGCTCGCCAACGAGACCGCCTTCCGCGTCGCGAACGACGCCCTGCAGATATTTGGGGCCAGCGGGTACTCGACGAGCCTGCCGATGGAGTACATCGTCCGCCGCACAAGGGGCTGGATGATCGCGGGCGGCTCGGTCGAGGTGCTGCGCAACGCCGTGGCCACCGGCATCTTTGGCCCGCCGGGACGACAAGTTGGGGGGCCACCACGCGAGCCGTTGACATGACTGCGCCCCGCGAAAAACGCCGGGCACAGAGCCTCGCTTTCCGGTATGTCGCCAAGCCGCAGGCTGTGCCAACGCCCGCCTGGCCTGTGGACCAGTGTGACCGGACCCAACCCGATCAGCGCGGCACTCGACCGCGACCGATACCGGCTGTGGGCCAGTGGGTTTCAGCCCTTATGGGGCCGACCACCCACCAGGCGAACCGTGCCGGAGTCTAGGGCGAGGTGCATCGCCTCATCGATTTCGAGATCGGACAGCTCGCACACTCGGGGACCGTCGCGTTCTAGACAACCCCGGCCCGACGCGGTCGGCCGTCCATGAATTTGTCTCACGTGAGGATCTCGATGACTTTGCGCTCTGATCGATCGCTTGCCGACAACGTGCTCCGCCCGCGCAGGGTGGCGATCGTGGGGGCATCAGACGACGGGACAAAGGCCGCCGCTCGCCCGCTGCGGTTCCTGCGCCAGTCCGGATTCGGCGGCGCGGTGTACCCGATCAATCCGAACCGGACTCAGGTTCAAGGCGAGCCGACGTGGCCGAGCCTGCGTGATCTTCCGGAGGTGCCCGACCACGTCTACGTGCTGACGAACGCCGATGCCGCGATCTCCGCGGTAGCCGAGTGTGGCGAGCTCGGCGTCCCGATAGCGACCGTGCTGGCCAACGGCTTCGCCGACAAGGGGACGGACGGCGAGTTTCGGCAACGCAGGCTGCTCGACGTCGCACGCTATGGCGGAGTCCGAATTCTCGGCCCCAACAGCCTCGGGGTTGTCAATGTGCAGACAGGTCTCGTGCTGACCGGGAACGCGGCATTCGCGGAGCCGGAGATGCTGGCCGGCGAGGTGCTGCTGGCCTCGCAGTCGGGCAGCGCGATCGGCGCGTACCTGAGCCGGGGGCATGCCCACGGGCTCGGTTTCGCGGCGATGGTCTCGTTCGGCGGCGAGGCAGACATCTCCGTCGGAGAGCTGTGCGCGGATACCCTGGATGACCCCGGGGTGCGCGGTTACGCGCTGTTCCTCGAGGCCGTGCAGCACATCGAAGCGCTCGCTGCCTTCGGGCTGGCGGCACACCGGCGGGGCAAACCGGTCACCGTCTTCAAGGTCGGCCGCTCGGACCAGGCAGCCGCACTCACTGTTACCCACACCGGCGCGATCGCCGGTGCCTATGACGAGTCGCGCGCCTTCCTGCGCGCCTGCGGTTTCACTCTTGTTGACAACTTTGAGAGCCTGATCGAGACACCGGCGCTGGCCGCGCGGCTGCCGCGGGTGACTGACCAGCGCGAGCCGCGCATCGCCGTACTCACCAGCACCGGGGGCGGGGCGGCGATCGTGGTGGACGAGCTGGCGGCGCGCGGCTGCACGGTCACCCAGCCCTCAGCCAGCACGTTCGCGGAGCTGGTTGCGGCAGGCTGTCCCGTGGCAGCGAGTCTGGTCGTCGACCTCACCCTGGCTGGCACGACTCACGAGCTCGTCCGCCAGGCGGTCCGGATCTTGCAGCGCAGCACCGAGTTCGACTTGATCCTGTTCGTGCTCGGCTCGTCAGCGCGGTTCAATCCCGAACTGGCCGTGAGCGCGCTGGTGGAGTGCGCGGCCGGCGAGACGCCGCTGGCCGCGTTCGCCTTGCCGGACGCGCCGCAGGCGATGGCAACCCTGCACGCTGCGGGGATCGCGACCTTCCGCACACCAGAGTCGTGCGCGGCCGGCATACACGGCGTCTTCGCTCGGCACCAGCCGACCGTCCGGACCGCGCATCTGACGGCGGGAGTCGAGACCGGCGCTGGCGCCGTCCTGGACGAGTCGGCATCGGCCGCCATCGTCAAGCGACAGCAGATCGCCGTCGTTCCGAGCGTCGTGATCGACGCTGCCGACGCGGTCGGCGCGATCGAGTTGCCCTTCGAGTACCCGGTGGTCGTGAAGGCGCTCTCGGCTCGGCTGCCGCACAAGCTGGACGCGGGGGCGGTGATACTCGACGTGGCCGGGCAGGACGAGCTACGTCAGGCGATGGCGCGTATCAGCCGCGCTGTCGGGGCCTATGACCCGACCGTCCGGGTGACCGACTTCCTGGTTCAGCCGATGCTCGGTCCCGGCGTTGCCGACGTGCTGATCGGCTACCGAGTCAGCCCGACGGTGGGCCCGATCGTCATGCTCGCCGTCGGCGGCGTGCTGGCCGAGCTGTATAAGGACTCGACGATTCGGCTCGCTCCGGTCCGGCCCGAAGACGCGGCGAGCATGGTGGACGACGTGCGTGGTCTGCAGGTTCTGCGCGGGTTCCGTGGCAGCGAGCCCGGTGACGTCGAAGGCCTCGTCGCCGCGATCACTGCGATATCGCGCTTGATCGAAGACCAGCCCGACGTCCTGGAAGCCGAGATCAACCCGCTGCGCGTCGGCGCTACCGGGTCGGGGGTCGTCGCGCTCGACGCGCTGGTGCGGGTCCGGGGGACGCGATCCCGAACCATCGATGACTGAGGCCCGGCTGATCCGCTTGCTGGTCGTGCTGCTGTGCATCACCAGCGGCAGCATCGACGCCATCGCGGTCACCTCGCTCGGCGGTGCATTCGTCACGGTGATCACCGGCAACGTGGTCCTGGTCGGCGTCGCCATCGGCAGCCAGAGCGCCGGGCACGCCGTCGCCTGCCTTACCGCGATCCTCGCCTATATCGTCGGGACGGCGGTGGGCACCCGGCTGCTCGTTCCCGCAAAGGGCGCAACCGCGCAGCCGTGGCACCGGCGCGTGCTGCTCGGCATCGAGGTTGAGCTTGGGCTCTTCGCCGGGATCGCGATCGGCTGGGTGGTGGCCCACGGATCCCCGCCGCGCTCCGCCGGGGTAGCGATCCTTGTCATCGCCGCTACCGCAATGGGTCTGCAGGGTGTGGCGGCGCGGCAGTTCCCCGTCGTCATCTCGACCACGTATCTCACCGGCGCGCTCACTGGCCTGGTCGAGGCGCTCGCCGCCCGGCGCGCGCTGTCGCTGACTGAGTCGGCGGCCGCGTGGGGGCTAGCGTCACTGGCTACCGGCGCCGCTATCGCCATCGCGATCCTGGCTGCCTGCCCGCAGGCAGCGATCTTCGTTCCTGTTGTGGCGCTCGGACTTACCGCGTTCGTCGTCAATGACCTGCGAACTGTCGTGCGCTCCGAGCCTGCCGCCAGCGGGAGCTAGCCGCTCCGATCCTCGCGACCAGATACGTCCGCGCTGCGCTAGCGCCCGGCGGCATAGGCCTGGATTTCTCGCGGGTTGGCCGCCCCGTAGAGCAGCCCCGAGTCCGGGTCACGGCCCACCGCGCAGAGCCTGCCCAGCCCCCAGTCGCCGGCCTGTTCGACACGGTGCCCGCGCCGCTCGAGCTCAGTGATCACCTTCTCGCCAACGCGGTTCTCCACGAGTACCGCCCCCGGCCGGTACTCGTGCGGGTAGAACGAGTTCGGGTAGTGCAGCGTGTGGAAGGCCGGCGCGTCGATCGACTCTTGCAGGCTGCGGCCGCCCACCAGGTGCTGTTGCAGCAAGCCGAGCTGCCACTGGTCCTGCTGATCGCCACCGGGGGAGCCAACTGCCAGTACCGTCTCGCCGTCGCGCATTACCATCGTCGGCGACAGCGTCGTCCGCGGGCGCTTGCCGGGCGCGAGGGCATTCGGCAGACCACGCTCCAAGCCGGCCATCTGCAGGCGGGTACCCAGCCCGAAGCCGAGTGCGGGGATGACCGGCGACGAGTGCAGCCAGCCGCCGCTGGGCGTGGCTGCAACGACGTTGCCCCACTGGTCGACGACGTCTACGTGCACGGTGTCGGTG
>JBAUAR010000596.1:0-3158 GCA_049675875.1 Streptosporangiaceae bacterium
GCTCAGGCTGCGCTTGGTCCGGCCGAAGGCCATGAATGCGCGCAGCCACTCGCCGAGCGCGGCGCCCGGCGACTCGGCGGTCAACAGCTTGGCGGCGAGCGCGTCGAGCCCGTCGACCTGATCCTTGTATACCGCCTCGAGCAGCGCCTGCCGGGCCGGGAAGTGCCGGTAGAGCGTTCCGATGCCCACGCCCGCGCGGCGCGCGATCTCCTCGAGCGATACGTCGTCCGCGCCGTGCTCGGCGAACGCGGCCGTCGCGGCGGCCAGCAGCCGCTCGTAGTTGCGGCGCGCGTCAGCCCGCTTCGGCGGGCCCGGCACGGCGGCCGACGGCCCGGCTGCGTCCATCAGTCGTCACCATCTCCGAGTTGCAAAGCGGAGGGATCCTCCGTATAGTTACCGGAGGGATCCTCCGAATAGAGCTTAGCTCGCTCCGCTGGTTTGGCCAAGTCATCGCCTGGCCAGCGGCTCACTCTAACCTGGCCAGCCGCTGTGCGGCGCTGGCCGGGCGCCCGACTCCGCGCAGTTCCAGGAAGGAACCATGTCTTCGTCTTCGCATTCCGTCAGCCCAGCCGCCGGCTCGCGAACGCTCGCAGCCGCGAGCCCACCGCTGGCTCCGTCGGCCAGTCCAGGGCGGACGCAGCCCTTGGAGAGCTCCCCGCTGCTGCGGCCGGGTACGGCAGACCTGCGGCCAGACCGTGACCGGCGGAACATCACGCTCGCCGTGGTGCTCTGCGCCCAGCTCATGATCGTGCTTGATCTCACGGTCGTGAACGTGGCGCTGCCGTCCATGGCGGCAGGCCTGCACCTGTCGCCGACAAGCCTGTCGTGGGTGCTCAACGCCTACGCGCTGACCTTCGGCGGCCTGCTGCTGCTCGGTGGCCGGGCCGGCGACCTGCTCGGCAGGCGGCGGGCCTTCATGGCCGGGCTGACCGTCTTCACCATCGCATCGCTGGCCGGAGGCCTGGCCACCAGTTCAGCCGCGCTGCTCGCGGCCCGCGCGGTGCAGGGCGTCGGCGGCGCGATCGCCTCGCCCGCCGTGCTCGCTGCCATCGTGGCCAGTTTCCCCGAAGGACGCGAGCGCGTCCGGGCGCTCAGCGTCTTCACCGGCGTGACGATGGGCGGCGCTTCGCTGGGCCTGGTGCTCGGCGGCATGATCACGCAGTGGGCGACGTGGCGCTGGGTCTTCTTTATCAACGTGCCAGTCGGCATCGCGGTGGTGGCACTCGCACCGCGCCTGCTGGCTAACACACAGCGGCGGCGCGGCCACTTCGACGTTACCGGCGCGATCACGTCGACGGCCGGGATGTCGGCCCTGGTCTACGGGTTCATCGAGGTGGCCTCCCACGGCTGGGGCAATCCGACCTCGCTCGGCGCATTCGCGGCAGCCGTGCTCTTGCTGACGGCGTTCGTGCTGATCGAGACGAGGAAGGCCGAGCCGATTACGCCATTGTGGCTGCTGCGCGACCGTAGTCGCAGCGCGTCCTACGTCGCGCGGCTGCTGCTGGTGGCCGGCATGTTCGGGTCGTTCTTCTTCCTCACGCAGTTCGTCCAGGAGGTGCTCGGATTCGGCCCGCTCGCGGCCGGCGCCTCATTCGTGCCCATGACCGCGGCCCTGTTCGGCACATCCAGGCTGGCGCCGCGACTGGTTGCCAGGTTCGGCCCCAGGCCTTTGATGATCGTCGGATTGCTGCCCGTCATCGCTGGCATGGCCTGGCTCGGCCGGCTCAGTACCGACACCAGCTACTTCCCGGGCGTGCTGATCCCGATGCTGCTGCTCGGAATCGGCATGGGCGTGGTGTTCGTCCCGCTGACCATGGCGTCCCTGGCGGGCGTGCCGGCACAGGACTCGGGCGCCGCGGCCAGCATGGTCAACGTCATGCAGCAGGTGGGCGGCGCCCTCGGCCTCGCCATCCTGGTGACTATCTACGGCACGGCAAGCCACGCGGCGGCAAGGCACCCGCTGCTCGGGGCGACCGCGGCGGCGCAGGCGGAGCACTTCAAGGTGCACGGCATGGCCGCCTCGTTCACGTCAGCAGCCATCTTTGACGCGATCGCGTTCCTGGTGGTCCTGGTGGCGATCCGCATCCGGCAGCCGCGGGGGGCTGCCGACTAGCCGCGGGCGTGCAGCCCAGGCACGCCACGGCAGCATCGGTGGCCGAAATACGATGGGAGCATCCGCTAGCCCGAGGATGTGCCAGTAATGCCCGACTTCAGTTACACCGACATGCTGCCGACAGGCGCGGACGACACCGAGTACCGGCTGCTCACCAGCGACGGTGTCAGTGTCCGGGAGGCGTTCGGGCGAGACTTCCTGCAGGTGGAGCCCGAGGCGCTGAGACAGCTCACCGCGGCGGCCATGCGCGACATCGCTCATTTGCTGCGGCCGGGGCACCTGGGGCAGCTTCGCGCGATCCTCGACGACCCGGAGGCGAGCCCGAACGACAAGTTCGTGGCCGGCGACCTGCTCAAGAACGCGTGCATCGCGGCTGGCGGAGTGCTGCCGATGTGCCAGGACACCGGCACCGCCATTGTCACGGGCAAACGCGGCGGCCGCGTCCTCACCGACGGAAACGATGCGGAGCACATCGCGCGCGGCGTCTACGACGCCTACACCACGCTGAATCTGCGCTACTCCCAGCTGGCGCCGCTGACCATGTGGGACGAGCGCAATACCGGCAGTAACCTGCCCGCCCAGATCGAGCTCTACGCCACCGCCGGGGACGAGTACACGTTCCTGTTCATGGCCAAGGGCGGCGGCTCAGCCAACAAGTCGTACCTGTACCAGGAGACCAAGGCGGTGCTGAGCCCGGCCAGGATGGCGGCATTCCTGGAAGACAAGATCCGGTCTCTCGGCACGGCCGCGTGCCCCCCCTACCATCTCGCGATCGTGGTCGGCGGTACCACCGCCGAGTACGCGCTGAAGACGGCCAAGTACGCCTCGGCCAAGTATCTAGACGCGCTGCCGACATCCGGCTCGATGGCCGCGCACGGATTCCGGGACATCGAGCTTGAGCAGCAGGTACTGGAGATTACCCGCAGGTCCGGCATCGGCGCCCAGTTCGGCGGCAAGTACTTCTGCCACGACGTGCGGGTCGTCCGGCTGCCCCGGCACGGCGCGTCCTGCCCCGTCGCGATCGCCGTGTCGTGCTCCGCGGACA
>JBAUAR010000597.1:0-18611 GCA_049675875.1 Streptosporangiaceae bacterium
GCCCCGGCCAGGCCGGCCGCGTCCGCGGCCGCGGCGCGCAGGTCAGCGCCGATCACGTCGATGCCCCGGCGTGCCAGCAGCATGATGGCGGTGTCGATGATGTCCTGGCTTGTGGCGCCGCGGTGTACGGCACCTCGCGCGGCTGGCGGTACCGCCGCGGTCAGCGCGCGGACCAGCGCGGATACCGGATTGCCAACGAGCGCGGCCGTGCGGCCTAGCTCAGCGGCGTCAAAGCGCTCGGCGCGCGCTACCGCCGTGACCGCTGCGCCCGCGCCGGCTGGCGCGAGCCGGGCCCGCTCGACGGCCCTGGCGAGCGCAGCCTCGGTGTCCAGCATGGCCTGCAGCCAGTCCTGGTCGGAGGGACCGGCTGCGCCGCGCCCGAAGAGCGCACCGAACAGGCCGCCATGACCGGAGTCGCTCACCTGCCCATGACCGGAATCGCTCACGCGTCCATGATCCTCGTGGCAGTGCCGGGCGCAACCCGGGCGCGGCGTCGGCGGCGGCCCGGCCGTCCCGGCGTTACCGTAGTGAACGTGCGCGAGCTAGTCGACTCCATCGCACTCCAGTCCGATCAGGCGGGGCTGCGGCAGCGCCTGGCGGAAGACGGCTATCTGTTCTTCCGGCGGCTGCTGCGGAGGGCCGACGTCCAGGCGGCCTACGACGGCGTGCACGCCGAGCTGAGCCTCGGCGGCTGGACCGATCTCACCGCGGCTGACGACCAGTCACCGGCCGGGCCGGACCACGGGCGCGACAACCACGGGCGCGACAACCACGGGCGCGACAACCAGAGTCGCGACAACTACGGGCGCGCCAGCCACAGTCGCGCCAACTACGGGGGCTGGCCGGGACAAGGACCGTCCGGCCCGTGGCGCGCCGGCGACCGGGCCGCCGGGCCCGACCGGACCCGACCGGTCGGCGTGCAGGAAATGCTCGCTGACCCGTCCTTCCGGGCGGCGCTGGCCAGCCGCGGGCTCAGCCGGCTGGCTTATCTCGCGCCGCTCCGCGGGCTGGTCAGGCTGATTCTCGGCACCGGCGCGTTCTGTTACCCGGCCAAGGTGCTGCGCGTGGTGTATCCGGAGCGACGCGGAGCGGTCACTAAGGGCCGGTACGTGCATCAGGACTTCGCCGTGACGGGCGTGCAGGACATGCTCACGACCTGGCTCCCGCTCATGGACACCGCCCCGGAGCTCGGCGGGCTCGCGGTGCTGCCCGGCAGCCACCTCGGCCCGCCGTTGCGGCCGCGGCTGCTGCCCGCCGATGAGGCCGGCTGGGCCACCACCGAGTTCCGGCCTGGCGACGTGCTGCTGTTCCACTGCCTGACCGCGCACGCCGCGCTGCCGAATCACGCCGACCGGGTCCGCATCTCCGCGGACTTCCGCTGGCAGGCCGCGGACCAGCCGGCCCCGGCCGAGCTGGTGCTCGCCCCGGCCGCGGTGCAAGCTCGGCGCGGCGGCCCGGTCGAGCTGTACAGCAGACTGCTCGGCGCCGAGCCGTGGTGGGAGCCGGTCCCGTCGGGCCTCATGCTGCGGTCCCGTGCCGAGCTGACTGCCGCGCCGCCAGCTCCGTCGCGGTTGTTCGCCGTGCATCCGCGCTGGCAGCGCTGGCGGGCGCCGACAGCGCCCGTGCATTAGCGCCCCTGCCGCTCTGGGTCGCGTCGCATGCCGCGGGCCGCTGGTTCGGGCTGCCCGGCGACATCGCGCCGACCAGGGTTGCCGGCCGCGATGGACTGGCTGCTGATGCGCCACGGGCCGGGCGGACGCAAGGCGCTAGCCCAGTGCGGCGCGCAGGTCCTCGATCAGGTCGTCGGCCGACTCGATGCCGACCGATAGCCGGATCAGGTCGGCGGGTACCTCCAGCGCAGACCCCGCGGCCGAGGCGTGTGTCATCCGCGCCGGGTGCTCGATCAGCGACTCCACCCCGCCGAGCGACTCGCCGAGGGTGAACAGCCGGGTGCGCCCGCAGACCGCGAGGGCCTCGTCCGCGCCGGCCCGCAGCCGGAACGAGACCATCCCGCCGAATCCGCGCATCTGCTTCGCCGCCACGTCGTGACCAGCGTGCGAGGCGAGCCCGGGGTAGTACACCGCGGCGACGGCCGGGTGCGCCGTGAGCATGTCGGCGATCCGGGCTGCGTTCGCACAGTGCCGGTCCATCCGGACGGCCAGGGTCTTGGCGCCCCGTAGCGTGAGCCACGCGTCGAACGGACCGGGGGCCGAGCCGACCGCGTTCCGGAGAAAATAAAGCCGCTCGCCGAGGTCCGGGTCGGCGACCATGATCGCCCCGCCCACGACGTCGGAATGACCGCCAATGTACTTCGTCGTCGAGTGGACGACGGCGTCGGCGCCGAGCGCCAGGGGCTGCTGCAGGTACGGCGATGCGAAGGTGTTGTCGACGACGAGCAGCGCGCCGGCATCGCTGGCCAGCTGATGCAGCGCGGCGATGTCGGCGATGGACAGCAGCGGGTTGGTCGGGGTCTCGACCCACACCAGGCGCACCGGGCGCTGCGCGAGCGCGGCCCGCACC
This sequence comes from Streptosporangiaceae bacterium, assembly GCA_049675875.1. GTDB lineage: Bacteria > Actinomycetota > Actinomycetes > Streptosporangiales > Streptosporangiaceae > JAJYUU01. The sequence goes on from JBAUAR010000597.1 coordinate 2,521, forward strand.
GCCGCGGTGTCGGCCATCGGCACCGGCAGGTAGCTCAGGCCAGAGCCCGCGAGCACCTTGTCGAACAGCCGGAACGTGCCGCCGTACGCGTCGTGAGGGATCAGCACGTGGTCGCCTGGCCGGCACACCGCGCGGATCAGGCAGTCGGACGCCGCCATCCCGGACGCGAACGCCAGGCAGCGCACGCCGCCCTCCAGCGCGGCGAGGCATTCCTCGAGCGCGCCCCGGGTCGGGTTATCCGTCCGCGAGTACTCGTAGCCCTCGATCCAGCGCGCGGCATCGCCGAGTTCCTTGCCGCGCAGTCCGCCGACGCCGTCTTGCTTGTAGGTGGACACCTGGTAGATCGGCGGCACGACGGCGCCGGTCGCCGGGTCGGGCTGCTGGCCGGCGTGGATCGCCAGGGTTTCGAACCCGTCGTGGTGCATGCTCGGCGCCCCCTTTGCGCTTGCTCTCCGGATGTGAGCCCGATCTTCGGGGGTTCACGGGGCGTCCCCCGTGGGTGCGCCCATCTTAGGGGGAACGGGGCCGCCTGCCCGGCGCGGCCTAGCCAGGGTCGGCGGACAGGAAGGTAAGAACGTCCTGCCGGGTAATGACGCCCGCGGGCTTGCCGTCGACGAGCACGATCGCGGCGCCCGCGTCGCCGAGCGCCCTCGCGGCGACGCTGACCGGCTCGCCCGAGCCGACCATCGGCAGCGGCGGCGACATCAGCCCGGCGACCTCGTCGTCCGGCGCCGCCTTGCCGGTGACGAGCGCTTCCAGCAGGTCGTGCTCGACAATCGAGCCGATGACCTCGGCGGCCATGACTGGCGGCTCGGCGCTCAGCACGGGAAGCTGCGACACGTCGAACTCGCGCAGGCTGCCGATCACGTGCCGGACCGTGTCGGTCGGGTGCGCATGCACGAACGGCGGCAGCCCGCGGTGCTTGTGTTCCAGCACGTCGCCGACCCGTGGCTCGGCCGTCTCGGCCCTCAGGAAGCCGTAGTCGGTCATCCACTCATCGTTGTAGATCTTGCCGAGGTAGCCGCGGCCGCCGTCCGGCAGCAGCACCACGATGACGTCGCCGGCCGCTGCGTGCCGGGCGACGCTGAGCGCGGCCACCACGGCCATCCCGCAGGATCCCCCGGTCAGCAGTGCCTCCTCGCGGGCCAGCCGCCGAGTCATGAGGAACGAGTCTGCGTCGCTGACCGCGATGATCTGGTCGCAGATGCTCTTGTCGTAGGTGTCCGGCCAGATGTCCTCGCCGACGCCCTCTACCAGGTAGGGCCGCCCGGTGCCGCCGGAGTACACCGAGCCCTCGGGGTCGGCGCCGATGACCTGGACTCGTCCGCCCGAAACCTCCTTGAGGTAGCGTCCGGTGCCCGAGATCGTGCCACCGGTGCCGATCCCGGCCACGAAGTGGGTGACCTGTCCGTCGGTCTGCGCCCAGATCTCCGGGCCGGTGGAGTAGTAGTGCGAGCCCGGGTTCTCCGGGTTGGCGTACTGGTTGGGCTTCCAGCCGCCGGGTGTCTCCCTGGCCAGCCGGTCGGACACCGAGTAGTAGGAGTCCGGGTGGGTGGGCGAGACGGTCGACGGGCAGACGACCACGTCCGCCCCGTAGGCCCGCAGCACGCTGATCTTGTCCTGGCTCACCTTGTCCGGGCAGACGAACAGGCAGTGATAGCCCTTCTCGGCCGCGACGATGGCCAGGCCCACGCCGGTGTTCCCTGAGGTGGGTTCCACGATGACGCCGCCAGGCCTGAGCTCACCGGAGCGCTCAGCCGCCTCGACCATCCGCAGCGCGATCCGGTCCTTGACCGAGCCGCCGGGATTGAAGTACTCGACCTTTGCCAGCACCCTGGGGCCGTCCCCGCCGCCCGGCAGTCCGCGGGTGACCTTGCGGAGCCGGACCAGCGGCGTGTTCCCGACCAGGTCGATCAGGGACTCGTGGACCTGCATGGGGATGGCCGCCTTTGCCGTGGTGGGACGCCTCATTCGACGCTATCCCACTATCACGCCCGGCCCGGCAAGGCCGCAGCAACGGCCGGCAACGCTTGCGGTAAGCGCTTACCCCATGATCGTGGAAACCTTTGCACGCCTGGACGTGCAAAGGTTTCCACGCTGACGGGATTCGCGGTCAGTTGAGGCCGACGATCAGGCCCTCATCGTCGAGGTCGATCCGGGCCGCCGCCGGACTGGTGCCGAGGCCCGGCATCGTCCGGATCTCGCCGCAGATCGGGTAGACGAAACCGGCACCAACCGACGCACGTACCTCCCGGACCGGCATGGTCCAGCCGGTCGGCGCGCCCTTGAGCGCCGGATCGGAGGAGAGGGACAGGTTGGTTTTGGCGATGCAGACCGGCAGGTTGCCGAAGCCGGCCCGCTCGTAGGTATCGAGCTGTTTGCTGGCGTCCGCGGAATACTCGACCCTGGCGGCCCCGTAGACCTTCGTGGCCACGATCTCGATCTTCTCCCGCAGGCTGGCAGAGAGGGGGTAGAGCGGCTGGTAGTGCGACGGCTCGTCGGCCGCCTCCGCCACCGCCTCGGCCAGCTCGACGGCGCCGGCACCGCCGTCGGTGAAATGGGTGCTCACCGCCGACCGGGCGCCCATCTCGGCCGCGATGTCCCTGATCGCCTGGTGCTCGCTGGGGTGGTCGGTGGGGAAGGCGTTGATGGCGACCACTGCGGGCACGCCGTGCAGCCGGATGTTCTCGATCTGCTTGCGCAGGTTGGCGGCACCGGCAAGGACGTCGCCGGGATTCTCCGCGAGCAGGTCGGGCGGCAGCGGCCGTCCGGCGACGATCCGGTATTTGCCCGAGTGCGCCTTGAGCGCGCGCACCGTTGCCACCATGACCGCCGCATTCGGCACGAGCCCCGAGGTGCGGCACTTGATGTTGAAGAACCGCTCGGCGCCCATGTCCGCGCCGAAGCCAGCCTCGGTGACCAGGTAGTCGCCGCCGTGGATCGCGATGAGGTCGGCGATGACCGACGAGTTGCCGGTGGCGATGTTGCCGAACGGCCCGGTGTGCACCAGCACGGGCGTGTTCTCCAGCGTCTGCATGAGGTTCGGCTTGATCGCATCGCGGAGCATCACGGCCATCGAGCCCGCGGCGCTGAGCTGCTCGGCGGTGACAGGGGTGCCGTCTTTGGTGTAGCCGATCACGATCCGGCTGAGCCGGCTGCGGAGGTCGGTGAGCGAGGAGCAGAGTGCCAGCGTGGCCATGACCTCGGAGGCAGCAGTGATGTCGAACCCGGTCTGCCGCGGCACGCCGTCGCCGCGGCCGCCGAGCCCGACGATGATGTTGCGCAGGGCCCGGTCGTTCACGTCGAGCACCCGGCGCCAGGTGATGTTGTGCTGGTCGATGGCAAGCGCGTTGCCCTGATACAGATGGTTGTCGATCATCGCGGACAGCAGGTTGTGCGCGGCCGTCACCGCGTGCATGTCGCCGGTGAGATGCAGGTTCAGCACCTCCATGGGCACCACCTGGCTGTACCCGCCGCCCGCGGCCCCGCCCTTGATGCCGAACGTCGGACCCATCGACGGCTGCCTGATGGTCACGGTGGCCTGCTTGCCGATGTGGTGCAGACCCTGGCCCAGCCCGACGGTCGTGGTGGTCTTGCCCTCGCCGAGCGGGGTTGGCGTGATCGCGGAGACCACGACGTATTTCGCGAGCGGCCGGTCCGCGAGCTCGTCGATCGCCGCCAGCTTGACCTTCATGACCTGCTCGCCGTACGGCTCCAGCAGATGACTGCCAATGCCCATCTCGGCGGCCACGTCCTCCAGCGGCTTGAGCAGCGCCCCCCTGGCTATTTCCAGGTCGCTCGGGAATGCCATGGTCCCTCCGCAGGTCGGCCGAGCGCAGCTGACAGTCCCGGCGCGTTGATTACAGGCTGCTGCACCAGGTCTGGTCTCGACGTTGGGCGCAGGCACAACGCCTTATTCCGACGCTCTGTTACCAGGGACAAACCTCGTGACTGGCGCGTTCTGCCTGCCGGGGAAGCCACGGAGGCCTTACGTTTCATAAGCTGCTAGCCAGTAACAACGGACGTATCCCAGGGAGTCGTCATGCCGGAGGCAGTCGTCGTCGCCACCGCCCGCTCGCCGATTGGCCGGGCCTTCAAGGGATCGCTCACCACGATCCGCCCCGCTGACCTGACCGCGCAGCTGGTCACGGCGGCCCTTGCGAAGGTGCCGCAGGTGGATCCTGCACAGATCAGCGACCTCATCCTCGGCTGCGGCCTGCCCGGCGGCGAGCAGGGCTACAACATGGCCAGAGTGGTCGCGGTCATGCTCGGCTACGACTCCCTGCCCGGTACCACCATCACCAGGTACTGCTCGTCGTCGCTGCAGAGCACTCGAATGGCCTTCCACGCCATCAAGGCCGGTGAGGGTGACATCTACATCTCCGGCGGTGTCGAGTGCGTGAGCCGGTTCGGCAAGGGCAGCAGCGATGGCCAGCCGGACACCAAGAACCCGGTATTCGCCGACGCCGAAGCCAGGGCGGCTGAGATGGGCAAGGGCGGTTTCACCTGGACCGATCCCCGTGCCGACGGCAACATCCCGGATATCTACATCGCGATGGGCCAGACCGCGGAGAACGTCGCTCAGCAACGCGGGATCAGCCGCGCCGAGCAGGACGAGTTCGGCGTGCGCTCCCAGAACCAGGCAGAGAAGGCGCTGGCCAACGGCTTCTGGCAGCGTGACATCACGCCGGCCACACTGCCGGACGGCACCGTGGTTGCGGCCGATGACGGCCCGCGGCCAGGCACCACGCTCGAGAAGGTGGCGCAGCTGCAGCCGGTGTTCCGGCCGGACGGAACCGTCACCGCGGGTAACTGCTGCCCGCTGAACGACGGCGCCGCGGCCGTGATCGTGATGAGCGACACCAAGGCGGCCGAGCTTGGCGTCACCCCGCTCGCCCGCATCGTGTCGACCGGCGTGACCGCGCTCTCGCCGGAGATCATGGGCCTCGGCCCGGTCGAGGCGTCCCGGCAGGCGCTGAGCCGGGCGGGCATGACCATCGACGACGTCGACCTGGTAGAGATCAACGAGGCATTCGCCGCGCAGGTGATCCCGTCCTACCGGGACCTCGGCATCGACATCGACAAGCTCAACGTCAACGGCGGAGCGATTGCCGTCGGCCACCCGTTCGGCATGACCGGTGCGCGCATCACCTCGACGCTGCTGAACAGCCTGCAGTTCCACGACAAGTCGATCGGGCTGGAGACGATGTGCGTGGGTGGCGGGCAGGGCATGGCCATGATCTTCGAGCGACTGGGCTGACCGCCTCAGTTGGCGCGGCTGCCGCGAGCGGGCTCGACCTGGATCGCGACAGCTGCGACGGCAACGGCAACGACGGCGGCGGCAACGACGGCGGCGGCAACGACGGCGGCAACGACGCGGCGGAGCCGCGAGCCCCCGCCTGGTGACGCTTCGGCCCCCTTGCGGAGTGACATGCCAAATTGCCCCGTTCGCGCGGCTCGGCCGGGGTGCGGTCAGCCGCGATAGGGCGCTTTGTCCGGAAGGCGGCCAGCGGCATGCTGACGCTGTGAGGAACGTCCGCCCCGGGGGTTGTCACGCGGCCAGAGGTGGTGCACTCTCGACTGCAAGGACTCCTCACGTCGGAGGTGCGACTTGTCCCTGACCCACTCTCCGGAGATGCACCAAAATCTCATCGCCCGCATCCCGACAGTGACGGGACTCCAGCTCCGAGAGTGGTTCAGCCGGATTGAATCCGGTCCCGCGTTCCTCCGTCGCACTGAGCGCGCGCAGTGGCTGTCCGACGAGCATGGCCTCTCGCACGGCTACGCCAGCGCGATCGTGCACGAGTACGAGCTCCGGCGGCGCGCCAGGCTCAACGGCGCCTAGCCCGCGGTTGTGGACATCGGTCGCGCGGTCGGCTTCATCGCTGCCAACCCGCGCGCGATTCTGGCAACCGCCAGATCCGATGGCCGTCCGCAACTATCGCCGGTAGTGGCGGCGGTCGATGCGGACGGCCGAGTCCTGATCAGCACCAGGGAGACCGCCATCAAGGCAAGGAACCTGGCGCGCGATCCCCGGGCATCGCTGTGTGTCATTAATGACGGCTTCTTCGGCGAATGGGTGCAGGCGGAAGGAAACGCAGAGCTGATCCACCTGCCCGAGGCACTGCCACTGCTTGAGGACTATTACCGGCGGATCTCCGGCGCCCACCCGGACTGGGAGGACTATCGCGCGGCCATGAGGCGGGACAAGCGACTAATTGTGCGGATCACGATCGATCGCGCCGGACCCGACGTAAGCGGCTGACTTACGACTGACGTCAGTGCCCGGAATGCATTGGCGTCGGTGAGTCATGTGTCCAATGTGGCGCAAAATGGTGACGTTCTCGATGTGCTGCCGCCTACGGAACGGCGGGCAACGCCGCGGCTACTCGCGAGGCAATTGACAGCCGGCTGCCGCAAATCCGTCCGTCGAATGACCGGCTGGGCGGTCCTCTGTGGACATAACAGCAGGTCAGCGGTACCCCCGGTCGGAGTCGAACCGACACTGGGGACCCTTTTAGGGGGCCGGCCTCTTCCCTTGGGCTACGGGGGCGTTGCGATGATACCCCGCACCTACCTGACGGCTCCAGACAATGAAATTAGGGCCTTCGGATTATGACCGCCTTGTCACTGTCTCATCCATGCGATAGTTCGCAGCAGATACTCGCTGTAACCAATTTGCCATTCTTATTACGCTAAGTAGCGCGCCGCGGGCCACCAGCGATGTCGCGGGCCCGGCCGAACACTGCGTCCAGCATCGGTTCAGTCACCCGGCCGGTAAAGGTGTTCTGCTGGCTCGGGTGGTAACAGCCGAGCACGGTCAGCTGCGCGCCGGCGCCTGCGGTCCGCTCGATCGCCACCTCAGCGCCGTGCCCGAAGGCCGGCCGCGGTCGCGGTGGCTGATAACCGATGCCAGCAAGCTGCGGCCAGAGCGCCTGCCAGGCGTAGTGGCCCAGGCAGACGACGACGCGCAGGTGGTCGCGCAGCAGCCCGAGTTCGGCGGCGAGCCAGGGAGCGCAGGCATCGCGCTCGCTCGGTTCTGGCTTGTTGGCCGGGGGCGCACAGCGAACAGTGGCAGCCAGCCGCGCCGAGATGAGCCGCTGACCGTCCCCCGCCGCGACCGAGTCCGGTTGCGACGCCAGCCCGGACCGCCACAGCGAAGCAAACAGGAAGTCCCCGCTCCGGTCCCCGGTGAAGATGCGCCCGGTCCGGTTGCCCCCGTGCGCCGCCGGAGCGAGGCCGAGGATCAGGATCGACGCCCGCTCTTCCCCCCAGTCGGGTACCGGCCGGCCCCAGTAGATCTGCGACTGAAACGACCGGCGCTTGGTCGCCGCGACTTCCTCGCGCCATCGAACGAGCCGGTCACAGGCCCGGCAGACGGACTCGCGGGCGGCCAGCTCGGCCAGCGAGCCCGCGCTGGCGGCTAGTGCCCGCACATCGGCCGGGCTGCGCGCCACCGGTGTTTCGGCCGTCGCCGGGTCCTCAGGCCAGCCACTGCCTGGTGGGACGGGCGATCGGTCCGCTGACATGACGCTACTCAGCCGGCCAACGGCCTTAGCCGGCGTCGGCGATCGACCAGGCGATCCCGTCCAGGATGTCGTGCTCGCTGGTGACCACCTCGGCGAAGCCGAATCGCTGCATGACCCGGTCGAGCACCAGCGCACCCGCCGCGATGACATCGACCCGGCCCGGGTGCAGTGAACCGATGGCCGCCCGCTCCCGTCGGGTCTGGCAAAGGAGCTGCCGAGTCACCGAAATCACCGTCGCCACCGGTATGCGGGCGTGGTGGGTCCGGCTCGCGTCGTAGGTCTGCAGGCCCAGCGCGATCGCGGTGATGCTGGTGACGGACCCCGCCAGCCCCACCAGGGTGCGCGCATCCTGAACGGCGATGGTGGCGGCCACCTGCTCGAGCGCCCGGTCGATGTCGGCGGCGGCCGCCCCGACCTCGGCCGAGGTGGGCGGATCACCGTGCAGGTGCCGCTCGGTCAGCCGAACGCAGCCGATGTCTACGGAGATCGCGGCCAGATCGTCACTGTGCTGCGCGTCGCCGCCGGGCTTGCCCAGCACAAACTCGGTGGACCCGCCGCCGATATCGACCACCAGGAAGGGCGGCTCCGGCCGCGGGCCGGCGCCGACCGCCGCCTCGGCGGCCAGCTCAGCGGTAGCGCCGGCGAACGACAACCCGGCCTCTTCTCGCCCGGAAATGACCTCTGGCAGGACGCCCAGCGTGCGCTCAACCCCGCGGGTGAAGTCGGCCGCATTCGCCGCGTCCCTGGTAGCGCTCGTCGCCACCATCCGGACGGCGACCGCTCCGGCGACGTGGATGTCCGCTGCGTAGCTGGCCAGCATCCGCATCGTCCGGTCCAGCGCCTCCGGCGCGAGGCGGCCGGTCGCGTCGACGCCCTGTCCCAGCCGCACAATCTCCATGCGCCGCGCGACATCGGTGAGCTCATGCCGCACCGGGTCGACGTCGGCGATCAGCAGCCGCAGCGAGTTCGTGCCGCAGTCGATCGCCGCCACCCGCTTGGTCATCCGGCCGCCCTTCGTCTGTTGCCCTCATAGGCCATCCTCCGCGCACGTTCCAGCCTGCCACCACCGGCCGGCTGCCTGGACCGCCTCCGCGCCAAGCGGGTTCACCCCCGGTACGGCGAGGGCGTGCGCCGCCAGGGCGTGCAGGCACTTCACCCGGTCCGGCATGCCGCCGGCGCTCTGCGTGCCCGCCGGCAGGGGCTCCACGCCGGCCTGCTGCGCCGCAGCCGTCCGCCTCACAACGTAGTCACGATGGGCGGCCTTGTAACTGTCGGCAAGCTGCGGGTCAGCCCGCAGCCGAGCCGCCATCAGGCGCATGATGCCGGCCGCCTCGAGCCTGCTCATGGCGGCGCTGGCACGCGGGCAGGTCAGGTAGTAGAGCGTGGGAAATGGCGTGCCGTCCGGCAGCCTGGGTGCCGTCTGTACGACGGCTGGCAGCCCGCACGGACACCGGTGCGCGATCGCCATGACGGCACGCGGTACGCGGCCCAGCTGGCGTGCAACTACCTCGAGGTCCGCCGCCGGCGGCGGCTCGCTGGCCCCCGGACCATTCACCGGGGCGGGGCTCCGTCCGCCTTCCTGACCGACTCCCACAGCCGTCCGTACCACGGTGAGCTGGCCAGCCGGGCCGGCGCGCTGGCGTGCGGCCTGACCGGGCTGATCACCTCGTAGCAGGTCTGATCGGGAAAGCACATGTGCAGCGAGTCGCGCGCCTCCTGCTCGATCCTGCCCGGCGAGGTGAGCGCCCGCTGCTGCGTCTTCAGGTAGCGGACCTGCGCCGCAATCGCCGCGTTCTGCGCCTGCAACTGGTCGATCTGACGGTGCTCGGCGATGTACTCGCGGACCGGGTACGCGAGGCTCAGCGCGATCGCGCAGAGCACGACCGCCAGCACCGCCGCACGGCTGGTGAGCTTCGGGCGCCCGGCGAAGCTCGGCCGGACTATCCCCCGGCGTGCCTGCTCGGGAGGACGATCCCCCGAGTCCCCCCGCTGTGCCGGCTCGGGGGGGCGACCCCCCGAATCCCCCCGCTGTGCCGGCTCGGGGGGGCGATCCCCCGAGTCCCCCCGCTGGCCGGGCCCGGCCGGATGAGCTCCCGAATCGCCGGGACTCATCACGGCACGTCGGCTACCGATCGCGGGAACGCCGCCCGGCCCGCGTAGGCGGCCGCGTCGTCGAGCTGTTCCTCGATTCGCAGCAGCTGGTTGTACTTGGCGACGCGCTCGGACCGGCAGGGTGCGCCGGCCTTGATCTGGCCGCAGTTCAGCGCTACCACCAGATCGGCGATCGTGGTGTCCTCGGTCTCCCCGGAGCGGTGGCTCATCATCGTCGTATAGCCGCTGCGATGCGCGAGATCGACCGCGTCGAAGGTCTCGGTCAGCGTGCCGATCTGGTTGACCTTCACCAGCAGCGAATTGGCTATCTGCTCGCTGATACCGCGGCGTATCCGCGTCGGGTTGGTCACGAAGATGTCGTCGCCGACCAGCTGAACGCGCCCGCCCAGCTCGGCGGTCAGCGCACGCCAGCCCGTCCAGTCTTCCTCGGCAAGCGGGTCCTCGAGGGAGATGAGCGGGTAGGCGTCGAGCCACTGCGCGTAAATCCGCGTCATCTCAGCAGCGCTCTTGGCCCCGCCCTCGAACAGGTAACTGGAACCGTCGACAAAGTTGCTGGCCGCCGCGTCGACGGCCACCGCGACGTCGCGGCCCGGCATGAAACCGGCCTTCCCAATCGCCTCCATGATCAAGTCAAGCGCGGCGCGGTTGTGCTCGAGGTTCGGCGCGAACCCGCCCTCGTCGCCCACACCGGTGCTGAGGCCGTGCTGCTTGAGCACCGCCTTAAGCGCGTGATACGTCTCGGCTCCCCAGCGCACGGCCTCGGAGAAGGTACCGGCGCCCACCGGAGCGATCATGAACTCCTGGATATCCACATTGGTGTCAGCGTGGGCGCCGCCGTTCAGGATGTTCATCATCGGCACCGGCAGCAGGTGTGCGTTCGGACCCCCGAGGTACCGGAACAGCGGCAGCTCGGCCGAGTCAGCCGCCGCCTTGGCAACGGCCAAACTCACCCCCACGATCGCGTTCGCGCCAAGGCGGGACTTGTCCGGCGTGTGGTCCAGGTCGATGAGCTGGGAATCCACCAGGCGCTGCTCATCGGCCTCGTAGCCGAGCAGCTCGGGCTGGATCTCGTCGATCACGGCCTGCACGGCCTTGGTGACGCCCTTGCCCCCGTATGCCGCGTCCCCGTCCCGCAGCTCGACAGCCTCGAACACGCCCGTCGACGCGCCACTCGGCACCGCGGCCCGGCCCTGGCTGCCGTCATCCAGCACAACCTCGACCTCCACGGTCGGGTTGCCGCGGGAATCAAGAATCTGCCTGGCGAAGATGCCTTCGATCGAGGCCACGGTGTTCAGCTCCTGCTGGTCGAGCAGTGTCCAGAGTCGATTGGGAGCCTAGTCCAGGCGGCTTCTGCCGCCGCACTGGCACGCCGGTGGCAGCACCCACGGCGGCGGCGGGCGGACTCCGTCGGCTAGCGGTCGCGCTCCCAGGCGCGAACCCGATCGGCGTAGGCCAGCGCGGTAGCACGGAGCTCGAGCTCGGGGTCCAGGCCCGCCGTCCTGGCCCGGCGTACCAGGGCAAAGAGTTCCTGCCCGAGGCCGACCGCCGTCGACTCGCCGGTCCCGGTGCCCGCTTCGCCGCCGACGGACCCGAGCCTTGTCTCAGCTGGCAGCGGCGCATCGGCCAGCTCGGCAGGCGCGCCAGCCCGCTCGGCCCGGCGCAGCAGCTGGGCGGCCAGTGACAGCGCTGGCTGGTGCGACGGCACGCCGTCCAGAGCTGAAACCGGCTCGCCCGAGCTCGCCGCGGCCCGCTCGGCCGCCTTGATCGCGTCCCAGTTGCGCTTGACGTCGTCCGGCCCGGACACCGAAACGTCGCCGAAGACGTGCGGATGACGCCTGGTCAGCTTGCTGATGATGCCGTCCGCGACGTCGTCGATCGTGTACTCGGTACCGTCGGCTCGCTCTTGCGCCACCCGGGCGTGGAAGACGACCTGCAGCAGCACGTCGCCGAGCTCCTCGCGCACCGCTGCCTGGTCACCAGCCGTCAGCGCGTCGACGGCCTCGTAGGTCTCCTCGAGGAGGAAGGGCGTGAGGCTCTCGTGCGTCTGCCGGGCGTCCCACGGGCATTTCTGCCGCAGCGTGTCCATGACCTGGACGAGGTCAAGCAGCCGCGCGCCCGGCGGCTCGTCAGCAGCTGGCCTCAGCACCGGACCGTCAGCACGGCGGGGTGAGCTGGACAGCAGCCGCCTTCGACGGGCTGGGATTTGCTGCCAGCGTGGGTGGCGCCGTCACGACTGAGTAGCTGCTGTAGTCGAACTCACCGAACTGCGGGTTCACGGCGACGCCCAGGCTCTTGCTCGCCACGCACTGGTCGTGCTGGAAGGCGGTCTGCTGGGCCTGCGTGGGCGTCGCCGCACCGCCCGTCAGCCGGTCCTGGAGCGTGGTAAGGATCGCGGCGTACTGGGCGAACTGCGGCACCAGATCCGGCGGCAGCGCACCGCCGGCCGAGACGTACTCCGGCACGGTCACCTTGCTCTGCAGCGCCTCGTTTCGGAGTTTGGTGAACTGCTTGTCCACCTGTGCGGGGGTGATGTTGATGTCGTGCTGCTCAGCGAGCTTGTCGCCGATCTGGAACCTGATGAGCCAGGTGAGCACTTGCTGAGTCTCCTGGCCGACCGCCAGTTGCGGTGAGACGCCCTTGGCCTTGTCCGCCGTGTAGGCGGCGTTGAGGTTGGCAATCTCGTTGGTCAGCGTCGCCGAGGAGATTCGGTTGCTGCCGGTCAGCGCCGCGGCGCCCATCTGCACTGACCCGCATGCCGACACCGCGACGCAGCTGGCCGCAATGGCCGCCGTCAGTACCGCCGCCCTACGCGGCACACTCATCCTCAACCCTGCCGTTCCCTTCTCGCCAGTGACGCGGCACCCGGCGCGAGATTACCCGCCGTCGCGCCCGCCAGCGACGCCGGGACCCGGCTCCGCCGGCTCCGATGCAGCCGAGTCCGGCGACAGCCCGCTGAGCACCGAGTCGATCAGCGTCTCGCACCAGGACAGTAGCTCCTGGTCGCGCAGCGGCGGCGCGCCGAACGAGATGGTCGTGGGCTGTCCGGCGGACGACGGGGGCTGCGCCGACCCTGAGCGCAGGCCGGGCGTTGAGCCGGCCGCCTTCGGCACCGGTACGAGCATGGTACTGAGCGTCGCCTTCAGGATGGACCCGGGGTAGAGCCGCTGCAGCCGCACCTGCCGGGACTCAGGCAGCTGGACGGGCGCGAACTTGATTCGGGTGCCCTGCACCGCGATGTCCGTAAGCCCGGCTGCACGGGCGACGGCCCGCAGGCGCGCCACCGCGAGCAGGTTTTCTACCTGCGGCGGCACGGCCCCGAACCGGTCAGTGAGCTCGTCGCGGACCGCGTCGATGTCGTGGGTAGAGTCGATAGCGGCAATCCGGGTGTAGGCCTCCAGCCGAAGTCGCTCGCCGGTGACGTAGCCGTGCGGGATGTGGGCATCCACTGGCAGCTCAACCCGGACCTCCGCTCGCTCCGCCGGCCCGTCACCGCGCAGCTCCCGGACGGCTTCGCCGATCATCTTCACGTACAGGTCGAACCCGACCGCCGCGACGTGCCCGGACTGTTCGCCGCCCAGCAGGTTCCCAGCGCCGCGAATCTCCAGGTCCTTGAGCGCGATGTGCATGCCCGCACCCACCCCGGTGTGCTGCTGCAGGGTGGCCAGCCGCTCGTGCGCGGTCTCGGTGAGCGGCTTCTCCGGCGGATAGAGGAAGTAGGCGTACCCGCGTTCCCGGCCGCGACCTACGCGGCCGCGCAGCTGGTGCAGGTCCGGCAGGCCGTAGGCGTCTGCGCGGTCCACGATCAGCGTATTGGCGTTCGGGATGTCGAGCCCGGATTCCACGATGGTGGTCGATACCAGCACGTCGAACTCGCGGTCGATGAACTGGCTCATCACCTTCTCCAGCGCGTGCTCGTTCATCTGGCCGTGGCCGATGCCGATCCGCGCCTCCGGCACGAGCTCGGCTAGCCGCGCCGCGACCTTGTTGATCGAGGACACCCGGTTGTGCACGAAGAACACCTGACCGTCGCGCAGCAACTCCCGCCGGACGGCGGCGGCGATCTGCTTCTCATCGTACGGCGTCACCGACGTCAGCACCGGATGCCGCTCCTCCGGCGGGGTGAGGATGGTCGACATCTCGCGGATGCCAGAGATGCCCATCTCCAGCGTCCGCGGGATGGGCGTGGCCGACATGGCCAGCACGTCCACCTCGGTGCGCAGCTGCTTGAGGTACTCCTTGTGTTCCACGCCGAACCGCTGCTCCTCGTCGATGACGAGCAGGCCGAGCCGGGCGAACCGAACCTCCGGCGACAGCAACCGGTGCGTCCCGATCACCACGTCCACTTTGCCGGACGACAGGCCCTCGAGCGTGTCGGCGACCTCGGCCGCCGACTGGAACCGAGAGAAGGCCCGGATGGTGACGGGGAACGGCGCATACCGCTCGCTGAACGTGGCGAAATGCTGCGCCGCCAGCAGCGTGGTCGGCACCAGCACGGCGACCTGCCTGCCGTCCTGCACCGCCTTGAATGCCGCGCGCACCGCGATCTCGGTCTTGCCATAACCCACGTCGCCGCAGATCAGCCGGTCCATGGGGACGGCGCGCTCCATGTCGGTCTTGACCTCGTCCACGGCTGCGAGCTGATCGGGCGTCTCCACGTACGGGAACGCGTCCTCCAGCTCGCGCTGCCAGGGCGTGTCCATCCCGAACGCGTGCCCTGGCGAGGCCATCCGCGCCTGGTACAGCCGGATGAGCCCGGCCGCGATGTCCCTGACGGCCTTCCGTGCCCGGCCCTTGGCCTTGGCCCAGTCCGCACCGCCGAGCCGGTGCAGCGTCGGTGCCTCGCCTCCGGTGTAGCGGGTTACCTCGTCCAGCTGGTCCGTCGGCAGGTACAGCCGGTCGCCCGGCTGGCCCCGCTTGCTCGGCGCGTACTCGATCACCAGGTAGTCCCTGGTGGCACCCTGCACCGTGCGGCTGGTCATCTCCAGGAACCGGCCGACCCCGTGCTGCTCGTGCACGATGTAGTCGCCAGGCGTGAGCTGCAGCGGATCGATCCCGCCCCGGCGGCGGCTCGGCATCCGATGCGTCTGCCTGCTGCCCGGTCGCGTGCCCGCGAGATCGGCCTCCGCGAGGACCGCGAGCCGCACGGACGGCCACACGAAGCCGGACTCGACCATTCCGGTCGTCACGTGCGCGACGCCGGGCTCCGGCGGCCGGACGAGATCGCCGTCTGCGGCCCCGAGCCCTTCACCGCGCAGCAGTTCGGCCAGCCGCTTCGCCGGTCCGTGGCCCTCGGTGACGAGCACCACCCGCCAGCTGTCTGCCAGCCACCGGCGGATGTCGGGTACCGCCCGGCTGGTGTCGCCGCGGTATCGGGGTGCTGGCTGGGCATGGACTCCGAACGCCGGTGGCCCGCCGTCGCCGTCGTCGCTCTGGGCACCGCCGTAACCGTCCGCGCCCGGCCGGCCCGGCTGGCTGTCGTCAGCTTGGGCCGGAGAAAATGGCGTGATCGTCCACCAGGGCAGCTCCAGGCTGGCCGCCAGCGCTCGCGCCTCGGCGATCGGCCGCATCGCAGCGTCGCCGAGGTCGATCGGCACCTGACCGCCGGCCGCCGCGCTTACCCAGGACGCCTCGAGGAACTCCTGGCTGGTAGCGACCAGGTCTGCAGCCCTGGCCCGGATGCGCTCCGGGTCGCACGCGATGATCTTGCTCGCCTGCGGCAGGTAGTCGAGCAGCAGCTCCATCCCGTCGGTCAGCGCTGGGGCGAGCGCCTCCATGCCCTCGACGGTGATGCCCTCGGCCATCTTGCCGAGGATGTCGTGCAGGCCTGGCCACTCGCTGGCGAGCTGGCGGGCCCGGGCCCGCACTGCTGGGGTCAGTAGCAGCTCCCGGCATGGCGACGCCCACAGGCCGTCCTCAGCCGTGGCGAGACTGCGCTGGTCGCTGGCCCGGAAGTAGCGGATCTCCTCGACCTCGTCGCCCCAGAACTCGACCCGGAGCGGGTGCTCTTCGGTAGGCGGGAACACGTCAAGCAGACCGCCCCTGACCGCCAGTTCGCCGCGCCGCTCGACCAGGTCGACTCTGGCGTAGCCAATGTCGACGAGCCGGGCCACGGTGTCCTCCAGGCTCGCCGACCCGCCCGCCGCCAGCCGCACCGGGACCAGTTCGCCGAGGCCGCGCACCATCGGCTGCAGCAGGCTGCGCACCGGGGTCGTGACCACACGCAATGCGCCGGACCGCGGATCAGACGGATCGGGGTGGGCGAGCCTGCGCAGCACGGCGAGTCGCTGGCCGGACGTGTCCGGGCGCGGCGACAGCCGTTCATGCGGCAACGTCTCCCAGGACGGGAAATAGCCGACGACATCCTGGCTGAGCAGCGAGCCGAGCGCGGCGGCAAGGTCCTCGGCCTCGCGGGCGGTCGCGGTGACAGCGACGGTGACACCCCCGCCGGCG
>JBAUAR010000598.1:0-8936 GCA_049675875.1 Streptosporangiaceae bacterium
CCCACCGCCCCCGCGCTGGCCGGCTCGCGCCGACGGGCGTTGCCGGCCCCATCGAACCGGTCGGAGCCGGCGGTCGTCACCGACAGCATCAGCTCCTCCAGTGCCATGCGCTCTGGTCTGATCTCGGTAACCCGCAGGCCGACGGCTGTGAGCTGCGCGTTGACGCTCGCCGCGTCGCCGTCGGCGACGACGAGCCGGTCACCATCCCGGGCCTCCACCCGGCGGCCGAGCACGGCTGCGGCTCGGTCGGCGTCCGCGCTGTGCACGATGACCCGACCCGTCGGCCCGCGCAGCGTCGCCAGGTCATCCTGCAGCACCAGGTGGCCGCGGTCGATGACGCCGATCCGGGTGCACAACAGCTCTACCTCGGCGAGCTGGTGGCTGGACAGGAAGACGGTCGTGCCGGCGGCGTTGAGCTCGGCGAGAAGAGTGCGGACCTCCTGGATGCCGCGCGGGTCCAGGCCGTTCGTCGGCTCGTCGAGAATGAGCAGCCGCGGCGACCGTTGCAGCGCGGCCGCCAGGCCGAGCCGCTGACGCATGCCGAGCGAGTATTTCCGCACCGGCCGGTCGTCGATGCCGCCGAGGCCGACACGATCGAGCGCCTCGCCGATGCGCCGGCGCCGGTCGCGGCGGCGGCCTGGCGCTCGTCGGCCGGCCGCGTCGATGATGGCCAGGTTCGCGCGGCCTGAAAGGTGACCGTACGCACCCGGAGCCTCGACCAGCGCGCCGACCTGCGGCAGCACCGCCGAGATCTGCCCTGGCACCGGACGGCCGAGTACCTCGATCGTGCCGCTCGTCGCGTAGACCAGGCCGAGCAGCATGCGTACCACGGTCGTCTTGCCTGAGCCGTTCGGGCCGAGGAATCCATACCGGTCGCCCTCCCGTACATCGAGGTCGACGCCATCCACGACGAGCAGCGTGCCGTAGCGCTTGGTGAGCCCGGAGGTGACGATCACGGGTAGTCCGGCAGCTGCTGGGCGGCGCGCTCGAGCACGGTGGCGGTGACAGTGCCGGCCAGCAGGTAGACCGGCCCAGCCGGCTGCTCTGACAGCAGCACCGTGACAAGCGGCGTCTGGATGACCACCGCGGTGCCGTCGCCGAGCTGGATGGTGACGCCCGCCGAGCTAGCCGCCTGTAGCAGCGACTGACCAGTGCTGAACGGCAGCGGTACGACGGCGAATCTGGCGAACCCGCTGCCGTACGCGGCTAGATCCGGCAGACCGGCCACACCGGCTACCTGGGCTACCCCACCCAGGCTCGCTGGCAGCCCCGGTCCGTAGCCGTGCAAGATCCTGGTCACGTCGGGCAGGCTGCTGGTTGCAAATCCAATTCCTGCGCCCACGTTCGGCGTCATGGTGGCCAGCGCCGGCCGGGTGAAGCTGACATCCAGGAACCGGCTCACTAGCACCGGAGCGGTCGGCGCACGACCGAATATCTCGACCTCGACTGCCAGCCCGGTGCGCGGGTCGGCCCACACATCCACGGCGCTGATGGTCGACGTCGAGCCGGCTGGCGTGAGCCGCAGGCCCGCGGCGTCCACGCCGGCCACCCGCTGGGCCGGTAGCGCCGACACGCGGGTTGACGGCCCGGCATAGCTCAGCAGCCGTTGCGCCAACGCTGGCGGCAGCAGGTCGGCGGCGCGCGGGAGCCGGACAGGTTCGCTGCCTATGACCTGAGTCAGCAGGTCACTGCTGTAGCTCCAGTCGAACGTGCCGTACGAACCCGCCTGATAGGTATCGGTCTCGCCGGCCGTTGTCAGCACATCGGCCCGCCACTGTTCAGCCGACAGGTACCAGACGTACTGGTCGGTCGTGCCGTCCAGCAGGGACGTGACATCACCGAGGTCGGGCAGGCTGGGCAGCCCGAGGTCAACGTTGCTCTCGGCGTAACCCTGATAGGGATCACCCGCCGAGGACATGATCCGGGCACGCAACTGTGCAGCGGACACCGCGGCCGCGGGAACCGGCCAAGCGCGAATGAGCGCTGGCAGTCCGCACAACAGCGCCATCCCTGCCGCCACGATGATCCAGCGGCGCCGCGCCTGACTGCTGACGACTCGCATCAGCACATCGGGCGTGTTCGGGCTGCCACCACACCACAGTACGTCCACCAGCCAAAACAGCCGCGGAGACCGTGACAGGGAGGTGCGCCGCTCCGATGACGCCTTGATCGGAGCCCGGCCGGCGAGCGCTGCTGCCGCGATCGTCGCCGCGACGGCCAGAGCTAGCGCCATCGCGCTCAGCCGCGCCTGGCCGATGTGCCGGTACTCGGCAGCCTGGCCAACTGCTGGCGCCGTCTGCCACGAGTGCGACAAGATGCCGCGCGGGTTTGCCGCCGATTAGCGTGTCTGGCCGTCCGCGCCAGCGGCCTGACCCCGCACCGCCTCCCGCTGCTGTGCGCCGCTACCGGGCGTGAATGCCGGTCTGGCGTAGCCCCAGGTGCACCAACGGGCCAGCCACAAGCCCGCGCGGACTCCGGCCGCGGCCCGGCACTCCGCCGACATGGGCCGTCAATGCCGGTCTGGTGCAGCCCCAGGTGCAGCAACGGGCCATCCACGAGCACACGCCGATGGCCGGTGCGCCCGACTTGGCCTTCTTGCCTGATAAAGGATGCCCTCGGGACGGGGCTCGGAACGACGCTCGCTCCCAGCCCGGTGGCCGGCGAGCCATGGCTCGCCGCGGCTCAGAAACCCGGCCCGCGGTCTGCCTGCTCCGCGCTGCGCTGACCGCGGGCCGCGCTGGCCCAGGTCCAGGCGTATTCCGGGTCTTCCGCCGTGAGGGCAGGCGCGGCCAGCAGCAGCGGCCGGAACGTATCGATCATGACCGCCGTCTCGTCAGTCGTGGTGATCCCTTGCGCCAGCCCCCGGATGACCGCCTCGACAGCGCCCGGCTGGGGGCCGTGGGCGAACCCGGACGGGTGCAGCGTGATAGAGCCGAGCCCGACCCCGGAGCCCTTGCGCGCCGAATAGTCCCCGGCCACGTAGTACATCATCTCGTCGGAGTCGACGTTGTGATGGTTGTAGGGGATCGGGACCGCCTCGGGATCGAAGTCAAGTGGCCGCGGGCAGAACGAGCAAATCACGAAGTTGGGCCCCTCGAACGTCTGGTGTACCGGCGGCGGCGCGTGGGTGCGCTTCACGATCGGCTCGAAGTCGGCGATATTGAACGCGTACGGGTACAGATAGCCGTCCCAGCCCACCACGTCGAATGGGTGGTATGCGTACGTCAGCCTGGTCAGCCCCGCCGCGGTGCGCACGATCACCGGGACATCCTCGCCTTCGGACAGCAGCGGGCCGTCCGGCCCGCGCAGATCACGCTCGCAGTACGGGGCGTGCTCGAGGAACTGGCCGTACTGCGACAGGTACCGCCGTGGCGGCCGGATGTGGCCGCGCGCCTCGACGACCAGCGCGTGCACACCGCCGTCGCCGGGGCGCCAGCGGTGAATAGTGCCGCGCGGCACGATGACGTAATCGCCCGGACCCGCAGCAATGCTGCCGTAGACCGACTCGAAAGCGGCGGTTCCCGACCGCACGTACACAGCCTCGTCGCCGGAGGAATTGCGGTACAGCTCGGACGCCGTGTCGGCAGCGGCGAACGAGATGCGCACGTCATCGTTGGCGAGTAGCAGCTGCCTGCCGAGCACAAGGTCGCCGCCAGCGGCCAAGTCCTGCGTACGGAAGTGGCGCGGCAGCAGGGGGTGATTGGCCGTGAGGATGACCTCCGCCGCGCCGGCGAGGGCCTCACTCTTGACGATCGCGGTCGGCGGGTGCCGGTGGTAGAGCAGCGAGGAGTCAGAGACAAAGCCCTCCTCGCCCATCAGTTCCTCGGCGTACAGGCTTCCGTCTGGCCCGCGGAAGCGGACGTGGCGCTTTGCCGGAACCTCGCCTGCAACCCGGTAGTACGGCATATCGTCTCCTTTGACGCGGGCTGACCGGTGAGTCCATTCTCCCGCCCCCCTTCGGCCGTCAGGCAACGCCCTGACGGAGGCGCAGCCCGCGAAGGCCGCCGAGGAAGGAATGGCCAGGCCGATGAGTGAACAGGCCTCGATGCAGGGTGGCACGGCCGGACCGCCAGAGCCGCCAGAGCCGCTAGCAGAGTCCAGCACAGGCCGGGACGGCCCAGCGCAGCCGCTCCGGCTGCTGGGCGTGGCCGCCGTATGCGTCGGCGTCGCTGCGCTGGCCGCGGCTACGTTCGTGTTGTCGTACTCGGGTATCCACGCAGTCGCGATACAAGCGGGAATCGATCACCGTTACGCCCGCGATTACCCACTGCTGATCGACGCAATGCTGGTGATAGCGCTGTCGGCCGTGCTCGCGCTGCGCGGCGCCGGGGTGCCGAGCCGGATACTCGCCTGGCTCACCCTGCTGGCGGTGCTCACTGCGGCAGCCGGCGCAGATGCGCTGCACGCGACCGGGCACCGGCTGCCGTATAACGTGGGCGCCGCGACCGCGGCGGTGCTGCCCTGGGCGCTGGTACTGATCGCCTTCCTGCTGCTCCTCGCCCTGCTGCGACACGTGAGGCTTCGCCGTCAGGCGAGCGGCGCGCGGCGGCAGCAGGCGACAGGCAACGACGTGGGCCGGACCGATGCCGGCAGGCCGGCCGTCGCGCGGCCGGCTCCGCTACCGGTACGGATCCCGCAGCAGTGGAACGCGCCATCTATCGTGCCCGGCTTCGCTTCGCAGCTGGTGTCGTCGGCCGCTGCCGGGGCAGCTGCCGGCGCGGCCGCAGCGGCGTCCGAGCCAGTTAGCGTGGCCCCTGATGGAAACGCGCCCGGCAGCGAGCGGGCTAGGGACGATACCCATGGCGAGTTGGTCGAGACAGCGGACGGAGCGCTCGAAGCGGGTGTCGAGGCCGGACCGCCAGAGCAGGCCAGCGGGTCGCTAGCCGACACGCTCCGGGGGTCGGCCGACGGCGACACAGGCGCCGAAGACACCGACGCAGCGCCGGGCGAGACCGATGCAGTGCGCAGCGACACCCGCGCAGTGTCCGGTTACCGTGCAGGAGAGCCGGGCGACACGGACCCCCGTGACGCCCCGGACGACACCGACGCCGAGCCCAGCGAGACCGACGCAGCGCCCGCCGAACCCCCGCCGGCGCCCAGGGAATCCGCGGCAGCGTCCAGTTACGCCGACGCGGAGCCAGGCGACACCCCACGAGATCCCGGCGAATCCGCCGCAGCGCCCGACGACACCAACGCGGCGCCTGGCGACACCGCAGCGTCCAGTCGCGCCGACGCAGAGCCAAGCGACACCCCACGAGATCCTGGCGACGGCGACGCAGCGCATGGCGACGGCGAGCCCAGCGCGGGCCTAGGCGACCGCCACGTGCTGCCCGCCGACGCCGAAGACATCGGGATGGCATCGGCCGCCGACGATGTGGCCCCTGAGGCTGACGGCCTGGCGACAGCGGGTCAGGGTAGCGGCGACGCAACTGCCGACGACATGCCGGTGTTCCACCGCATGTGGAGCACGCCAACGCCGCCGGACGGGTGACCGCCGGACGGGTGACCGCCGGACAACTGGTCACCGGACGGGTGACCGCCGGGCTCGAGCGCGCCGAGCGGGACTCAGCTAAGCCGGGACAACCAGCGCGGTGGCGATCGCGGCGATGCCCTCACCGCGGCCAGTCAGGCCCAGCCCGTCGCTCGTGGTCGCGGCCAGGCTGACGGCCGCGCCGCCAAGGGCGGCTGCCAGTGCTTGCTGGGCCTCGACCCGCCTCGTGGACAAGCGCGGGCGGTTACAGATGACCTGGACGGCAACGTTCCCGATGCGAAATCCGGCCGCTGCAGTGAGCCGTGCGCTCTCAGCCAGCAGGGCCGAGCCGGACGCGCCGGCCCACTCCGGCCGGCTGGTGCCAAACTGACTGCCCAGGTCCCCGAGGCCGGCTGCGGACAGCAGTGCGCTGCACGCCGCATGCGCAGCAACATCTCCGTCGGAGTGCCCGGTCAGCCCGTCCTCGCCAGGCCACAGCAGACCGGCCAGGAACAGCGGTCGACCCGCCTCGAAGGGATGAACGTCGACGCCGATGCCGACTCGCGGCAGCAAGTCGGCCACAGCGGTCAGGAAGCGAGAATCTCGTCGAGCAGTGCCTCGGCCTTGTCTTCGTTGGTCTTCTCGGCCAGAGCGAGCTCGCTGACCAAGATCTGCCTGGCCTTGGCGAGCATCCGCTTTTCACCCGCCGACAGGCCGCGCTCGCGGTCGCGGCGCCACAGATCACGCACGACCTCGGCGACCTTGTTGACATCGCCAGAGGCAAGCTTCTCTAGGTTGGCCTTGTACCGGCGGGACCAGTTGGTCGGCTCTTCGGTGTACGGGAGACGCAGCACGTCGAAGACTCGCTCCAGCCCTTCTTGGCCGACCACGTCGCGGACGCCGACAAGCTCGGCATTGTCCGCGGGAACACGCACAGTCAGGTCACCCTTGTCGACCTTCAGCACGAGGTAGGTCCGGTCCTCGCCCTTGATGACGCGCGTCTCGATTTCCTCGATCCGAGCAGCCCCATGATGGGGGTAGACAACGGTGTCGCCGACCTTAAATGACATGTGGCACGTACCCCTTCCGCTGGATACCAGCTTACCACGCGCAGTCGAGGCGATTCGCTGTCGTTAGCGGCAAAGGTGCAGGTCAATGGCGCAGTTACGGAGCGTCAAATTGCGGCTCCGCTGCCCGGCCGGCGGCTGGCGGCCGACGGCAGCCGGCCCGACTGACCCTCCTGCCGTCCGACTGACCCCGGCTGGTCCGCTCTGGCTCATACTGGAAATAGAGACGTTCGCTCCTGTCGGAGAGGAAGCCGTGAGCCCAGGCAGCGAACCGGAACGGGACGATTCTGGCCTGCCACCGGTCGACATCGAGGTTCCCGACGACGCGCGGGAACTCGACCGAGACGTGCAGGCGTACCGCCGCGAGCTGCGGGCGCTACGGCGCCACCAGCGGCGATCCGGCTGGCATCGATCGCTGGGCCGGGACGGCATCCTGCTCCCGCTGCTGGCCTGCTGCCTGATCCTCGCCCTGATCACCGGGACCCTGCTCACCGTGTTCACGGCGACGTCCGAGCGAGGCCTGACCGGCCTGCCCGCAGCTGGCACGAACTCTGCCCCGGCGACCGGCCACGGCTCGGCGGGGCCTGCTGCTGGCCAGCCGACCCCGCACATCGTGCGCGCAGCACCGCTACCGCGGGCGGTCATCACCGTCGACGGTCAGCCGCCGATCCAGCTGGACGCGCTGCGTCAGGCGATGCTGGTACTCGTGCCGCATGGTTGCGACTGCGGCGGCACGCTGGCCTGGCTGGCCGACGTGGCAGTGAGCGCACACGCTGCGGCCTACGTGGTCTACAACCAGCAGACCCGGGCGGAGGTCCGGCGGCTGTACGGCGAGCTCAGCCCCCAGCGCCAGGCCGCGCTGACCCTGGCTGACGACACCACCCACACCCTGACCAGCCCCGTCAGCTTCCCAGCGGGAATCCCGGCGACCCAGCTGACGGCTGTCCTGGTGGCACCCGACCAGACCGTGCGATACGCGGGCGGACTGAGTCCCAAGGACAGCCAGACCGGGCTGGTCCAGGCGATCAGCGCCTGAGCGCCCGTCGGCCCGGTGCTGTTCGGCCGGGCCGGCGCGATTCCCTGCGTGCCGTTTGGCTACGCTGTGCGGCGTCTGTCGGTCATCCTCATGAGGAGGGCATGCCGTGATCGGGAGCCGCTGGGCAGGCGCACTGTCGCATCGGCTGGTGCTCGTCGCAGCCGTAGCGCTGATCCCGGCTCTGGCCGGCTGCGAGGCCGGCAATAACGCGCCGACGCTGAGCTTCCACTATCCGACCGACGCGGCGGGCGTCGCGGTCGGTGACCTTTCCATCAGGAACGTGTTCGTGCTAGGTGCTCCGATCGGGCGAGACCTCGCGAGGGGCCAGTCGGCGAGCCTCTTCCTGGCGCTGGTCAACACCGGCGCTCCGGACAAGCTGATCAGTATCTCTGCGCCCGGTACCGCGACTTCGGTGACGCTTCCAGGCGGCGGCGTACCGGTGGTCAACGGTCACCCGGTGTTCTACTCCGGCCCCATGCCGCAGGTCGTGCTCCGCGATCTGACCCGGCCGGTGCCGAGCGGCTCTACCGTCAAGCTCGTGCTGGTGTTCCAGAAGGCTGGCCCGGTCCCGCTGATGGTGCCGGTGATGCCGCGCGCGGTCCAGTACGCCACGCTCCAGCCGCCGCTGCCCGCCGCAGTCACGCCGGCCGCGAAGGCGCAGCCGAGCGGTCAGCCGACTCCGACGCCTAGCGTGAGCCCGACTCCCACCGCCACACCAACGCCGTCTCCCGCACCAAGCTAGCCACCGGCGCGGTCGGCGATCGGCGCCAGGCCGCGTCCCGCCGCAGGACGCCGGCCGGGCGGGCGGAGCGCCGCTAGCCGAGTGGCTCGAACTTGTAGCCGAGACCGCGCACGGTCACGATGTGGCGGGGGTTGGTGGGCTCGGTCTCGATCTTCGCTCGGAGCCGCTTCACGTGTACGTCCAGTGTCTTGGTGTCGCCGACGTAGTCGGCGCCCCAGACGCGGTCGATGAGCTGCATCCTCGTCAACACCCGGCCGGCGTTGCGTAGCAGCACCTCAAGCAGCTCAAACTCCTTGAGCGGCAGCTGCACCTGCCGACTGCGAACGGTGACGACGTGCCGGTCGACGTCCATCCGCACCGGGCCAGACTCCATGATCGAGCTGACCGGCTCGCTCGCGTCGCCGCGGCGCCGCAGCACGGCGCGCATCCTGGCCACCAGCTCGCGGGACGAGAACGGCTTGGTGACGTAGTCGTCCGCGCCGAGTTCCAGGCCCACCACCTTGTCGATCTCGCTGTCCTTGGCGGTCAGCATGATGACCGGCACGTTGGACCGCTCGCGCAGCGTGCGGCACACCTCGCTGCCCGGCAGCCCGGGCAGCATGAGGTCGAGCAGCACCAGGT
>JBAUAR010000599.1:0-3448 GCA_049675875.1 Streptosporangiaceae bacterium
GTCGTCAGCCGGGGGAGCCGGCCGCGGGGTAACGCCGCCCCGCGTCGGTGAGCTTCGCGTTCGCGGCAGCGGCGAGATCAACCTCCAGCACGTCCGCCAGCCGGACCAGGTAGAGCAGTACGTCCGACATTTCCTCGCCGGCTCTGGTGTGCAGGGGCTCCGACCGGCCGAGTTTGGCGGCATCGGCTGCGGGCAGCCACTGGAAGAGTTCCGCCAGTTCGCCTACCTCACCGACGAGGGCGAGCAGGACCGACTTGGGGTCGTGGAAACCGCCCCAGTCCCGCTCGGCGGTGAACTGGCGCATCCGGTCCCGCAGCGCTTCGAGGTCGGGGGCGGTCGTGCCGCGCGCAGCCGGGTCGGGTTCGGGTTCGGGTTCGGGTTCGGGCACATCGGCCAGCATGACACGCGCGTCAGGCCGCGGCTAACTAGCCGGTCAACAAGTGCGAGAAGATCAGTTGTGTAGTGGAATGCCATCGGCTGAAAGATCGTTGGAGGATAGCTGCATGAGCCCTCATCGGCGTATCCCGCATATTCTCGGCGGCTGCGCGCTCGTGGCGCTGGCGGCCACCATGGCTGCCTGCGGCGGCAGCAGCCCGAGCAGTCCGAGCAGTCCCAGCACGTCCAAGCCGCCCGCCACGTCGGCACCGGCGTCCCCGACTGCCGGCGGTAACGCGGTTAGCCAGATCACGGCCAACTGGGAGGCGTTCTTCAGCCCCAGTACGCCAATCAGTCAGCGGATCAACCTGTTGCAGGACGGCACCCAGGTGCAGTCGGCTGTCCAGGCACTGCTCGGGTCTAGCTTCGCGTCAGCGGCGTCAGCTAAGGTCACAAAAGTCACAGTAACGTCACCGACCCAGGCTGCGGTCACCTACGACGTCCTGGTTGGCGGGACGCCGGAGTTGAAGAACCAGATGGGCACGGCGGTCCTCGAGGGCGGCACCTGGAAGGTCGGCATATCAAGCTTCTGCAATCTCGCAGCCCTGGCGAACGGCGGGAAGACGACCGGTCTCCCCGGCCCGTGCCAGTCGTCATAGGAGCCACGTGGTTAGCCGGATAGGACTGCCCGAGGGCGAGGCGGCCACCGTCAGGTACGGTGGCCGCTCGCTCGCCCTAGCCGTGCTGTGCGTGGTGCTTTTCCTCACATTTCTCGACAACACGATCGTCAGTGTCGCGCTGGGTAATATTCAGTCGCAGACGCACGCCGGAGTGGCGTCGTTGCAATGGGTTGTCGGAGCGTACGCGCTGACTTTCGCTGGCGCGATGCTCGGCTTCGGGATGGTCGGCGACGAGTTCGGTCGCAAGCGAGTCATGATCATCGGCATCGTGATCTTCCTGGCCGGTTCCGTGCTGTCAGCCGTTGCGCCCAATCCGGGCGTCCTCATCGCGGGCCGGGCCGTGATGGGATTCGGTGCGGCCGCGAGCGAGCCCGGCACCCTGTCGATGCTGCGTCACGTTTACACGAACGAGCGGGAGCGAGGCTGGGCCGTCGGCGTCTGGACAGCGGTGTCGGGTGTCGCTCTGGCGCTCGGGCCGGTGCTCGGCGGTGCCCTGGTCGGCATCTGGGACTGGCGCGCGATCTTCTGGTTCAACCTGATCGTCGGCGGCATTGCCCTCGTCCTGTGCACGGTTGTGCTGCCGGAGAACTCCGATCCGGACGCGCACCGGGTCGACGTGGCAGGCACTCTGTTCAGCGCGGCCGCGATCACCGCTCTTGCATTCGCGGTGATCATGGCGGAGAGCTCAGGGTTCGGCTCGGCTGCGGTGATCGCACTGCTGGTCGTGTGTGCTGCGGCGATCGTGGCCTTCTTCTGGTGGGAGCGCCGGGCCCAGCATCCACTGCTTGATCTGCGGTTCCTGCGCGTCGCGGGGTTCCTCACGGCTAACGTCGTCGCGTTCTGCGCATATTTCGCGACCTTCGCTGTGTTCTTCTTCACCGCGCTATTCCTGGACGAGGTCGTGGGCGACAGCGGCTACCGCATCGCGCTGATCTTCCTGCCGATGACGGTCCTGATGGTGCTCGCGTCTGTGCTGGCCGGCCGCTGGACGCTGGCAGTCGGGCTGCACTGGTCCATCCTGGTCGGTTGCGTGCTGTTCGCGGCGGGGCTCATCCTCACCGCCCTTTCCATCAGCCCGCGCCCGGCCTACCTTCCGCTTGCCGCGGCCCTGGCGCTGTGCGGTATCGGCGTGGGCAGTACCGTCGTGCCGGCCACGTCCTCGGCATTGTCGGCAGTTCCGGCAGTGCGGTCCGGCATGGCGGCGTCTGCCACGAACACCAGCCGCGAGATCGGCGCGGTCACGGGCGTGGCCGTGCTCGGCGCGCTAGTCAGCGCCAAGCTGCACTCCGACATCATCTCCAGGATGCAGGCGCTGGGGATCCCCAAGAGCTACGAGTCGGTCGTCATCAAGGGGGTCGAAACCGGGCTAGTCCCGTCGGCCAACAGCACGCCGAAGAGCGGGTTTGAGCTCAAACTCGAGCAGGAAGTCATCACGGCGGCTTACAACGCCTTCGAGTCGGGCCTGCACGCTGCCCTGTACCTGGGAGCGGCTCTTGTGCTCGCTGCGGGCATCTTCAGCTTCGTGCTGCTGGCGCGCGCGCGGTGGCAGGTTGCCTCCGAGGCCAGCGGGCCTGTCTAGCGCCTGCCGCGCGTTCGGCTGGGCCCCGGCCACGCTGGTACGGCACAGTGGGTGCTATGACGGTCGACACCAGTCTGGTGGCCGGTGCCGTGGCCCGGTACGCCGCTCGGGTGCACGAGGTCGCCGGCTCTCGCCATCACGTGGTGTCGCCGCTGGGCGCCTGGCTGCTGCTGGCCCTGGCGGGCCCGGCAACTCAGGGCGCGGATCGTGCAGCGCTGACCGATGTGCTGGGCTGTACTGTCGACGTCGCAGCCCGCGCGGCTGGCGAGTTGCTGACCGACCCGCATCCGCTCGTTGCGGCCGCCGCCGCCGTCTGGACCGCAGCCCGGTTCCATCCAGCGGAGGAATTTCGGCGCTGGCGAGCCAGCCTGCCTGCCGCGGTCAGCGGCGGCGACCTGCCGGGCCAGGCAGATCTGGACGCCTGGGCACGGGACCACACCTTTGGCCTCATCGACCGGTTCCCGGTCGACGCCAGCCAGGCGTACCTGGTGCTAGCGACAGCGCTCGCCACCAAGGTCTCCTGGCAGCTGCCGTTCCAGCTCGCGCCCGCCAGTGCACTCGGCGCAAGCAGCCCGTGGGCCGGCCAGCTTGGTCAGGTACTGCGCTCGCCGACGGGGCCAGCAGCACGAGGCCACGTCCAGTTCATCGCCGTCACGCCGGACGCCGGGGACGTCATCGTGCACGGGGCCACCGCGGCCGGGGGCCTGCTGGTCGTGTCGGTCGGTGCGCAGCCGGACGTCACGGCCGGGCGCGTGCTCGCCCTCGCGCACGACATCAGCCACCGGCTGGCCGTTGGCGCGAGCGTCGACCGGCG
>JBAUAR010000600.1:0-6908 GCA_049675875.1 Streptosporangiaceae bacterium
GCAGCGCCGGGCGACCAGCGCGGGCCAGGCGTGGCTCGCCGCGGCCGTTGGCCGCCACGACAGCCGCACCGGGGACGCGATGATCGCGGCACTCTGCGTCGCGACGCTGGTGGCATTGCTGGCGGTGGATGGCCAGCTGACCGGCTGGCACCACTGGGTGGTGGCCGCTGCGGTAGCCGTCGCGTGCTGCTGCCCGCTGGCGCGCCGCGGGCATCCGCAGCTGGCTGCGATGGCAGCCGCCGCACTCGGCGGTGTCGTGGCGCTCACCGGGTCGGACACCGACGCCGGCGCGTTCGGCGTGCTGTTCATTCCGGCGTTCCTGGTTTGCTACTCGCTGGGTGCCGACCGTCGGCTGGTCCGGTCAGTGGCGGCCCTGGTGATTCTCGGTGTCAGCCTCGAGTTCGCGGCTGGGCAGTGGAACCCGTTTGTCATTGTCATTGTCATCGGACCGTTTGCGCTGGGCGTCGTCAGCCGGTCTCGGCGCGCACTGGCCGAGCAGCTCGCCGTGCGGGGTCGCGAACTCGCGGCAGAGGAGGAACTGTTCGCGACGGAGGCAGCTCGTTACGAGCGGACGAGGATCGCCAGGGAACTGCACGACATCGTGGCCCACAGCGTCAGCGTCATGGTCATCCAGGCGGCCGCCGGGCAGCGGCTGACCGGGCGCGACCCGGCCCTGGCGGCCGAGGCATTCGACACCATCGGCGCGGTGGCACGGCAGGCGGAAGCCGAGATCGGGCAGCTGGTCGACTTGCTCGACACCGGCAAGCCGACTGGCGACGACGGGCTAAGGCTCATCGCGGAGCTGGTGACCAGAGCCGCTTCGACCGGGCTGGATGTGGGCTGCAGATTCGACGTCGCCGCCGAGCGGCTCTCCGCGCGTGCCGCCCAGACCGCCTACCGTGTCGTGCAAGAGAGCCTGACGAACGCGTTGCGGCACGCGCCCGGCGCGCCCGTGCAGATCACGGTGACGGGCAATGCCGGGCAGATCCAGCTGTCCGTCGCCAGCGGGCCGTCAGCAGCGCGCAGGTCGGGCCTCGAAGCCTCGGGTACCGGCCGCGGCCTGGCAGGCATGCGGGAGCGGGTACGCGAGTGCGGCGGCGAGTTTGCCGCTGGCCCGACCGCGGTCGGCTGGGCCGTGACCGCGGCCTTTCCGGCGGAGTGCTGACCGCGGCCGGACAACAATCCGTCCGGCGACGGACGGCTGCTGGCCCACGTTCCCTCTAGCGGCCGGCGCGCCAGTGCGCTCCCGCGGCCGAGGATGGCGGCAGATCTCAGCGACCAGCTGAGCAGCGTGTCACAGCTAACCGAAGGAGCTTTCGATGACACCCCTGCGCCGCCTGACCATCGTGATCCTGGTCATCGTCGGTCTGGAAGATCTCATCTCGCTGCCGTTCATGGTGGCCGCCTATCACAGCACCCCCGGTACGCCACCGCTTCCGGCCATCGTGGCGGGCGGGATCATCACCGTCCTGACGCTAACGGGAGCGGTAGGCCTGATCCGGGCGAGCCGCTGGGCGTGGCGGCTCGCACTGATCGTGCGGGTCCTGGACATGATCAGCGCCGCGCTCGGCGTTGTCGCGCGTCCGAGCGCCGTGCTGACGGCGGGAGGCGCGTTCGGCCTGGTGGTGTCCGTCCTCGCCGTCGTGCTGCTGTTCCGGCTGCGCCGTGAGGAGCGGCAGGACCTGCCGAGCCAGTCCACCAGCCAGCTGACAACCAAGGTGTGAGCTGCGCGTCCGCGGCGGGACCGGCGGAGGGGCGGTCCCGCCGCGAACATCATGAGGGTGCGCTCGCAGCCAGCTCATGAGGGCGCACTCTCATCCCGAGGGCCGGCCGTTAGGCGCGCTCGAAGACCGCGACCAGCGCCGCTCCCAAGGACGGCACGGCGCCGTGCCGCCGCCGGATGATATCGGCGATCAGGCCCGTCCAGCCGGTCTGGTGGGAGGCGCCGAGGCCGGCGCCGGTGTCGCCGTGGAAGTACTCGCTGAAGATCAGGTTGTCCCGCCAGGCCGGGTCGTCGCTGAGCAGCGCGGTCGTGCCGAAGCAAGGCCGCCTGCCGTCCGCGCCGGGCGTGAACAGCTCGATGAGCCGGTCCTGCAGATCGGCCGCGACCTGACCGAGGGTGTGTTGCCGGCCAGACCCGGCCGGGTACTCGACCGTGAAGTCGTCGCCGAAAAACTGGTGGTATCGCTCCAGCGCGCTGATGACCAGGTAGTTGACCGGAAACCAGAGCGGGCCGCGCCAGTTCGAGTTGCCGCCGAACATCGGCGTCGTGGACTCTGCGGGCTCGTAGTCGATGCTCGCGCGGTAGCCCTCGACGTCGATGGTGTACGGGTGGTCGCGATGCCAGGCCGACAGGGCGCGCAGGCCATGCGGGGACAAGAACTCGGCCTCGTCCAGCAGGACGCCGAGCAGCCGCCGCAGCCGGTCCGGGTCGGTCAGGGTGAGCAGCAGCATCTGGCCGCCGGGTCCGCCGCGCAGCAGGGCGGAGTCGCCGGGCCCGGTGGTCCCGCCCGGCTGTGCCGTCCCGGTCTGCTGCTGAGCGGCAAGCGCGGCGAACCGCTTGCCGACCGTCATCGCGAGGTCGATGGTCTCCTGGCCGACCACGCTCATGGCGAGCGAAGGCAGGACCGCGACGATCGACCGCACCTTGACCTCGACCCGGTCGCCGCCGGGCGTGATCAGCCGGTCGTAGTACAGTCCGTCCGTCTCGTCCCAGAGACCACGGTCGTCCAGCGCCTGCCTGATCGCGGCGAAGTGCTCGACGAACTTCAGCGTCAGGTCGGTACCCGGCCGCTGCCCCGTGTGGTCGAGGATCTGCGCGATGGTGGCCATCGACAGCGCGTAGGACGCCATCCACGCGGTCGCGTCGGCCTGCTCGAGGATCCCGCCCACCGGCAGGTGCGACCGGTCGATCGGGCCGATGTTGTCTAGGCCGAGGAAGCCGCCCTCGAACAGGTTGCTGCCCTCGGCGTCCTCGCGGTTCACCCACCAGGTGAAGTTGACGAGCAGTTTGTCGAACACCCGGCTCAGGAAGTGAACGTCCCGGCCGCCGTCGACGGCGAACACCTCGAGCGCGGCCCACGCTTGCACCGGCGGGTTGACGTCAGAAAAATCCCATTCGTACGCCGGCAGTGCGCCGCCGGGGTGCTGGAACCACTCGCGGCACAGCAGGATCAGCTGGTACTTGGCGAACGCGGGATCGACATGAGCGAGCGCCACGCAGTGGAACGCCAGGTCCCAGGCCGCGAACCAGGGGTACTCCCACTTATCGGGCATCGACATGATGTCGAAGGCGTCGAAACCGCGCCACCGGCAGTTGCGGCCGCTGTTCCGGCTAGCCGGCGGGGCAGGCTGCGCCGGGTCGCCGTCCAGCCACCGCGCGACGTCGTAGTAGTACAGCTGCTTGCTCCACAGCAACCCGGCGAAGGACTGGCGCAGCACCATCGCCTCGTCGGTGCTGGCGGTCGACGGCGTCAGCTCGGCGTAGAACTCGTCCGCCTCGGCCCGCCGCTGCTCCATCACCGCGGCGAACCGCGGCCCGAGCGGGTCAGGGTTGCCGGCTGGCGCCGACGGCACGGCCCGGAGCCGGATCCGCAGCTGCGCGGAGCCGTAGCCGGGCAACGACACGCGATACCAGAAGGCGCACTTGGTGCCGTGGTCCGCCGAGCTGACCGTAGCCGCGCCACTGACCACGTGATCGTTGATTCCGTCTTTGGGGAACGGGGTCGACCGGGGCGAGTCGAAAAGCCTCGCGACGTTGGTCTCGTTCTCGCAGAACAGCGCCGCGGGCACCCGGCCGTCTGGACCTGGCCCCGCCAGCAGCTCCATCGGTCCGGCCAGCGGGTGGTCGAGGGTCACCCGGCCAGGCCCGGCGGCGGCCAGCTCCGGGCGGGCGGCGCCCGGATCCCACGACCAGGTGTTGCGGAACCAGGCGGTGGGCAGCACGTGCAGCTCGGCGTCGTTGGCTCCGGCGTTGGTGATCTCGATCGACATCAGGATGTCGTCCGGGCCGTCCTTGGCGTAGTGCACCTCGGTGATCCAGTACCGGCCGCCGTCGAACGCGCCGGTGTCGGCGAGCTCGTACTCCGGCTGCGTGCGGTTGCGGCCAGCGTTTTGCTGGATGAGGTCCTCATACGGGAATGGCCGCTGCGGGTAGTGGTAACGCCAGCGGTTCCAGGTGTGGCTGGGGACAGCGTCGAGGTACCACCAGTACTCCTTGACGTCCTCGCCGTGGTTGCCCTGCGAGCCGGTGAGGCCGAACAGCCGCTCCTTGAGGATCGGGTCCTCGCCGTTCCAGAGCGCGAGGCCGAGGCACAGGCGCTGCTCGATATCGCAGAAGCCGGCCAGCCCGTCCTCGCCCCACCGGTACGCACGCGACCGGGCGTGATCATGCGGCAGGTAGTCCCAGGCCTCGCCATCGGCGCTGTAGTCCTCCCGGACCGTGCCCCATTGCCGCTCGCTCACGTACGGGCCCCAGCGGTACCAGTCGCCAGCCTGGCGGAGCCCGTCCTCCAGCCGGCCGAAGCCGGCCACCCGATCGCTCTCGGCACCCATCTGCCGCCGCTCCTCCCCAGCTGTGCTCGCCGGGGTACGGCCCCCTCGACCCCCGCGGTGCCTGTCGCGGGGGCGTGCCGGGAACCCTTACGGGGCGAGCCGGTGGTGCTGGCCACTATAGGAGCGGGCCGGCCGGGGAAAGTCATCAGCCGGCCCGGCCGGCCGGGAGCCCGCGGATAGCGAGCGCACGCCGCCCGGGCTCGCGACGCAGATGATTCGGATGGGTGCGCGGTGCTGCCGGGCGGCCGCCAGCAGGAGCTGGCACCAGCGGCGGTCGGTGTCGTCCGGCTGTACGGCCCCAGGCCGGGTGAGCACGACGATGGCGGAGCCGCCGCCGGCGTGCAGGGCGAGTGCCTCGGCGATCAGCCAGCACACGCTGCCAGCGAGCATCGGGTCGGGGCGGTCGGGCACGTCGTCGATCGGGACCACGACCGGCAGCTGGACATCGTCGGCGGTCAGGAACAGCAGCAGCACGCTGCGGAGCTGTCGTGCGTTCTCGTCCAGCAGCAGGTCGACGCGGCGGAGCACGTCGTCGTCGGTGCGCAGCGGGCTTGCGCTGTCGAACTCGGGCGTGGCGCCCACGGTGGCTGTCGTCATGGGCGCAGTCAACTCTCCGCGCTGTGACAGCGCTGTGACGCTGCCGCTTCGGCCGCCGTCCGGCGAGTAGGCTCGGATCGCCATGGCCGAGGTGATCAGCAGCGCCGCGAACCCGCTGGTCAAGCGCGTGCGCGCGCTCGCCGACCGCAAGCACCGGCGGCACGAGGGCGCGTATGTCGTGCAGGGTATCCAGCCGGTATGGCAGGCCGTCGAGGCCCGGGCCGACATCGAGGTGCTACTGGTGGCACCCGACCTGCTCCGGCACGGCGGCGCACTCGCAATGGTCGACGCGCAGGCGGCTGCGGGCGTGCGAGTGGCCCGGCTGACCGGTGAGCTATTCGGCCGGATCTCTGATCGCGACGCGCCCGGCGGGCTGGCCGCTATCGTGCGCGGCGAACCTGCGGCGCTCGACGCGCTCGCCGTTCCAGCGGACGCGGTGTTCGTGGCGCTGCACACCGTCGGCAATCCCGGCAACGTTGGCACCATCATCAGGACGGCGAGCGCGGCGGGCGCGGCCGGGGTCATCCTCATCGGCCCGTCGGCCGATCCGCACGACCCGGTGGCGGTCAAGGCGAGCATGGGCGCGCTGTTCACCGTTCCGGTCGCGACGACGTCCGTCAGGGAGTTTCTGGCCTGGGCCGTGGCCCGTGGCGTGTGCGTCGCGGCGACCTCGGCGCGCGCCCGCGTCTCCTGCTGGGACGTGACCTGGCAGCTGCCGCTGGTGCTGCTGCTCGGCAGCGAGGGTACTGGCCTGCCGGACGATCTGCTCGCTGCGGCGGGCGTGCGGGTTGCGATCCCGATGACCGGGACCGCCGAGTCACTCAACCTGGCTGTCGCGGCTGGCGTCCTGTTGTACGAGGCGCGCCGCCGCACCTGGTCTGGCACGCCGCCGTCGCCCGCACCCTGATCGCGGCCGCAGTGGATCAGGGTCGGATTGGGGGTCTACCCCCATTTCCCCGCTGCGTCCGCGTCGGGACACTTGGTGACCGCGGGGTGCTTGCCACGGGGGCGAGCGCGCAGTGCCGCGCGAACCGGAGAGGGACTGCGCCTGATGGACGCGCTCATCCACCTCAGTGACGTGAGCAAACGGTATGACAACAATGGGGCGTTCGCGGTCGAGGACATCAGCCTCGCTGTCGCCGCCGGTGAGGCAGTGGCGGTCATGGGTCCGTCCGGCAGCGGGAAGTCGACGCTGCTCAACCTCATCGCCGGGCTTGACCGGCCAACCGCCGGGACGGTTACCGTCGCCGGGCAGCGCATCGACGCGCTCAGCGAGACCGGGCTGGCCAGGTACCGGCGGCGACGTGTCGGCATGATCTTCCAGTTCTTCAATCTCCTCGACGACCTGACCGTGGCTGACAATGTGCTGCTGCCGGCCCAGCTCGCCGGGATGTCGCGCAGCAGTTCCCGGCGTCGCGCCGACGATCTGCTGGACCGGCTGAAGATCAGCCAGCACCGGCAGGCCTACCCGGCGCGGCTGTCGGGGGGCGAGCGGCAGCGCGTGGCCATCGCGCGGGCGCTGGTGAACTCGCCCGAGGTGCTGCTGGCCGATGAGCCGACCGGTGCCCTGGACAGCAATACCGGCGAGCAGATCGGCGCGCTGCTGCGGGAGCTGAACGCGGCCGGGCAGACAATGATCATGGTCACCCACAACCCGGATCTCGCCGCGCGATACGCGAGCCGGACGCTCGAGATAGTCGACGGGCGGGTCGTCGGCGCCGCGGCCGCCGAGGGCGCCGTCGGCGCAGGGCACACAG
>JBAUAR010000601.1:0-2803 GCA_049675875.1 Streptosporangiaceae bacterium
GCACTCCAAGGTCGAGAAAGGTCTGGGGTACCTGCACCGGCCGCTGCATCCCCATCGACGCGGTCACTAATGGCCGCCACCATTTCCGGCACGTCACCAAAGCAAAGAGCTGCTAATCGCTAAGCGCAGCCGATTCGTCCTGGGGTATTACTCGGCGATCCACCGCGGCCCGATGTCCCGCTGGTGCGAGTCACGCCGACGGTGATCCTTCGGGTCTTGCAGATTTCCGCGTCGCTGCGCCCCATACCGACCGCATGCCCGCCGAGCCCTACCAGGCGTGCGAAGTGCCATCCGCACTAGCTGCTCGACGATGACGGCGTAGTCGGCGACGGGGACGGCGACGATGAGTCCGACGGGCTCGGCTTCGGTGTAGGGCTCGTCGACTTCGTACTCTGTCTCACAACGGGCGGGGGCACGACCACACCGGGCGACGCCGAGGGGCTGCCCGCTGGGCTGGGCAAAGTGCTCGGGCTCGGGGCTGGCCGCGGGGACTGCGAGGACTGCGGCGGGCTGGCAGCCGGCGCCGCCGCGTTCGGCGACTGATGGCCCGTCAGCTTGATGACACCGGCGGCCCCAACGCCGATGACGAGCACCGCGGCAGTGGACGCTACAACGAGCACCGGGCTCCGCTCCCAGAATCTGCCTGGCCGCTTCTCGTCAGGCTCGCTCGGCGCGACCCGCGTCGGCTGCGCGAGGATCAGTTCCGCGAGGATGTCGAACAGCGCTGAGCCGACATTCCACTCCGCCACGACCTTTCGGCAGGCCGGACACGACACGGAGTGCTCGGCTACGAGCTTGCAGTGCCGTTCCGGCAGCCCGGCGTCGGCGGCGGATCCGGCTGACACCAGCTCCGCCAGCACGGGGCAGCCGATCCGCGCGGGTCTGGTGAGAGCGACAGCGATGGACCGCGCCTCGAACCTGGAAGTCGCCGCCTCCAACTGGGCGCGAGCACGCCGGACCGATACCCCCAGTGACACCGCAATCTCGGCGACATCCAATTCCTGCCCGAACGAGAGCCGAAGCACCTCGTGATCCGCCGGGCTCATCTCGTCGAGAACGGCCCGCACGAGTTCCTCGTCACGGCCGCGAACCTCCGCAGCACGATCCGACGCGGCAGCTTCGAGCTGGTCAGCCGACTCCGCTTCGATCCCGTCTGTGGTGCCGGTCCAACCGACTGGCGAGTGGCTACGATACGACGGCATACCTCAGTACTTCCGGTCAGGCGTCTCGACCATCACGGTACCTTGTGTGGCGGCCTGATCGGCGCGGTTCCGGGCCGGAGCCCCTCGCCATCAGTCGGTGAGCGACAGATCACTCACGACTAGCTCGGTGACCGGATGACGAGCAGCCCGGCGGAATCGGCGGAACTGGCGCCACTCGCGGACGATGACATTGGCAATGCGCCATCCGTCCAGCACGATATGGAGATTGCTAACGCCATACACCCTGCAGTGCTCGTAGCTCGGCACTTCGTGCACGCACAGGCCAGCGACCGCAGCGCGGATGTTCATCAGGGTCTCGACCTCGAAGCCAGCACAATCCAGTGCCAGCGTGTCCAGATGCCGAGCCCAAAAAGCGTTGTAGCCATAGCACAGATCGGTGTACCGGGTGCCGAACAAGTGGTTGACAAGCGCTCCGAGGAACTTGTTCCCGAGCCGACGAGACCGCGTCAGGTCATCGCTCCCACCGCCGCACGCGAACCTGGATCCCTTGACGAAGTCGGCTCCCGCGATCAGGGCTGCCACGTAGCGGAGGATCTCGCTTCCGTCTGTGGAACCATCGGCGTCCATAGCCACGATGATGTCGCCGGTGCTGGCCGCGAATCCGGCAAGCAGGGCATCGCCCTTGCCACGACCAGTCTGACTGACAATCTTTACGTCGGGCCGAAGCCGACGAGCCACCGCCACGGTGTCATCGGTGGATCGGCCATCGACGATCACGACCTCGGCGATCCAGTCAGGCAGCGTGGCAAAGACGTGCGGAAGGTTCTCTGCCTCATTCAGCGTCGGAATGATGACGCTCACCGTGGCGCTGATGGCGAGCACGTCTGACACCGGCGCGTACGTGATACCCATGGCGGGCCGCACGATGATCGGTTCGACGGTCGGCCGGGCAACTGTTGCGAGCACAGGCGCTTGGCGCTGACCTGGCATCGAAGCCAGCCGGCGATGTTCCCCCATCAGCGACGTCTCCCCTACTACGGCAGTTAGCACTGCCACGACTGCAACGGAACTGCGCATGCCACTGCCATCCGCGGATACCACTTGCTCCATGCACTGCGGCCCGATGCCGCACTAGAGAACGGCGGGTGCGGTTGGCGACATGCGAGACAGTAATGAGACGCCGAGCAGGCTAACCTGGTTTACCGGCGGTGCGCTTTCACTTACGACTTTCTGTGTCCCGGTCGCAACAGACGAGCGAGCGTCAGCGCGCGTCAGTAATCATCGCAGCACCGACCGTAGCGCCAATGGCTTCGTCAATGAGGATCAGGCCGCCGGTGAGCCGGTTCCGCTGATACGGGTCGCAGAACACCGGCTGGGTCAGTCGCAGCGTCACCCGGCCAATCTCATTGAGGCTCAGCTCGGTTGCCGTCTCGTCCCGGTGCAGCGTGTTGACGTTGAGCCGGTACTGCAGGTCGCGGACGATCGCCTTGATGGTCCGCGTGGTGTGCTTCACCAGCAGCCGGCTCTGCGGTGTCAGCGTCCTGGCGTCGCTCATCCAGCACACCATTGCCTCGATGTCCTGGCTCACGGACGGCTTGTTGTGCGGCCGGCAGAACATATCCCCGCGCGACACGTCCAGG
>JBAUAR010000602.1:0-16837 GCA_049675875.1 Streptosporangiaceae bacterium
GCGCGGCGACGGCAAGGCCTGCGGCGACGGACTCGCGCGCCTGCGCTGCCGCGGGCCGAGGCACGCCGAGCCTGGTCAGAGCGGTCCCCAGGTGGCTGCCGTATGTGGAACTCAGAACCGAGCCCACGATCGCCACTCCGAGCGTCCCGCCCACCTCGCGGGTGGTGTCGTTGACGGCGGAGCCGACGCCTGCCTTGCCCGGCGGCAGCGCGCCCATGATGGCCTCGGTGGCCGGACTGGAGGTGAGGCCCAGGCCGGCTGCCATCAACGTCATCGCCACGATGATCCGGCCCCAGTAGCCGGAGTCGACGGCCGTGCCCGCTGCGACAACGAAACCAGCGCTCATGAGTGCCAGGCCAGCGGCGACGATCGCCTTGGTGCCGACCCGCTTCATCAGCATGATCGCGACTGGCGAAATGGCCCCCGTCACGATGGCGAACGGCAGCGTCGCCACGCCCGCGCGGAGCGGGTCGTAGCCGCGCACGAGCTGGAAGTACTGAGTGATCAGGAAGATGAATCCGAACAGGCCGAAGAACGCCAGCGCGATGGCGCCGCTCGCTGCCGTGAACCGCATGTTGCGGAACAGGCGCACGTCCAGCATCGGATCTGGCCGGCGCAGCTGCCAGCCGACGAAAGCCGCGAGCGTGGTCGCGGACCCGATGAAGCCACCGATCGTGGCGGCAGACCCCCAGCCGTGCCGGGGCGCCTCGATGACGGTCCAGGTGAGCAAGGCCACGCCGGCGACGGACAGCAGGGCGCCGAGCGGGTCGAACCGGCCTGCTCGCGAATCGCGCGACTCTGGCAGCAGCCAGATCCCGGCCGCCAGCGCGACCGCGACGATGGGCACGTTGACCAGGAAGACCGAGCTCCAGGCAAAGTGCCGCAGCAGCAGTCCGCCCGTTACCGGGCCGATGGCCACGGCCAGGCCGGACACGCCGGACCAGATCCCGATCGCGGTGGCACGCTCGCGGGCGACGGTAAACGCGCTGGTCAGCAGCGCCAGCGTCGCCGGGTAGATGAGCGCCGCTGCCACGCCCATTGCGGCGCGGGCGGCGATCAGCTCGGCGATGTTACGCGACAGCGCCGCGGTCACCGACGTGACGGCGAAGAGCGCCAGGCCGGCCTGCAAGGCGCGCCGTCGGCCGAGCCGGTCGCCGAGGTTGCCGCCCACGATCAGCAGCCCGGCGAAGACCAGGCTGTAGGCATCGACGACCCACTGCAGGTCTTCCGTCGAGGCGGACAGCCGCCGGCTAATCGTCGGCAGCGCCACGTTGACGATCGTGTTGTCGACGACGACAAGGAGCACACTGAGGCACAGCACCGCAAGGATCCACCACCGCCGCCTGTCCGGCCGGTGCGCGAAAGTGGCCGTTGCCATGGGAGCCTCCGATAGATTGACGTAATATTACTGTGTAACATCGTTCTATAGATGTCAAGAGGCAGAGGATGACCGGGACGAACGAGGCGGCCGGCCCGACCGGGCGCCGGTCACGCACGCCGAGCGTGGACGTCGAGCGGGAGCTGATCGCGGCTGCGGAGGCCGTACTGGTGCGCGACGGTCCAGGCGGGGTGACCGTGCGCGCCGTTGCCGCCGAAGCCGGCATCGCCCCGATGGGCGTCTACAACCGGCTCGGCGGCAAGGAGGGTCTGGTGGACGCCCTGCTCATCATCGGCTTCGACCGGCTGCGGGCTGCTGTCGAAGCGGGGGAGGAGCGAGACATGCTCGAGCGCCTGCGGGCCTGCGGCACGCGGTACCGCCAGTTCGCGCTGAGTAACCGCCACTTCTACGCGATCATGTTCGAGGATGCGATCCCGCACGAGCACAGCTCGATGGAGGTCGCAGCGCATGCGGCGGCAGCATTCGGCGCGCTCGTGCGGAATGTCGAGGCCGCCGCCGCGACCGGCCGGATCCTGGCCGCGGACCCGCGCGAAGTCGCGCAGCAGATCTGGAGCGCGGTGCACGGCGCCATGGCGCTCGAACTCAAGAACCTCGTGCAGACACCGGATCCAGAAGCCACCTACCGGTCGGCCGTGGACACCATGCTGCGCGGCTTGGCTAGCCCCGCTCCGCGTTGATGGCCCTGTCCGCCGGGGTCAGCGGGCGCCGTCGCGCGTCGCGGTGATCGCGACCGTGGTGTAGTGCATCGTGAAGCTGCCCCCCATGGCGTCGATCGCTGTCCCGACGCAGGCCAGCACGGTGGCTAGCTTGTCCGGCGGAAGCTGGGTGAGCGAGCCGAGAGTGGGCAACTGATCCAGCCACTGGTCGCGGGTATAGCGGCAATCCCAGTCATACTGCCACTGCTCGGGTTCGCCGAACCTGCCCGCCGCCCGGATGCCATCGGCGATCCTGGCGAACAGCGCCTGGTAGAGATCCAGCGGCGACCTCGCCTGCGGGCTGCTGGGCGCGAACGGCGAGTCCGGGGCCACCAGCCGGTAGGCCTCGGACTGGGCAGCTGCCAGCTCGGGCGGGGCCTGGAAGACGTGGTGGAAGGGCGCGAGCCTGCCGCCGGGCCGCAGCACCTGCGCCGCCTTGGCTGCTCCGGCGACGGGATCCACCCAGTGCCACGCCGTGCCGGCGATAACCGCGTCGAAGTCCCGCCCGGCCGGGACCCATGCCTCGAACGTCGCCACCTCGGCCTCGACGCCGCTGCGCCGCGCGAACTCAGCCATCCGGGCGTCGGGCTCGACGCCGAGCACCCGACAGCCGGCCGCCTGGAACTGGCGGCCCTCGATCCCGGTACCGCAGCCCACGTCCAGCACGTCGGGGCCAGGGCTAGCAGCGATGATCCGGTCGATCAGAGCAACGGGATAGGGCGGCCGGGTGCGGTCGTAGCGGTC
Source organism: Streptosporangiaceae bacterium (assembly GCA_049675875.1). Classification (GTDB taxonomy): domain Bacteria; phylum Actinomycetota; class Actinomycetes; order Streptosporangiales; family Streptosporangiaceae; genus JAJYUU01. The sequence goes on from JBAUAR010000602.1 coordinate 2,839, forward strand.
AGCGTCCGCGCCGAACGACTCGGCCACCTGCCGGTAGTGATGAGGCTCGCGGGCCGGCGGCGCCGGACGCTCCGGCGGTATAGTGGTCATGCGCCCACTCTAAGTGGGCGTACGCCCACTAAGAAGCCGATTTCGCCTACGGCGAAGGAAGGATGGCCGGTGCCGACGGGAGTGGCCATCCGCGACGCTCGCCAGCAGCTCTTCGACGCCGCCGAGCGCGTGCTACTGCGGGCCGGGCCGAGCGCGCTGACCAGCCGGGCGGTCACCGCGGAGGCAGGGGTCGCGAAGGGGGTCCTGCACCGCCATTTCGCCGACTTCGATGCCTTCCTCGCCGAGTTCGTGCTGGACCGCGTCGACCGGATGGACAGCCAGGCCGCAGCCTTGCGCGACGCTGCGGGCACCGGCACGGTCGTCGGCAACCTCACCGGTGCGCTGTCAGCGTTGTTCGAGTCGGCCGCGGTCGCGATCGTGCCGCTCATCACGTTCCGGGATGAGCTGCGCGCCCGGCTGCGACATGGGTGGCCGGCCGGCGTCCCGGTGCTGACCGAGGCCATGGTCATGATCGCCGGCTATCTGACCGCGGAGCGGGACCTCGGGCGCATCGCGGCGGACGCCGAGGTCGATAATCTCGCGCCGATGCTGATCGGGACTACGCACCTGCTGTACGCCGACCGGACGGGTACCCAGCCGTCGGCAGCGGCCGTGCGCACCGTCGTGACCAAGGTGATCGCCGAGGTCGTGCGGCACGATGCGGCGGGCCGGCCCGCCGGGTAACCGACGCGCCGGTGCAGCCCGCGGCGCCGGCTGCTGACCCGCAGGAGTACGGGTGCGGGTAGCAGCCGGCGCGCGCCCCCGTCGTTACTTGGTGAAGTACCAGTACTCGGGGAGCAGGGTGTACAGCGGGCTGAACGCGACGTTGTGCAGCGAACCGCTGACTGCCTGGATTATGTAAGGGTTCGGAGCCCAGATGACCGGCAGTTGCTGTGCGCCGTACGTGGCGTACTGGTGGAACACCGCGAGGCTACTGCTGGTGTGCGTCTGGTTGATCAGGTTGTTCATCGCTGTATCGGAGTAGTTGCCAGAGTTCGACCCGGCCCCCGTTGCGAACAGCGGCTCGCCGGTCGGCTCGAATCCTGGCCCGTCGAAAGCCCAGCCGCCATAGCCGAATACCTGGACCCCGCACGAAGGCCCCATCGGTGCGCACGGCGCCGATTCGCTGATGATCGAGTTGAAGGCCTGACCGACCAGGGTGATGTCAATGCCCGCCTTGGAGGCGTCCGACTTGAACACATCCCACTCCTCCCCGGTGGCGGCTACGGCGGGCGGGTAGGTGATTGTCAGCTTCAGCTGCTCGCCCTTCGTGATCCCGGTCCCGCAGCGGGTCGGGTCCCCGCAGGTCATGACGCCGCCGGTCAGCGCCCAGCCATGGCTGGTCAGCAGGGCCTTCGCCGCGCTGATGCTGAACGGGTACGGGCCCTGCCCGCCGTTCTGGCTCTCGATGGCAGGCGTCCACTGGTTCGCCGGAGACGTCGGCACCGGACCGGAGGTCGGGAACGAGTAGCCGCGCCAGATCGCGGTGTCGATGCCGGGCTGGTCCATCACTTCCTGCAGGGCTTGCCGGATGTAGAGCTGCCGGACCAGGTAACCGACGGTCGGGTTGTTGAAGTTGGGCTGCATGTAATCGATGGCGAACGGATAGAACGGCTCCAGGTAGTAGCCGCTGCCGAGCGGGTCGGTGGCCGGTACCGCCGAGTTAGCAGGTTTCTGCGGGAGGTCCTGCGCCGGGATGTAGCCAACGTTGACCAGTCCCGTCTTCAGCGCAGTGAATTCAGTCGAGTCGTCGGTGTACGGCAGGAACTTGATCGCCGACAGCCGCGGCTTCACCGGCCCGGAGTACGCCGGGTTGGCCACCATCGTGACCTGGCCGCTCGTGTTGTAACTGGACAGCTTCCACGGCCCGTCGACGACCGACCAGAGCGGGTTGGTCGCATAGGTCGTGGGCTTCATGGACTCACTGGTCAGGAACGTGTACACGGCCTTGCACTTGGCCCAGTTGTCGGCGGCGCTGTCGGTGCTGCACCCGCCGCTGCCCGGCGCGGCACCTGCGCTGGTGACGTCCCACGCCAGCGGCATCGGGTTGAGCTCGGCCAGCTGGTTGTAGGTGAACCAGAGACTGGAGTACGCAGCGTTGAGCTGAATGGTCAGCTGATCAGCCGACGTGGCGCTGTACGAGACGATGTTGTCGGGCAGCAGGCCCGAGGCGTAGGCGTACCAGTTCGCCTTCTCCGCCTCGGCCATGTTCAGGAAGAAGACGACGCTTTGCGCGTCGACGCTCTCGCCGTCGGACCACTTCCAGCCCTTCATGGTCACCGTGACGGTCTTGCCGCCATTGCTGTACACCGGCGCATCGGCCGGCGATAGCGGGTAGTTGATCGACACCGAACTGCCGGTGTTGTTGCCGAACATGTACAACGGCCGGTACATCAGCCACTGAAACTGCTGGTCGACGTAGACGCTGGAGTTCGTGATCGCATAGAACGGGAAAATCCAGTTGTCCGTAACGCCCGCCTGCATCGCGATGGTCGCGGTGCCGCCGCTAACCGGGGTGCCGCCAGAACTACTGCTGGCCGGGGCGCCGGCCGAGCTACAGCCAGCAGCCAGGAGAGCCGCAGCGCCGACAGCCGCCACGCCGGCGAGGCCCACCTTCTTCCTACGTCGAAACATGTGCGCTCCTTGCCGTCGGGTGGCGGCGCGCAGCCGCCACGGCCAGCATCCGGTTTCATCGCCGAGGTGCCAGCTCTATGAAGGGTGCGCGGGCTGCCTTGCCGGGACCTTGGCGTGCGCTTGCCACCGGTCAGCGCGCGGATAACGGGCCGGCCTTGCGGCTACGAGACCGTCACGAGTGGATCACGATGCTGAGCCGCCTGCCGGGTATGTCCGGTAGCACCGTGTCTGCCGTCTCTACGCTGGGAAGTTCAGGGACGCTCCACATCGCCGGCAGGGGAGGCGATGGACGAACGCGCACGGCTCCGGCTGCTCGGTCCGGTCCAGGTATGGGAAGACGGGGCCTGGCGGACTCCCGTGCGCCCTCAGCTCCGATTGCTGCTTGCCGTGCATGCGCTGTCCGCTGGCCAGGTCGTGCTCGCCAGCGAGCTCGTTGACCTGCTCTGGGACGACAGGCCGCCGGCCTCTGCGCGGGCCAGCCTCCACGCTCTGGTCACCCGGCTGCGTCAGGCGCTGAGCGGCGTACCGGAGTGCGGCCTGGACCGGCACGGAGACGGCTACCGGTTGCGCATCGACCGCGGTCTCGTCGACGTGCACCAGTTCCGATCACTCGCCCGGGCGGCGCGAGAGGCCAGCGACGGGACGGAGGCGATGGCCCTCTTCGACCGGGCGCTGGCACTCTGGCGAGGGCCGGCGCTAGCGGACGTGGCCGCCAGCACGCGAGCCGAGGCGATCCGCCGCGGGCTCGGAGAGGAATATCTGGCCGCCGTCCAGGATCGGTTTGGCTGCCTGCTGGCCGCCGGGCGGGACGCCGAAGCCGCGGTGGAAATCCCGATCATGGCGGCGCGGCATCCCCTGTCGGAGCGGCTCGCCGGCCTGCAGATGCTCGCCTGGTACCGGTGCGGCCGGCAGGCTGACGCGCTGCAGGTGTTTCGAGACCTGCGAGCCCGACTGTCCGGCGAGCTCGGTGTCGAGCCGGGACCGGAGTTGCAACGGCTCCACCAGCAGATCCTGTCCGCCGACTCGACGCTGACCGGGCCGGGCGCTGCCGCCTTGCCGTTAGGCGAGCGGAACGGGGTGACTGGGCCCGGGGCACCGCTCGCGGTCGGGGCGGAGGCGGCAGCGGGATTGGAGTTCGGGCTGCTCGGGCCGTTGCTCGCCAGGCGCGGTGACCAGGAGATCGCCGTTCCGGCTGGGCAGCGCGCGCTACTAGCGGCGTTGCTGCTGCGCGCCAACCATGTCGTGCCCGCCAGCGAGCTCGCCGACGTCCTCTGGGACGGCGCGAAACCGACCGCTGCGGAAGCAGCGATACACGACCAGGTCACGCAGCTGTGGCAGGTGCTCGGCGACGCGGACCACACGCTGATCCGCAGGCTTCCCGGCGGGTACGTGATCCGGATCGGCACGGACCGGCTCGATGTCACCCGGTTCGAGGCGCTGCGCCGCAGCGCGCTGGATGCCGCGCGACGCGGCAACTGGGCGCAGGCGTCGGCCCGGCTCGGCTCGGCACTCGCGCTGTGGCGTGGCAGGCCGCTTGAGGACGTGCCGGACGCCCCGCTGGCGCTTCGGGATGCGCCGCGCCTCGCGGAAATGCGGCTGCAAGCGACCGAGGACCGGGCTCAGGCTGACCTGCACCGCGGGCTCCAGCACGACGTGGCGGCCGAGCTTACTCAGCTGGTCGCGGCGCATCCGCTACGCGAGCGGATGCTCGGGCTGCTGATGCTGGCGCTGTACCGGGATGGTCGGCGGGCGGCGGCCACGGCCGTCTATGAGCAGGCCCGGCGGGTGAGTTCCGGTCAGCCCGGCAGTACGCTCGCCGCCGCGCTGCGACCGCTGTTTGACGAGATCCAGGCCGGTCACCCGGCCCTGCGCGAGCTGCCGTCGGACGGTGCTAGGCCACCGGAGGGCACCGGCGTGGCCGTGCTGCCCCGGCAGCTGCCCCCGGCCCCGGCCAGCTTCACCGGCCGGCAGCGCGAGCTGCAGCTGCTCACCGGGTGGCTCGACGGCGGAACGTCGGCGGGCGTGCCGGTGATCCTGGTGGTGACGGGTACCGCAGGCGTCGGGAAGACCGCGCTCGCGCTGCAGTGGGCACATCAGCTGCGGCACCGATTTCCCGACGGTCAGTTGTACCTGAACCTCCGCGGGTTCTGCCCCTCGCCGGCCCCCGCGGGGCAGGCAGAGGCGATCACCACGTTGCTCGAATCGCTGGACGTGCCGCCCGGCCGGATCCCGCGGCAGCTCGCCGCGCAGGTGGGGCTGTATCGCAGCCTGCTAGCAGGCAGGCGGATGCTCATCGTGCTCGACAACGCGCGGGACGAAGCGCAGGTGCGGCCGTTGCTGCCGGGGTCGGCCAGCTGTGCCGTCGTGGTCACAAGCCGCAGCCAGTTCGTCGGCCTGGCGGCAGCCGAGGGCGCCCGGCTGGTGGCGCTCGGCATGCTCACCGCGGACGAGGCCGGGCAGTTGCTGGCGGCGCGCCTCGGCCCCGGCCGAGCGGCCGCGGAGCCGGAGAGCGTCACGGAGCTGGCGGACCTGTGCGGGCGGCTGCCGCTCGCCCTGGCCATCACCGCTGCCCAGGCGGCCACCCGTCCGGCGCTGCCGCTCAGTTCGCTGGCAGCCGGGCTGCGCGACGCCCGCGCGCGCTTCGACGCGCTGGACGCTGGCGACGAGACTGCCGACATCCGATCCGCGTTCTCCTGGTCGTATCGTTTGCTCGGCGGACCGGCGGCGGCCCTGTTCCGGTTGCTCGGGGCGCACCCTGGGCCGGACATATCGCTGGCGGCCGCGGCCAGCCTGGTCGGCGGCGAGGTTCCGGCGGCGCGCGCCGCATTGTCCGAGCTCGCCCGTGCCAGTCTGGTGCTCGAGAACGCCACGGGCCGGTTTGCCGTGCATGACCTGCTGCGTGCCTACGCGGCGGAGCTGTGCGACGAGCACGAGCGACGCGTGGCGATCCGCCGGGCGGCGGATCATTACCTGCGCGTGGCGCACCCCGCGATGCGGCTGGCCTACCCGGCCGAAGACGACAGGCCGCAGGCCGTGGCGGTGCGCCTCAGTACACCGCCAGAGCCGCTGGCTGACCGGGTGCACGCGCTGGCGTGGCTGGAAGCCGAGCATCGAGTGCTGCTGGCAATGACGGCGGCGGCGGCCGAAGCCGGCCTGGACGGCCACGCCGCCGAGCTGCCGGCCGTGCTCTGCCTGCATTTCGCCCGGCGAGGCTACTTTCCTGACTGGGCCGAGTCTCAGCGCACAGCGCTTGCCGCCGCGACTCGGCTAGCCGACGAGGCAGCGCAGGCACGCGCTCACCGAGCGCTCGGCGACGCCCTGGTCCAGCTCGACTCCGTCGAGGAAGCGCGCGCTCAGCTGCGCCGGGCGCTGACGCTGTACCGCAGGCTCGGCGACGAGTTCGGCCAGGCGGTATGTCACGGCAGCATGTCACGGCTCTTCGACTCGCTGGGAGATCCGGCCGCGGCGCTGAGCCACGGGCGCCGCGCACTGCGGCTGTACCAGGCCTGCGGCCACCTGGCCGGGCAGGCCCGGGCGCTCAACGGGATGGGCTGGGACAGCGCGCTGCTCGGCCGAATCACGCGCGGCTTTAGCTACTGCCAGCAGGCGCTGGAACTGAACCGCCAGGTCGGCGACCGGTTCGGCGAAGCATCGACGCTGGACAGCATCGGCTACTGCTGGCACCTCGCCGGCCGGCCCGAGCAGGCCATCATCCATTACGAGCAGGCGCTGGAAGCGTTCGCGGACACCAGCGACCGCTACTCGCTGGCGCACACCCTCGACCGCCTCGCGGACGCCCGCCGGGCTATCGGCAGCCACGAGGACGCGCACAAGGCCTGGCGCCAGGCCATCGCCATCTTCGACGCCATGCACCACCCGGACGCCAGGATTCTCCGGGCGAAACTGCACGACGCCGCCGCCGTTCCGACCTGAGATCAGTCGGCTGCGGCTGCCTTGACGAGCTTCGCGGCGAAGAACGCCTCGAACTGCTCGGTGGGTTGCACCCGCAGCGCGTGCCGGACGGCCGGGATGAAGCGATAGCCGCGCCACGCGCTGAGCCCCGGCCGGAAGTTCGGCTGAGCCAGGCCGACCGGCTGCACGTCGAGGTCGCCGTGACGGCGCACTATCTGACTCACCGGGAACTCGTTCTCCTCCGGCGCGATCGTGCACGTGGAGTAGACCATCGTGCCGCCCGGCCGGAGCAGCCGGTACGCCGCCTCCAGCATCCGGGTCTGCTGGTATTTGTATCTGTCGATGCGTTCCTCGGACCAGAACCGCAGCGCGTCCGACCGTCGCAGGTCAACCCGTCCCTCGCCAGAGCACTGCACATCGAGCAAGATCCGGTCAAACGTCTCCGCGGGCAGCTCCTTGTCGAGGTACTGGGCGGGGATCGAGGTGAGCTGCTCGTACGGCACGCGGTAGAGCTGGGCAAGGTCGCGTAGCTTCGCCGCTCGCGGGGCGATCGCGTCGTTGAGCCACAGCCGGGCCTTCCCGTCGGTGCGGGCGGCGATGTGGAACGCCTTGCCACCCGGGGCCGCCGCCGTGTCGAGGATGAGCTCACCCGGCTGCGGGTCGAGCATGACCACCGGGATCAGGCTGGACGCATTCTGGATGTACACCATGCCCCGCTCGGCGAGCGGTACTGCGCCGCCGCATCCGGTGTCGGCCGCGCAGAAGTATGCGTCGGCGCACCAGGGTACGGCGGCGAGGGCCGGCATGGCTGCGCGCAGCTCGGCCAGGGTGTCCTCGGCCGGGACGGCCGCGAGCCGGTTCACCCGCACCGTCGTGGAGCGCGATCCTGCCAGCAGTGCGGGCACCTCGGTGGCTCGCACTCCGTACACCTCGGCAACGCGGTCGACAAACCTGACCCGCTTGCGCTGGTCCGCCATGACGGTGTCGTCACTCGCCCCGATAGATGCAGCCGGACGTACACGTCTCGCGCACCACGACCGCCGACAGCGGCAGCGCGGGCTGCAACCGGGCCCAGATCCACTCAGCCAGCACCTCGCTGGTCGGGTTCTCCAGACCCGGTATCTCGTTCAGATAGTTGTGGTCGAGCTGCGCGTGCAGCGGCCCGAACGCGGACACGATGTCGTCAAAGTCGGTAACCCAGCCGGCGGCCGGGTCGACCGGTCCGGCGATGTGCACCTCGATCCGGTAACTGTGACCGTGCAGCCGGCCGCACTTGTGCCCGGCCGGCACGTGCGGAAGCTGGTGCGCGGCGTCGAACCGGAATTCGCGGAAGATTTCCATCACAGCGCCGGGTCCGTGAGGCCGGCCTCGGCGAAGCCCCGCGCGCGCAACAGGCAGGAGTCGCACGCACCGCACGGCCGCCCGTCGACCGGGTCATAGCAGCTGTGGGTGATGCTGTAGTCCACGCCCAGGGCAAGGCCGCGCTGGATCGTCTGCGCCTTGGTCAGGCTGAGGAGCGGAGTGTGGATCGTCAGCTTCTGACGGCCCTCGACGGCTGCCTTCGTGGCCAGCCGCGCCATGGCCTGGTAGGCGTCGATGAACTCCGGGCGGCAGTCCGGATAGCCGCTGTAGTCGATTGCGCTGACCCCGATGTAGATGTCGGCGGCGTCGAGGACCTCCGCCCACGCCAGCGCGAACGACAGGAAGATCGTATTGCGGGCCGGAACGTAGGTGAGCGGGATCTCCGCGCCGAGATCGTCGCCGGGCTGGTGCCGCGGCACGCTCATTGCTCCGTCGGTGAGGGCCGATCCGCCGAAGGCCCGCAGGTCGATGTCCGCGATCCGGTGCTCGGCCGCGCCCAGGTGCGCTGCCACCCGCCGGGCGGCGGCCAGCTCGACCTCATGCCGCTGCCCATAGCGGAAACTCAGTGCATACGCCTCAAAGCCGTCGGCGCGAGCTATCGCCAGCACCGTGGACGAGTCGAGGCCCCCGCTCAGCAGCACTACCGCCCGGGCCGGACGTCCTTCGACGTCTGATGCCACGCTTGCTCGCCTGCCTCACCTTGACCTGCCTGTTCGTCGCATGCAGCCTACCAGCGCATTTACCGTGAGCCCGGCCGCGCAAGCGGGGCCGGCGCTGGCTGCGCGGATACACTGGGCGCATGCCTGACGCTGCCCGGACGGGCACCATGAGCGTGCTCGGCACGGATGCTCGCGGGCCCATGGACCACCTCGAATGGTTCCCCGCGCCGGCCAGCTGCACGCGGGTGCGGTTCAGCTCTGCGGAACTGACTTCGCTCTGCCCGGTCACGGGCCAGCCCGACCTGTCGTCGGTCGTGATCGAGTACGAGCCGAACGAGCGCTGCATCGAGTCGAAGTCGCTGAAGCTGTACCTGTGGTCATTCCGCGACCGGCCGGTGTTTGCGGAGGCGCTCGCCGCCGAGATCGCCGCAGAAGTGCAGCGGGCCGTAGCGCCACGGTCGGTGACGGTCACGCTCACCCAGCACGTCCGTGGCGGCATCGTGACCGAGGCGACGGCGGAACTGTAATGGCAGGCCGGCTTGCCTCGACGCTGGCCAGATCCGCCCTGCCGGTGGCCGGGCCGGGCGAGCTCCTCGTGAGCGAGGTCTTCGGCCCCACCTTCCAGGGCGAGGGCCGGTCGCTCGGGCAGCGGGTTGGATTCGTGCGGCTCGGTACCTGCAACCTCGACTGCGGCCGCGGCCCCGGCTCGACGTGGGCGTGCGACACGGCGTACACCTGGGACTGGGAGCGGTATAGCCCGGCCGCCGAGCTCGCGGTGCGAGCGGTAGCGGACATCGTCGCCGAGCTGACCGCGATGGACGTGGACCGGATCGTCATTACCGGCGGCGAGCCGCTCATCCAGCAGCACCGCCTGGTGTCCTTGCTGCGGGCCGCGGCTCAGCGAGGCTGGGCCGCCGAGATCGAGACGAACGGCACGATTTCCCCGCTGCCCGAGGTGGCCGAGCTGGTCAGCCAGTTCAACGTGTCACCCAAGGTGCGTGGCAGCGGCGTTCCCGCCGAGACGGCGCTTCGGCCCCGCGCGCTCGCGGCCTTCCAGGACAGCGGGAAGGCGATATTCAAGTTCGTGGCCAGCGGTGCCGCAGAACTCGATGACATCGGCGAGGTGGTGGCGCGCTGGCGGCTCAGCCCCGTCATGATCATGCCAGCCGGAACGGCGGCCGACGAGATGGCTGACGTTGCCAGGGAGCTAGCCGAGCCCGTCCTGGCCCGCGGCTGGGATCTGACCATCCGGCTGCACGTGCTGCTATGGGGGAACGAGCGCGCCAGGTGACCAGCAGCGTGCTGTCGACGCGGCGCGGCGACGTCAGCCTCCCGCAGTTCGTGCCCGACGCGACGAGAGCAGTAGTGCGCGGCGTTCCGGCGGGCGCACTGCCCCGCAGCGGGGTCGAGACCATCCTGGTCAGCACGGCACACCTGGCCACTGCGCCGGGCACATCGGTCGTGCGGGCGCTCGGCGGCGTACACCGGTTCATGGGCTGGTCCGGGCCGGTCATCTCGGACTCCGGGGGGTTCCAGGCGTTCTCGCTGCTGACTGGGCAGAAGGGGCTGGCCACAGTCTCCGACGCCGGGCTGTCCTACCGGTTCTCGCCGAAACAGCGGTTCCGTGACCTCACGCCGAAGAGCTGCATCGAAACTCAGTTGCACCTTGGCGCCGACATCGTCTACTGCCTCGACTACTGCACCCATCCGCTCGCGCCGGACGCCGAGCAGGAGCGGAGCGTGGCGCTCACCATCCGCTGGGCCGCGCAGTGCCGGGCGGCGTTCGACCGGGTAGTCGCTGACACGCCTCCGCAGCAGCGCCCGAAGCTGTTCGCGGTCGTCCAGGGCGGCCAGCGCGCCGATCTGCGGGCGCGGTGCGCCGACGCGCTCATGGACCTCGGCTTCGACGGTTACGGCTTCGGTGGCTATCCCATCGCCGCGGGCCAGCTGGTCGACGAGGTCGAGCTGACGGCCACCTTGCTGCCGCCGGGCGCGGTGCTGCACGGCCTGGGCATCGGGACGCCCGAGAGCCTGGTCGCCGCCTGGCGCTGCGGCTACTCGATCTTCGACTGCACGCTGCCGACTCGCAATGCCCGGCGCGGCGTGCTCTACACCGAGCTGGACACGGGGAGCCTCGCCGGGGACGGCAAAGTCAGCCGGATCGCGCGCATGTCCGACGAGAAATGGGTGCGCGCGGCCGGCCCGGTGGATCCTGACTGCGATTGCGAGCTCTGCGCTGAGTACAGCGCTGGCTACCTCGCTCATCTGTTCCGGGTCGAAGACTCGCTGGCCCACACCCTGGCCTCGCTGCACAACCTGCGCTTCTACACGCGCCTGACGACGGCGCTACGGCAGCGCTCGGGGTGCGCGTCGCGGGAGCCGCGCGATGGTGCGTGACGTTTCCGAGCAGGCCATCGTCGAGCGCATCCAGGCGGCACCCAAGTACCGGGATGTGCACCTCGACACCATCGCCGACATCGTGCGGCAGGAGAGCGCGAAGGCCTCGACCGCGGCCGACCTGGAACGCCGCGCCCGGCTCAAGCTGCACAGGGTCGTCGCCGGCTACCTGCTGACCGGGCGGGTCAGGGACCTGGCGCGCAGCGTTGCCGGGCTGGGCGGCACCGACCCGACGCACCGTGAGCTCTGCCGCACGGTGCTCGGCGCTCACTTTTCCACCGCCGAGCGGCTTGCCGACCTGGACCGTTTCTATCCCGCCCTGCTGGAAACCGTGGGGCCAGTGCGCTCGGTCGCCGACCTCGCCTGCGCACTGAATCCGTTCAGCATGCCCTGGCTGCGCGATGTCACAGACGCCGAGTACGCCGGGTATGACCTGAACCTGGCTTACGTAGAGCTGGGCAGCGCCTTTCTGGCCGGCCGGTATCCGCGCTGCTCGGTGGTGCACGGCGACGTCCTCGTCAGGCCTGAGGCCATCACCGCGGACGTAGCGCTGGTGCTGAAGACCTACCACAACATGGAGGACCGGCGGCCAGGCGCGGGGCTCCGGCTGGTCACCGAGCTCCGCAGCCCGGTCGTCGTGGTGTCGTTCCCGGTGCGCACGATGACAGGCCGGCCCGCGGCATTCACGTGGCGGCTGCTGCCCGGCCTCACCAGCCTGGCGGCCAGCAAAGGCTGGGCGCTGGATCGGGTCGAACTGCCGACCGAGCTCATCGTCATTGTGCGAAAGGGCAGTGCCGATGGCGCGCCCGGCTGACCCGGCTGCAGTGCTCCAGCAGGTCATGACGTCAGCCAAGTACGCCAGCCTGGATGAAAGCTTCGTCCGCCGGATAGCCGACGAGGCGTCGGCCCGGTGCCGGGACCACGGCGCCGCGGTCAAGTACGCCAGGCGCAAGCTGCATCAGGCGGTGGGTGCGTTCGTCACGGGATCGGCCGGCGATGCGGTGCAGGCGTGCGTCAGCGCGATCCGGTCCGGGGTGCCGGCCAAAGAGGCGTGCCTGGCATCGATGCGGCGGCACGCGTCGACGGCGGAGCGGACAGCCGTGCTCGACGTGTTCTACCAGCAGATCGAGACGTGGTGCGGTCGGCCGTCGGCGGTGGCCGATCTCGCCTGCGGGCTCGGCCCGCTGGCTCTCCCGTGGCTGGCGACCGGCCCGGACGCGACCTACTGGTGCTGCGACATCGACCGCGACCTCACCGCGGCGCTGCCAGCTCTTAGCGAGCCGCTCGGGGTCGCCGTGCTAGCCGAGCCGCGTGACCTGGTCCGGCCGGCCCGCCTGCCGCCAGCCGAGCTGGTCCTGCTGCTCAAGACACTGACAACGCTGGAACAGCAGCGCAGCGGCGCGGCGCGAGACGTGCTTGCCGGGCTCGGCGCACCGCGGGTGGTGGTATCGCTGCCGCGGGGCAGCCTGTCGGCCCGGCGGCGATTTACCGACGACCCGCTCGAAATTATCGGTAAGGCCACCGCGGACACGCCGTACGTGCTGGCCGGCCGGGCCGCCTTCGGCGGCGAGGCGCTGTATTTGCTTGAGCGGACCGGCCGATGACCGGGCGGCTGACGCTGGTCGGCACACCGATCGGCAACCTCGCCGACATCAGTGACCGCGCCCGGCGGACGCTCGCCGCGGCCGACGTGATCTGTGCGGAGGACACCCGGCGTACCCGGCGGCTGCTGACGGCGTACGACGTTCACCCGCCGGTGCTCGTCTCCGTCCGCGAGCACAATGAGCAGCGGCAGGCAGCGCGGGTCCTGCGCTGGCTCGCCGAGGGCCGCGCCGTCGCTTACGTGACCGACGCGGGCATGCCCGTGCTCTCCGACCCCGGCGAGCGGCTGGTACGGGCGGTAATCGCGGCCGACGGCGTTGTCGCGGTGGCTCCCGGACCGGACGCTGCGACCTGCGCGCTGCTGGTGAGCGGGCTGCCGATGGCCCGGTGGTGCTTCGAGGGCTTCCTGCCGGTCAAAGGCCGGATTCGGCGGGAGCGGCTCGCCGCCATCGCACTCGAGCCGCGGACCGTCGTTGTGTTCGAGGCGCCGCATCGGCTGGTTCGGACGATGGCCGAGCTGGCGCCGATCGCGGGTGAGCAGCGACAGGTGGCCGTCGCCAACGATCTCAGCAAGCGGTACGAGAGAGTGTGGCGCGGGCCGATCGGTGTGGTGCTAGCTGAGCTAGCCGCAATCGAGCTGCGCGGCGAGTTCGCCGTGGTGCTCGCTGGAACGGGCGCGCCCGCGCACCCGTAGCGTTGCGGCGAACGCTGCAACGATCTCCTGGCCACAGCGGGTCAGGATGGACTCCGGGTGGAACTGCACACCCTCGATCGGCAGCTGTACGTGTCGCAGCCCCATCGGCAGTCCACCGCTGGTCCGCGCCGTGATCTGCAGGCACGGGGGCAGCGTCGGCTCGGCCACGATCAGCGAGTGATACCGGGTTGCGGGAAACCGCCGCGGCAGTCCGGCCAGTATGCCGCGGCCGTCATGGGTGATGACGGAGGTCTGGCCGTGGACCGGCCGCGGCGCCTGAATGACGCGCGCGCCGAAGCAGGCCGCGATCGCCTGGTGGCCGAGACAAACGCCGAGCAGCGGGATGCCCGCCGGGGCAGCAGCGCAGGCGCGGACCACGTCGATGCTGATGCCGGCTTCGCCCGGCGCGCACGGGCCGGGCGAGATCAGCACGCCCGCCGGGCCGAGCGCTACGACGTCGCTGGCGGTCACCTCGTCGTTGCGGACCACCTCGACCGTGCAGCCGGCCTTCGCGAGGTAGTGCACGAGGTTGAAGGTGAACGAGTCGTAGTTGTCGATCACCACCACGGCGGGCGCCGAGGCGGGGGTGCGCATCGGCCCGGCGGGGCGACGCGGCCCGGCGAGCGCCACCCGACCGGCCGCGGCAGCC
>JBAUAR010000603.1:0-10918 GCA_049675875.1 Streptosporangiaceae bacterium
CGCGCCTACTTCGACCTGATGTCGCAGCGCCCCTGGATCTTCCGGATCGTGCGGGAGGCCGAGTTCCTGGCTCCCGGCGAGTTCCGGGCGTACTACGAGCGCCTGGTTCGCGGTTACGCGCGCGGCGTACGGGCAGCTCAGCTGGCCGGAGAAGTCGACGCCCGGTACGACCCGGAGGTTATCGCTTACATCTACACCGGGCTCGGCCACTTCGTTGGCATGCGATGGGCCGAGTGGACGGCAGGCGGCCGGGTACCCGACGACGTGTTCGACGACCTGATGAACGTGCTGGCCCGCGGCCTGCCGCCGGAGACTGGCCCGGCAGCGCTGCCGGGCGCCGGCCGCCGCCGGGTTTGCAGGCCGCGCGGATCGGAACGCCGGCGCCCCTCGCATTGATGGCGTTGGCTGTCTCGCCGCGACCCTGGCAACTGTGCGTAATCACGCCGTCACCTAGGATTTACTCGAGCTCGATTGCCGAGCCAGCCGTGGGTCCGGGCTGATTCCCAGATAGAAGATCAGGCTCTCGGCCCGCGGCACCACCGGGGGTCGGTGAACTATGAGTAAAACCTCGCCTGGCGTCCTTGCTCCGCCGCACGAGGTACTCACCCCGGAGGAGTGGCTGCGCCGGGGTCGCGACCAGCGGAAACTGGCGTCCCGCCGGAGCCATTCGCAGTGGGAGGCAGCACCGGACCGGCCAGATCCCATCGCCATCCTGGAGGAGCAAGCCAGGACCAGGGTTTCAGATCTGGTGCCGATCCGGTACGGCCGCATGGCAGCATCGCCGTTCGCTTACTTCCGCGGCGCGGCCGCCCCGATGGCGTGGGATCTGGCGCACACGCCCGCCGCGGGCATTCGGGTGCAGGCATGCGGTGACGCGCATCTGCTGAACTTCGGGATGTTCGCGGCGCCGGACAGGCAGATGGTCTTCGACGTCAACGACTTCGATGAGACACTCCCGGCTCCTTTTGAGTGGGACGTCAAACGACTTGCAGCCAGCTTTGCCATCGCTGCTCGCGACAAGGAGCTGCCCGACCGTGACGCGCACACCGCGGCGCGGCTGGCTACCCGCAGCTACCGCACCGAGATGTCGAACTACGCCGCGATGCGCTTCCTTGATGTCTGGTATGCGAGGATCGACATCGCCGAGGTGTCGAGCCTGTTCGACGCCCTCCAGCCCAAGGCTGCAGCGCGCCGACGCCACAAGGACATAGCCAAGGCACGCCGTCGTACCAGCCTGACGGCCTTCCTGAAGATGTGCGATCAGGTGGAGGGTCAGTACCGGATCAGGCCCGCCCACCCGGTGATCGTCCGCTACCCCATCGAGCGCCACCCCGGCGTGCTGCGGGAATTGCGCCACGCCATCGGGCTCTATCTGGAATCGCTACGAGCGGACCAGCGTGAGGTGCTTCGCCGCTATTACTTCGGCGACTTCGCGCGGAAGGTCGTCGGCGTCGGGTCGGTCGGCACCGAGGCCTTCGTCGTGCTACTGCTCGGCGACCGCGCAGACGAGCCACTGTTCCTGCAGCTCAAGGAGGCACAGGAGTCGGTGCTGGCGCCGTTCGCCGGCAAGAGCGAGTTCAGCCATGAGGGCGAGCGGGTGGTGAGCGGCCAGCGGCTGACCCAAGCCGCCGCCGACCCGTTCCTGGGCTGGACGAGCGGCATCGCAACTGGCAGCAGGGACGCCAACCCGGCAATCGCTGGCCCCAAGGACTACTACGTACGCCAGTTGCGCGACATGAAGGGAAGCATGAGCGTCCAGCTCATGGACGCTCACCAGCTCAACTACTACGGTCGGCTCTGCGGCTGGGCACTCGCGCGTGCGCACGCGCGGACGGGACGGGCCGCGGAGATAACCGGCTACCTGGGCAGCAGCGAGGACTTCGACCACGCCATCGCGGACTTCGCGGTTGCCTACGCCGACCAGAACGAGCAGGACTACGGCCGACTGCTCCAGGCCATCTCGGCAGCCCGGATACAGGCCACCGTCGGTCAGTAACGGTACTGCTAGGACGCCGTCGCGAGCCGGTAGACCGAGACGTGGGACGAGGACTCGGCGCTGAACTCGGTCCCGGTCCAGTCGGCGTGCCGCACTTCCAGCTCGAACCCGGCGAGCTGGGCCATCAGGTCCAGCTCCGATGGCCAGATATAACGGTGCGGGCTGCGGAACAGCCTCGCCGGCCGCTCGGTGCCAAATCTGAAGTGGTGCGAGACGACGCGCTGGTGCAGTACGTCATAGGTATCGAGGCCGATATAGCCGGGCTCTGTATTCCAGACAATCGCTTGCTGTCCCGGTGGCAGCTTGCGCAACTCTGGTACCCACAACTCGATGACGAACCGGCCGCCGGCCGTCAGGTGCCGAGCGGCATTACGGAAGCACGCCACTTGCTCGCTCTGGGTCAGCAGGTTGGAAATCGTGTTGTATACGAGGTAGACCAGGGTGTACGCACCGGGGGCTCGGGCGGTGGCCATGTCGCCGGCGATAACCGGGATGGCCGTCTCGTCGACCTTGGTGCGGAGCTGCTCGATCATCGGATGCGACAGCTCGATGCCGGTGACCGGCACGCCATGCAGAGAAAGCGGAATGGCGACG
Source organism: Streptosporangiaceae bacterium (assembly GCA_049675875.1). Taxonomy (GTDB): domain Bacteria; phylum Actinomycetota; class Actinomycetes; order Streptosporangiales; family Streptosporangiaceae; genus JAJYUU01. The sequence goes on from JBAUAR010000603.1 coordinate 2,591, forward strand.
CGGCCGGTGCCGATGGCGAACTCCAGCGCCCGGCCGTCAGCGGCCAGTCCGGCAAGCCGCTCCACAGTCGGCCCGATCACTTCCGGCGCGAACATGCCCGTGCCCGGCGTGTCATATCCCCGGGCTGCCTCGTGATCCCAGATGTCCTCCTGGCGCATGGCACCCCACCATGTCAGGGAGGGCCGATTCGGTCCAACTGGTTTCGCGCGGCTGCGCCATCCGGCCCGCCGCACGAGAGGATGATCGTGCCTGCCGCCGGTGCCGCTCTGGGGAGCACGCAATGCCGCGGTCATGGCGGCGCTGGCAAGTCTCAGCCACGAGGAAGGCACGAATGATCCGAGCACTGACAGCGGCGGACGTTGCGCCCTGGGAACAGCTGTGGCTGGCTTACCTGCGGTTCTACCGCGCGGAGGTGAGCGGTGAGGTCACCGCCGCGACCTTCCGCAGGCTCTGCGACCAGACCGATGGGATGATCGGCCTGGTCGCCACCGATGAGCAGGACGCGCTGGTGGGACTGGCCCACCTGGTATTCCACCCCTCGACCTGGTCCGCTGATCCCTCCTGCTACCTGGAAGACCTGTTCGTTGCCCCGGCTGCGCGCGGCACCGGCACGGCGCGCCAGCTACTCGAGGCGACCTTCACCGAAGCGCGTCGGCGCGGCGCTGCCCGCACTTACTGGGAGACCCAGGAATTCAACGCCCCGGCGCGCTCGCTGTACGACCAGGTCGCCCACCGCACATCCTTCGTCGTCTACGAGCGATAGCAGGCTGTCGGCCGCGGGCACAGCTCGGTCACAACCCCACCCTGCCGTCGATGCGCTCCCGCAGCAGGTCGGCGTGGCCGATGTGACGGGCGTATTCCTCGATCATGTGGACGAGCACTTCCCGCAGCGACACCTGGCCCTGGTGCCCGCCGCGGCCAACGTAAGGCTTGGTATTGCCGAGGTCGTCGGCAGCACCGACGAAGCGCTCAGCGAAAGCGACCTCGGCCCGCCAGTTCTCCCAGGCCAGCGCTACCGCGGCCGGGTCGGACACGGCCTCGCTGAAGGCCTGGTCGCGGGCGTCGCCGGCGCTCTGCCGATAGCGAGCCGGAGCATCCTCGCCAGCCATCACCTGGCGGAACCAGTACCGCTCGGCGTCCGAGAGGTGACGCACCAGGCCGAGCAGCGAGAGGTCGGACGGCTCGACCGAACGGCGGGCCAGCGCGTCGGCGTCGAGGCCTGCGCACTTGAGCTCCAATGTAAGCCGGTAGTCGTGCAGAAACCCGGCGAGTACGGTGCGCTCGTCACCGTGATGGACGAAAATGCCGCCGATCCCCCGCGGGTCGGCATCCGGGCCGACGAACATGTCCTGCCAGCCGAACTGCCGCTCAGTTTCGTCGCCAGGGCGACGTGTTGTGGCTGCCATCCTGACCATCATGGCCGACCGAGCCGCCCTCTGCCAGCGCAGCGAGATAGTCCTTTTGTAGGGTGTTGCGGCGAATGGTCCTGTGCCGGCGGACCGGCGAGCAGGCGCCGAGCTGACCTGACGCGGTCCGAGCCGCGCGTGACGGCAACAGCGGCGCCGAAGGTGACCCAGATCACGCAACGGAATCAGTGTGTCGTCGCGTCCTACTCACAAGTAACTGCGACTGCTTGGCCAGCGGGGCGACGAAATCCGTCCCCTGATCCCCCGGAGGGCTACCGTGACGAGGATGCATGTGAACGAGGCCGTCTGCGAAGCACTGTTTGCCTCATCGCTGCAGCCCTCTGACGTGCCGACGGCCGAGACAGTCACCGAGGCGATTGGCAGCACGGTCCGACGTCTGAGCGCGGCCGGGTGCATCAGCCGCGTGGCTCAGGAGTTCGGTGACCACCCGGAAGAAGCAGCAGACCGGATGCGCTGGATCCGGCAGCTGACCAGCGACCTCTGCGGCTGCCTGTACCTCCCCACCGCCGTGCCAGCCACCACCGCATCGGCCGCAGCGGATCTGCTGCCGGTCCGCGAGGCTGCCTGACCAACACCGCGCCCCGGCCGCACTAACGCCGGTCCCTTCCGCAGTCTTAGCGTGGCTCGTGCCGTTATCTGCGGGCCCGCCGGACGGTGGGCAGCGGGCGCGCGGCGCCTGGCTCGGCGTCACCGCCGAGCAGCGAACGGGTGAGCGACTGATGCTCGGCGTTCATCTGCGCCAGTACCTGATCGAAATGCAGCTGGCGCAGCAGCGGTGGCCGGTCGCCCGCACGTAGCGCGGCGAGAACGGCGCGGCGAACGAGCTCCTTGATGTAGGAGGCCGTTACCCCCGCGGTGGCCGCCACAACCACCGACCGGTCGCCGTCGAACGCCACGTTGCGGGTGTAAAGGCGCAACAGCTGTTCCCGGCACGCCGCGTCCGGCCGCGGGATCTCGATGGCGAGGTCCACCCGGCCGGGCCGGTCGGCGAGTGCATGCTCCAGAATGTCGGCCCGGTTTGTGGTCAGCACGAACGTTACGTCCGCGTCGGAGCCCACCCCGTCCATCGCATCGAGCAGCGTGAACAGCAAGGGATTCTGCCCGTCGGAGAAGGCACGGTCCATGGCGATCAGGTCGACGTCCTCCAGCACCACCATGGAAGGCTGCAGGCGGCGGGCGAGCGCGGCGGCGGACTCCACGAACCGGATGGACCGGCCGGTGAGCAAGATGACGGTGGTACCGGTGAGCTTGCCCGTCAGGTAGCGCACCGTATGGGTCTTGCCGGTCCCTGGCGGTCCGTACAGGAGCAGGCCGCGCTTGAGATGCTGGCCGGCTTCCCGCAGTTCACCAGTGAGATCGCCCACGCCGGCCACGTGCTGTTCGATGGACTCCAGAACACCGGCGGGAAACACCACCTCGCCGGCGCCCAGTGGAATCCGGGGCAGGAAGGACACCAGCTCGTTGCCGTGGTGCTCGCTTTCGGCGAAGCTGAGCACCTGTCCGCGGAACACGTTGTGCTCAGCCGACAGTCGCGAGATCTCGGTCCGGGTGGCTGACGCCGCGTCCCGGCCCGCCGCCAGGATCTCCAGATCGCCGTAAGGCGGCCCGAACTCGCGCTCGGCGCGTATGCCGATCACAACCGGCGCGCCGCCCGGCGCGGTGGTGGCGATCAGCCCGAGCGCCACCACCTCAGTATCGGTATCCGGCCCCGCCGCCGCGGTGCTGTAGCTCGCGCTACCCGCCTTTCCCATTGACCCGGGAGCGGGGACCGCGAGCCGGGACAGCAGATCCTGGTGCGGGCGCATCATCCCGGTGGCCATGCCAAACCAGGTGCCCGCGGTCCCATAACGCGCCAGGTAGGCGTCGACGCCGCGCTGGACGTTCACGTGGTCCCAGATCGGGAACCGGTCATGGACAGCGACGACGCCCGACAACGCGCAACCCAGGTGGCCGGTCACGCGGCCGACGAGCTCGGAGGGAACCTCCTCGTCGCTCAACGTCCGGCGCGCCACTTCGAGCAACCGCACAAGGGACCGCGCAAGGTCCCGGTAGTCCTGACCGTTAGCCGACGGCACGCCATCACCGTATACCGGCAAAGGCAGTGACCGATCACCAGGCAGAATCAGCGGCGACACGACGCAGCGTTTGGCCGAGCCGGCGCCAGGCGGCGCTGGTTCGCTCATTCGGCGATGATGCCGGCAACGGCTGGGGCGACAAGCTGCACGCCTGGCGGGGCGAGGATCCGCTGACCCGCCGCACATCACGGCGGGCTCCTCGCCTGGCTGACTGCTGAGACGCATAGCATGAGCGTCTTCTTGAAGGACCACCCCCCGATCGTCTAACTCCGGCACGTGCTAGCCGACCGGCTCTTCCTCGCTGAGGCCCGGCATGCGTTCCTCATCCGCCGTCCCGAGGAGATCGCAGCCTCGAGCTATGCGCTGTTCCCCGGCATGAACATCAACTCGATCGGACTGGAGACGCTGTGCACGGTGCAGGACGCTGTCCGCGATGCCGGGGGAACGCTTCGGTTGTCATTGACTCCGACGACCTAGTAACACGACCCGAAGCGACAATGGCGGCCTACTGCGCGGCCGTCGGGCTGCCGCCCACCACCGGCCGTTTTACGAGCAGCTCTACGCACAGCGGCTGGACGTTACGCCCTGGGAGGAAACGGCGGCCTCCTGACCGGTCAGAGCCCGCGCCGCGACTTCTCCGGCCCGGCCGGAACTTGGGTAGCGTGTCCTGTTATGAGCACTATTAACGACATCGCGGAGAAGTATGTCAACGACGCCGCCGAACTCGATCCGATCATGGCCACGGAGGCCGGGATCGCCGGGCACGACGCGAGGATGACCGACCTGAGCCCGGCTGGCTTCGCCGAGCGAGCCGGCCTGGACCGCGTGACGATCGCCGAACTGAGCCGGACCGAGCCCGACAGCTACCGGGACCGGGTCGCTCGGGCAGCGATGCTGGAGCGGCTCGGGCTGGCTGTCGAGCAGTACGACGCGGGCGATGTCTTCAGCGACATCAACGTGATCGCGAGCGGGATCCAGTCGGTGCGCGGGGTCTTCGACGTGATGCCGGTCGACGGTGCGGAGGCACAGCGCAACATCGCCGGCCGGATGGCGGCGGTGCCCGCGGCCTATGCCGGGCTGTGTGATACCTACCGTGCGGCGGCGGCGGCGGGGCGGGTAGCTGCGCGCCGTCAGATCGAGGAGTGCGCGAAGCAGTGCGCTACGTGGTCGGCGCCAGGGACGGGCTTTTACTCAAGCCTGGTCGAGCGCATCGGCGCGACCGGCGCCATGCTGGCCGACCTGCAGCGGGCGGCGGAGACGGCAAGGGCGGCCACCGCCGAGCTTGGCGCGTTCCTGGAATCGGAGCTGCTGCCACTGGCACCCGGGCGGGACGGCGTGGGCCGGCCGAGGTACGCGCGGGCCTCGCGGTACTTCCTTGGCGCGACGATCGACCTGGACGAAGCGTACGCGTGGGGCTGGGACGAGGTGCACCGGCTGGACGCGGAGATGGCCAGAGTTGCCCGGCTGATCGTACCCGGAGGCACCGTAGAGCAGGCGGTCGCAGCGCTGGACGCCGACCCGGCCAGGCAGATCGCCGGTCGGCAGAACCTGCGGTCGTGGCTGCAGGACTTCGCCGACGCCACGATCGGCGAACTGCACGGTACCCACTTCGAAATCCCGGAGCCCGCCCGCCGGATCGAGGCGATGATCGCGCCGACCAACGAGGGCGGGATCTACTACACGGGTCCGACCGAGGACTGGACGCGGCCGGGCCGAATCTGGTGGTCGGTGCCGGACGGCGTCGAGCAGTTCTCGACGTGGAAAGAAGTCACGACGATCTATCACGAAGGCGTCCCTGGCCACCACCTGCAGGTAAGTCAGGCGATCGCCGAGCAAGAGTCACTGAACCGCTGGCAGCGCCAGATGTGCTGGGTCTCCGGGCACGGCGAGGGCTGGGCCCTGTACGCGGAGCGCCTGATGGAAGAGCTCGGCTACCTTTCCGACCCCGGCAATCTTCTCGGGATGCTCGATGCTCAGCTGCTGCGCGCGGCCCGGGTCGTTGTCGACCTCGGCGTCCACCTGGCGCTGCCCATCCCCGCGGGCACCGGATGGCATGACGGCGAGACCTGGAATGCCGAGCTGGCCTGGGAGTTCCTCCGCTCCCGCGTGCACATGGAAGACAAGATGCTGCGGTTCGAGCTGAACCGCTACCTCGGCTGGCCAGGCCAGGCGCCGGCCTACAAACTCGGCGAGCGGATCTGGCTGCAGGCGAGGGACGAGGCCCGTCAGCGCAAGGGCGCGGACTTCAGCCTCAAGCAGTTCCACAGCCAGGCGCTGGCCCTGGGCGGAATGGGCCTGGATCCGCTGCGCGAGGCGCTCGCCCGGCTGTAGCAGACTTGCCGGGCGTGACGCACCGGTCAGGCTTCCGCCTTGTCGGCCGTCTGTCGCAGCAGCGCGAGCATCTCGTCCGAGGCGGGCCGGTTGCGCCGCAGCGAGCCGGTCAGCAGCCCGCCGTCGACCACGATCGCCTGACCGTTGACGTAACTGGAAGCATCGCTGGCGAGCCAGAGTACGGTCTCGGCAATGTCAGTCGGCTGCCCACTCCGCCGGATGGGGGCCACATCGGCCAGCGCCAGGGTCATCAACTCGACGGTGCGCTGCGCGGCGTCGCCGTCCAGCCCGGCCGCGCGGCCGAAGATGGCCGTAGCGACCGCTCCCGGACAGACCGCGTTGACCCTGACGCCGTGCTCGCCGAGTTCGTTCGCGGCCGTCACGGTGAGCTGCCTGATGCCGGCCTTCGCCGCGCTGTAATCGTGACCGGCCATGTTCGCCCGGAACGCGGCAACGCTTGAGGTGTTGATGATGCTCCCCTGGCCTTGCGGCCGCATGACCCTCGCCGCCGCACGGACACCGAGGAAGACGCCGCGCAGGTGCACCCCGACGGTGTGGTCAAAGGCCGCGACGTCGATGTCCTCAATGCTGCCAACCGAGCCAGGCACCCCGGCGTTGTTGAACATGACGTCGAGGCCGCCGAACGTGGCGACGCACGTGGCGACGGCCCTGTCGACGTCCGCCTCGCGCGCTACATCGGTAACGGCGAACGCGGCTCGTTCCCCTAGCTCGGCCGCGAGCCGCTCGCCCCGCGCGGCGTCGACGTCGGCGAGCAGCACGCTGGCACCCTCGGCCACGAACAGTCGTGCCGTCGCCTCGCCGATCCCGCTCGCCGCGCCAGTGATAACAGCGCGTTTGCCGTCCAGCCTTCCCATGCGGTGCCGCCCCTCTGCCACCCGGTGTCGCCGGGTGGACCGGTTGGTTCCGATACCGTAACGCCGCCCGTGCTGGCTGCGGGTCAGGCCATGCCTGCGCGCTGTGCAGCCAGCAGCGGAATTGCCGCGATCTTCGCCTCGGTCAGATCCGCCCAGCGGATACCGGCACGCGGTCGCGGGCCGCGTCGTGGCCGGCAGTCGATGATCCGGTCGGGTGTCACGATGAGGTCCACCGGCACGTCGTGATCGGTGAGCGGGATCGTCCCTGCCGGTCGCACCTGGAGTTCGTGCACGGTGGTCACGCACAGGGTGAGTGGCCCAATCAGGCCGGCGGAGCTGGCGAGCGCGTACTCCAGATCGGCGAACCCGCCGCCTTTGCCGAGCCGCGCCCCGTCCTCCCCGACTGCGACGCAGCCCATCACGACAAGGTCGACCGGCGTCAGCTCGTCGAGCGTGACCCGGCGAGCTGACCGGGCCGCGCCGCTAATCGACGCCGCCGCACGCGGTGGCTCGGCGAGGTGGTCCGGATCCAGGGCGAAGAACGGCTCCGGCCCGGACAGCCCCGGCACGGCCATGTAGACGGTCTTGCCGTCCTCCAGCGCGCGCTGCCGGACGGGCAGCTGGGCCGAGTCCGGGTTGGCCTTGAGGGCGCCGGCAGCCCGCCACTCTGCCGTCCCGCGCAGTCGCTCGGCTGCCGCTTCGGCGCCGCTGAAGGTCGGGATCCGGCCGGCCGCGCCAGGGAACCTCGCCACCTTCGCAGCACGCATCGCGTCCCAGACTTCCTGGCGCAGTGCGGCCTTTGCGGCGAGCACGTCGGCTGCGCCGCCGGCGTCCCGGTCGTGCTGGGGTACCAGGCTAGGCACGGCCGGCTAGTTCCCGCCGGGTGCGGCGGCGATGAGGGCGGGGAGATCAGTGAGCCACCTAGGCATGCGTCACCCTAGCCCGAGTCCCGCCGACGAGGTGCGCAGGCGCTGTGTCATCCAGTCCAGGGCGACGGCGCCGTGGGCGCGCTGGAACGCGCGTAGCGTCGGTATGCCGGGCGGATCAGGCTGGCGCGCGAGGTGGATCCACATGCCGGCAAGCGCGGCGACAGCCGTCGTCACTCCGTCTGGATCGGCGCCGTCGGCCAGCGGGTGGCTGGCCAGCACCTGTTCAGGTGGCGGACCGCCGTTAAGCGCCACGCTGGGCAGCAGGGCGATGAGGTCGAACCACGGTTTCGCGAGGCATGCCCACGGCCAGTCGACGAAGACGACCCGATCCGGCGTGAGCAGGATGTTGTCGGCCCTGATGTCGGCGTGCGCCAGCGAGCTGCCGACGACGGCCGCTTCCCAGGACTCCTCGATCTCGGCCAGGCCCGCGAGCCGGTCGCGCGCCCACGGGCTGACGTCCGCAAGTTCGTCACCTCCGGCGCCGGCGTCGGCGAGATCGCGCCAGCCATGACCCAGGCTGCGGAACCGGACGGCCGCTGACGGCGCTTCGATGGGGGCCGGGCTCAGGGCGGCCGCCGGATCGGTCATCGCAGCGAGGACCCTGGCGAGCTCGTCACTCCGCCACGGCTGCGCCGGCAGCTGGCCTTCGACGTCCTCGAACAGCAGGATCACCCAGCCGTCCGCGTCCACC
>JBAUAR010000604.1:0-4046 GCA_049675875.1 Streptosporangiaceae bacterium
GAGCCGCGCGCACCGCGCGCGGCGCAGCCGACACAAGTGACAGCGGCCGGACGGGCCGCGAGCCGCTCGGCCGGAATCGGTGCGCCGCAGCGAGCACAGCTGCCGTAGCTGCCCGCATCGACGCGCAGCAGCGCCGTATCGAGCTGGCCGAGGTACTCGCGCGCCTGGCTGAGCAGCGCGGCGACGTGCTGGCGCTCGAACGCGATCGTGGCGCCCTCGGGATCGTGCTCGTCGTCGCCATTCGCGGCCGCGGCCGCGGCGACGATATCGGTGAACTCGCGTTGCAGGGCACCGATGCGCGCCAGCGCCGCCTGCCGCTGCGCGTGGAGTGCGGCGCGCGGATCTGCCTGGCTGGTCACGGTTCCTGCCTACCACGGCAGGCGGCCCCGGCGGTCGGCCCGATGTGCGTCCCGTGCGGCGATGCGGCAGGCTGGAGCCATGGCAGCAGACTCCCTGACCCTCATGGTCGTGCACGCACACCCCGACGACGAGGCATCGAGCACGGGCGGTGTGCTCGCCAGCTACTCCGACCAGGGCGTCCGGACCGTCGTCGTGACCTGCACGAACGGGGAGTTCGGCGACGCTCCCGGCCAGATCAAGCCGGGCGAGGCCGGGCACGACGAGCAGGCCGTGGCCGAGCTGCGGCTGGCCGAGCTGCGGCGCTCGGTGCAGATTCTCGGGGTGAGCGAGCTCGAGTTGCTCGGGTATCACGACTCTGGGATGCCGGACTGGGACTACAAGAACCGCCCGGACGCATTCTGCAACGTGCCGCTCGACGAGGTCGCGCATCGCATCGGCGGGCTCATCAAGACCTACCAGCCTCAGGTCGTCATCTCCTATGACGACCAGGGCATGTATCAGCATCCGGATCACGTGCACGCCGCCCGGGCCGCGGCCGCTGCGGCCGCCCAGACCGGCATCGCGGCCAAGTACTACGAGATCGCCATGCGCGGCAGCTCCTGGCGCAAGATCTGGGAGGCGCTGCGCGACCTTGGCGCCGACGTGCCGGATCCGCGCGAGTTTACCCCCGAGCAACTCCGTCAGGCGGCCGAGGCGGAGGCGCGAATCACCACGACCGTGGATATCCGGCCGGTGCTGGCGCGGAAGCGGGAGGCACTGCTCGCGCACTACAGCCAGATTCAGGACTCCTGGTTCAGCAAGCTGCCGCCGGAAGTCGCCGAGTCAGCCTTCGGCGCGGAGAGCTTCGTCCGGGTCACTGACACCACCGGAGCCTCGGTGCCGGAGACGGACCTGTTCGCCGGCCTGCGCTAACGCGTCCCCGGTGCCCTGAGTAAGCGAATATCGGGCCCGCGCGCTGCGTCGGCGGCGCGCTTGATGGTGCCGGCGCCGCTGGTGACCGCCCGGCGCCAGGGCGGGACGCCCTCGATCTCCGTCTCCAGCGAGAAGGACAGGAATGTCCTGATGAGCACGATCAGCCCGAGTACCAGGACGTTGGTGAGGGTCGGCGCCACCGCGACCGTCCTGATCAGGTCCGCGGCAACGAGGACCTCGAGGCCGAGCAGCAGCGAGCCGCCGAATGCCTGCCGGAGCGCGGTATAAGCACGACCCGGGCGGCCAGTGCGACGCCAGGCTAGGACGGCCAGGACGACCGACCACACCACGCCGGCGACCAGGACCGCTGCCCCGAGACCCTCGAACCCCTGGGCCACGTGATTCATCACGGTCGGGAACGTCGTGCTCGTTTCGGCAGTGCTGGCGCCTGCAAGCAGCGTCATTCTCGTCCCCCGCCGGGCCGCATGATCGCGGTTGTACCCGCTAGCGGCGCGACCCTAGCGCGTGCGGTCAGTGGCGAATCTCTGGGAGACTACGGTCGTGGAGGGGAAGCTGGTTCTGCTGGACGGGTCGACGGCGCCCGCGAGCGTCGCGGGGGTCGAGCGGGCGCTGAGAGACAAGTCGCTGCTCTGGCTCGATCTTGAACGCGCCGACGACGACGGCATCGCCATGCTGCGGGATGTCTTCCAGTTTCACCCGCTGGTGATCGACGACGTCACCGAGTTCGGCCAGCGGCCCAAGGTCGAGGACTTCGGCGACATGGTCTACCTGGTGAACTACGGGCTCGCGGCCGACGGCAAGTCCTTCTCCGAGGTGCACTTCTTCGTCGCGGCGGACTACCTGATGACGGTGCGAAAAGACGGCTGCCCGTCCATCGATCAGCTGCGCGGCAGGCTGGACAAGCCCGGCGGCCGGCTGCCGACGGGTAACCGGCCGACCCGGCTGATTCTGCTCCACAACCTGGTCGACGGCCTGGTCGACAGCTACTTTCCGCCGCTGTCGGCACTGGATGACCGCATCGATGAGCTGCAGGAGCAGATCTTCGCCAAGCCGACCGACCAGCAGCTGGCCCAGCTTTTTGATATGCAGCGGTGGCTGGTCAATGCGCGCAAGCTGGTGGCACCGCAGCGCGACATGATGGCATCGCTGGTATCAGGGATGGTGGAGCTGCCCGGTACGACCGCGGAGAGCGATCCGTACCTGCGCGATCTCTACGATCACCTGATCCGGATCAGCGACATGATCGACACCTACCGCGACCTGCTGAGCAACGGCATGTCGGCCTACCTGTCCATGGTGTCCAACCGGCTGAACGAGGTGATGAAGCAGCTCACCATCATCGCCACGATCTTCCTGCCGCTGTCGTTCCTGACCGGTTTCTTCGGCCAGAACTTCGCCTGGCTGGTAGCGCACCTGGGCGGCCTGCCGACGTTCCTGATCGTGGGCATCGGCAGCGAGGTCATCGCGGTCGCAGCCCTGTACTGGCTGTTCCATCGCCGGGGCTGGATTGGCAGCGGGAATTAGCCCGGCTCAGCCCGGTCGGCGAGGCTCTACGCTGGCCGGTATGGCGACAGCGACGACCGGGCGGCCCCGAGCCCGCAAGTGGCAGAACGAGACCCGGCTCGGGCTAGTTCGGCGGGCCAGGCAGATGAACCGGATCCTGGCCGAGACCTACCCGAACGCGCACTGCGAGCTGAACTTCGAGAACCCGTTCCAGCTGCTCATCGCCACGGTGCTGTCGGCGCAGACCACCGACAAGCGGGTCAACATGACCACCCCGACGCTGTTCGCCAAGTACCCCGCGCCGGACGACCTGGCAATGGCGAACCCGGATGAGCTCGAGGAGATGCTCAAGCCCACCGGCTTTTTCCGGGCCAAGGCAAAGTCGATCATCGGCCTGTCCGCCGCCATCACGGGCCGGTTCGGCGGCGAGGTCCCGAGTCGGCTGGACGACCTCGACTCGCTGCCCGGAGTCGGCCGCAAGACGGCGAACGTGGTGCTCGGCAACGCATTCGGCGTGCCCGGCATCACGGTGGACACCCACTTCCAGCGACTGGCACGCCGGTTCGGCTGGACCACGCAGACCGACCCGGACAAGATCGAGCGGGACGTCGGGGCGCTGTTCCCGAAGTCGGACTGGACGCTGCTGTCGCATCACCTCATCTGGCACGGTCGCCGGGTCTGCCACGCGCGCCGGCCCGCCTGCGGGGCGTGCACGCTCGCTGCGCTCTGTCCGTCGTTCGGCACCGGCCCGGTGGACGCGGCGACGGCGCGCAAACTCGTCAAGGCCGGACCGTTTTCGTGAGCTGCCTGGACGGCGAGCGCGGCACCGGGGCGGCCGACCGCGTGCCCGGCTGGCTGGCGTCACTGGCCACTGCGGCGGCGACGGCAACGGTGCCGGATCGACTGCGGCCGCCGGAGGTGGGCGGACGGCCAGCAGCGGTGCTCATCCTGTTCGGGGATGGCCCGGCCGGGCCCGATCTGCTGCTCATCGAACGGGCCGCCGAGCTGCGCAATCACGCGGGACAGCCGGCGTTTCCCGGCGGTGCGATCGACGAGGCAGACGGCGGCCCTACTGCGGCGGCGCTGCGCGAGGCGACCGAGGAGACGGGCCTGGATCCGGCCGGCGTGCGCGTGCTGGCCGTGCTGCCAGAGCTGTACATCTGGCGCAGCAACTTCCGGGTGACGCCGGTGCTCGGCTGGTGGCACTCGCCGGTTCCGGTGGCGCCGGGAGACCCGGCGGAGATCGCCGC
>JBAUAR010000605.1:0-7586 GCA_049675875.1 Streptosporangiaceae bacterium
GCCATCGTCTTCGTCGCGGGCCTGATCATCGTCGAGGTCAGCAGCCACGGCACCCAGCGGATCGTCGGCCTCGCCGCGCTGGCCGCGATGCTGCCCTGGTACCTGCTCGTCGGACGGCCGCACATCCTGTCGGCCGAGTCCAAGCCCTCTGTCCGGGGCACCGTCTACCTCACTGGCATCGTCGCCCTGTTTGCCGTGGCGGCGAGCCAGGACGCCAACACCTGGTACCTGGCCTTCGCGCTGTGCCCGCAGTGCTACCACGTGACCACTGCCCGGCGGGCCATCGTGCCAGCCGTCGCGCTGAACCTGATCGGCGCGGCCTCGGTTGGCTACGCCGATCACTCGGCGTCCGGGGTCGCGATTGCCATCGGGCTGGCCGCCTTCGGCATCGCCTTCGCCGTGGTCTACAGCGGGTACATGCTGCGCATCATTGAGCAGAGCACGGAACGCGCCGACCTCATCACTCAGCTCGAAGCAACCAGGGCGGAGCTGGCCGCGGTCAGCCGCGAAGCAGGAGCCCTGGCGGAGCGGCAGCGGCTGGCCAGCGAGATCCACGACACCCTCGCGCAGGGGTTCTCCAGCATCCTGATGCTGGTGCAGGCGGCCGAGGCGCAGCTCGAACGGTCGCCGGGCACCGCCAGCGTGCAGCTCGAACTGGCCGCCCAGACCGCACGGGATAACCTCGCCGAGGCGCGGACCCTGGTGAGCGGGCTCGCCTCGGCTCAGCTTCAGGCCGGGACGCTCACCGACGCGCTGCGCCGGATCACCGGGCGATCGGCTGCCGAGCTCGACATTGACGCTCGTTTCGAGATCGACGGCCCGGACCGGGCACTGCCCGCCGCAATCGAGGTTGTGCTGCTGCGCACCGGCCAGGAAGCACTGGCCAACGTGCGCAAGCACGCGTCCGCCCGCACGGTGACGGTTCTGCTGCGCTACGGCGCCGACGTGGTGCGACTGGAGGTGACCGACGACGGCGTCGGGTTCGACCCCGCGTTGGTGAACGGCGGATACGGGCTGCGCGGGATGCGCGGCAGGGTGGCGGAGGCTGGCGGCATCGTAACCGTGCGCAGCGCGCCGGGCGATGGCACGTCGGTGCAGGTGGAGGTGCCCGCTTGAGTACCGGCGAGGCGCGCCCGCCGGAATCCGAGCGGAACGGGCTCGGCTTGGCAGCCCAGTCGGCCCGGCCGCTGGCCGTGCTCATCGTCGACGACCACCCCGTCGTGCGCGAGGGCCTGCGCGGCATGCTGGCCGCGGAGCCGGGGATCCGGGTCGTGGCCGAGGCAGCCTCCGGCGACGAGGCTATCGTCATGGCCGAGCGACACCGGCCGGACGTCGTGCTGATGGACCTGCGGATGCCCGGCGGCGACGGCGTCCGAGCCACCGCGGGCATCACCGCGGCGCTGCCGGGCACCCAAGTCGTGGTGCTGACCACATACGAGACAGACGCCGACATCGTCCGGGCGGTTGAAGCCGGGGCCACCGGCTACCTGCTTAAGGACACGCCACGGCAGGAACTCGTGACCGCGATCCGTGCGGCCGGGCGCGGTGAGACGGTGCTCGGCCCGACGGTGGCCAGCCACCTGGTCTCGCACCTGCGCCGGCCCGTCGTCGAGCCGCTGTCGCGCCGGGAGACCGAGGTGCTGACGCTCGTCGGTCGCGGCCAGACCAACGCCGATATCGGCAAGGTGCTCTTCGTCAGCGAGGCCACGGTGAAGACGCACCTGCTCCGCGCGTTCAGCAAGCTTGGCGTGTCCGACCGGACCGCTGCTGTCACCCGGGCGATCGAGCTGGGCATGCTGCCGCTACCAGGATCAGTCCGCCAGCCGCCCTGACTCGCGGCCCGCTCGCGCACGCGCGTTTCCGCGCCCATGGGTGTAGGGTGCTATGGCTCCAGAGCCATAGAAAACTCACACCCATTGGTGTGTTGCCGGACCGCAGCCGTGCGGCTGCCGGGCCTCGTAGGGTTACTGCATGGACACGCGCGTACTCGGCTCTACCGGCGTCCGGGTTACTCCCTTCTGTCTCGGCGCGATGATGTTCGGCAGCACGTGGGGCAATCCCGACCACGATGAGGGCGTCCGGATCATCCACCGGGCGCTCGACGCGGGCATCAACTTCATCGACACCGCCGATGTGTACTCCGAGGGCGAGTCCGAGGTCATTGTCGGCAAGGCGCTCGCCGACGGCCGGCGAGACAACGTGGTGCTCGCGACCAAGGCGCACGGTGTCATGGGCAAGGACGTCAACCAGCGTGGCAACTCGCGGCGCTGGCTAACCCGGGAGTGCGATGCCAGCCTGCGCCGCCTCGGCACCGACTACATCGACCTGTACCAGATCCACCGGCCGGACCCGGACACCGAGATCGACGAGACGCTCGGTGCCCTGTCAGACCTGATCCGGGCCGGCAAGATCCGTTACGCCGGCACCTCCACGTTCCCGGCCGACCTGATCGTCGAGGCACAGTGGACCGCGGAGCGCCGGGGCCGGGAGCGGTTCGTGAGCGAGCAGCCGCCTTACTCGATCCTCGTGCGCGCCGTCGAGGCCGCCGTGCTGCCGGCCTGCCAGCGCCATCGGCTCGGTGTGATCACGTGGGGACCGCTCGCCAGCGGCTGGCTGTCCGGCCAGTACCGGCTCGACTCTGACCTGCCCGCGAGCAAGCGGTCGCGACGGCTGCCGCAGCGGTTCGACATGAGCGTGCCGGGTAACAAGGCCAAGCTGGAAGCCGCCGACAAGCTGGCGAAGCTGGCCGCCGAGTCGGGCATGTCGCTGATCCACCTAGCGCTCGGGTTCGTGGTCAGCCACCCGGCCGTGACCTCGGCCATCCTCGGCCCGCGGACGATGGAGCACCTAGAGAGCCAGCTCGGCGCGCCCGAGGGCCTGCCCGCCGACCTGCTGAACCGGATCGACGAGATCGTGCCGCCCGGCGTCAACTTGAATCCGGCCGACGGCAGTTACGTGCCGCCGGCGCTCACCGACCCGGCGCTACGCCGACGCCACTGAGGTCTGCTGCGCTCCGCTCGACCCAAGGCGCAGGTCAGCCGCGATCGGCGTGTGGCTGCCACGCGGTGTCGCGGGCCCACCCGGCGGCAGCGGCGACGACGAGGTCGACGACCGGGTCCTTGATCTCGGTGTGGACGTCGAGACCGACGACCGCCCGGGCGAGCTCCGCCTTGAATCGCGCGTAGGCGGCGATCGCCGGCGGGTGTGCGCGCAGCCAGTCGCGGAATAGCAGGGCCAGCCGCTCGTTGGGCGAGCCAGCTATGCGGACGTGCAGGTTGACATCCCCGGCCGGATGGCCTCGGCGGTGCCAGTACCGCTTCACCCACAACGCCGGGTCGCTGTCGTCGCCGGCCGGCACGTGATCGCGCTCGAAGGGCAGCCGGGTGTAGCCCAGGGCGGCGAGCGGAGCGCCGAACGCTGCCGCGGCCGCGTCGAGGTCGCGAACCGACAGCTGCAGGTCGAGCACGTCCTTGGCGGCCATGCCCGGCACTGCCGTGCTGCCGATGTGGTCGGCGTGGCGAACCAGCGGGCCAAGCGCCGCGCGGAGGGCGGCCAGCTCGGCCGCAGCCCGGCCGGGCCAGCGTTCGTCGTAGGGCACGACCTGGACCGGGGTCGCCACGGGCCGGTCGGCCGTACCGGTCACGGGGCGAGCGCGTGCAGGATCTCCTGCGCGCGCTCGATGGCCGCTGGGACGTGCGCGTCCGGCGAGCCGATCAGCGGGTCCCAGTTGACGTCGTAGAACACCTCGGTCACGCCGAGCTCGCCGAGCCGCTGCGTGTCTGCCCGGATCTGGTCGTAGCTGCCGGACAGCGGCAAGCGCTGCCCGTCGGGCCCGGTCACTGGCGCACCGGCCCGGACCACCCCGCGGCAGACGTAGCGCAGCGCGTCGGGATCCCGTCCCGCCGCCACCGCTGACTCCCGCACCACCGCGATCAGCGTGTCAACCTTCGACAGGTCGGTCCGGCTGGAGGTGACCCAGCCGTCGGCGATCCGGCCGATCCGCTGCAGCGCCGGTGCCGCCATGCCGCCGAGCAAGATAGGCGGGCCACCGGGCTGAATCGGCCGCGGCAGCTGCGCACCGGGCGGCACCTCGTAGAACCCGCCGTGGATCGGCGAGTCCGTGCCGCCCGCCCACAGCGTGCGCAGCACCTGCACGTACTCGGCCGCCCGCGCACCGCGGCGCGCCATGTCCGCGCCGGTCAGCGCGAACTCGGCGGGCATCCAGCCGATGCCCAGGCCGAGGTCGTGACGGCCGCCCGACAGCACGTCAAGCGACGCGGCCTGCTTGGCCAGGTAGCCCGGCGAGACGAACGGCAGGTTGATGATGGCGACGCCCAGCCTGATCCTGCTGGTCACGGCGGCAGCAAAGGCCAGCGCCGCCATCGGGTCGAGCACGCTCTGGTAGACCGGTTCCATTGCCGACCCGGCCGGGACGAGCAGTCGCTGGAAACTCCACAGCGAGTGATAGCCAGCGATTTCAGCAGCCGAGGCGAATGCCGCTAGATTCTCCGGTGTAGCCCACGCGCCCGAGACGGGGGCGCCGAATCCGATGTCCATTCGCCCACCCTAACGGCGGCCGGGCGGACGGCGGAGATACGGAACGACCCCGTTCCCTAAAAAGTGGAGGCACCCGTGAACGGCGACCCGCGCACCTGGATCGCGACCCTGCGCCGCTCGCACGACAACCTGGCCCGGATCGCCGGGCCGATGACGCCCGAGCAGGTCCGGGAGCAGTCGTTCTGCCGGGACTGGACCAACGCCCAGGTGCTGTCGCACCTCGGCAGCGGCGCCGAGATCTCGCTCATGGGCCTGCCGGGCGCGCTCGGCGAGGGCCCGCCGGTGAGCCGGGACGCGTTCCCCGCGGTGTGGGACACCTGGAACGCCAAGAGTCCGGAGGATCAGGCCGCCGACGCGCTGGCGTCGGACGAGGAGCACGTGCAGCGGCTGGAGCAGCTGACCGACGAGGAACTCGCCGCGGCCCGGATGGACTTCATGGGCATGCAGCTCGACGCCACCGGGATCATCCGGCTGCGTCTAGGTGAGCATGTGCTGCACACCTGGGACCTGGCGGTCATGCAGGATCCGGCCGCTAGCGTGCAGGCGGACGCGGTCGAGCTGCTCATCGACAACGTGCCGCAGTTCCTCGCACCGCGGCTGGGCAAGCCCCTGGCTGAGCCACTCCGAGTGCGGATCACCACGACCGATCCCGCTCGCGACTACCTGCTGACGTCGGCTGAGTCGGTCAGCGTCGTGAACTGGCCCGGCGCGCAGGCCGCTGATTCCGGCGACGGAGCTGGCGAGGCGGCGGGCGACGGGGTGGCCGAGGCGACGGGCGACGGCGACGTGCCGCGCGTCGAGATGCCGGCTGAGGCGCTGCTCCGGTTGTCCTACGGCCGGCTCGACCCGGCCCACACGCCGGCGACGGTGTCCGGCGATCCGGAGGTGCTGGACAAGCTGCGCGCGATCTTCCCCGGCTTCTGAGTCAGCCGAGTACGGCGAGCACCAGGCGTGTCGCGTCCTCGGCGCAGCCCCAGGAGAGCGTGACACCTGCCCCGCCGTGGCCGTAGCTGTGCACGACCGTCACGCCGTCGGCCGCCTCCTCGGCATCGAGCCGGACGGACGGCCGGACGGGCCGCAGCCCGACCCGGTGGTCGAGCACGGCGGCGTCGCGCAACTGCGGCCGGATCGTCGCACACGCCTCGATGATGCGCGCCGCCGTGGCCGGGTCCGGCACGCGGCTGTCCCGGCCGACTTCCTCGGTGCCGCCGAGCACAACCACGTCGTCGTGCGGGAACAGGTAGGTCAGCGGCCATCCGGCTGCGCCGGTGCCCACGAAGAAGTCGCGCAGGCCAGGGTTGCGCACCACGACGGCCTGGCCGCGTACCGCGACCAGCTGGGGGTCGCCGACGAGGTCGCGGGCACCGTAGCCGGCGCAGTTGACGATCACGCGGGCGCGGGGCGCGAAGTCGCGGGCGTCGGCGAGCGTCCCGAACCTGGTGGCGAAGACGCTCGCCCCGCCCGCCCGGCTGAGCCGGCCCGCCAGGTAGTCCAGATAGCCCGGCATGGCGATGAGGGGCGCCGACATTCGCCACGCGATGGCGTAGCCGTCGGGGACCTCGCCTGGCTCGCACCTGGTGACCGTCCCGGCCGCGGCGTACTCCGGCGGCTCAGTGCCGGTCGCACCGCTGGCCGCAGCGGTGGCCGCGATGCCGCGCGCGGTCCGCACGATGCCGCCGAGCGCGTTCGCCCCGATGCTCGGTGCGGCTAGCTCAGCCAGCCGGTCCCTCGTGATGTCCGCCCACCGGCCGATCCGGTCGTCCATCCCGACCAGATGCGGCCCCCACAGCGCGCCGGCCGCCACGGACGTGGTCTGCCGTGGCGCCTCGGCGGCCGCGACGGTGACGGTCAGGCCAGCCTCGGCCAGGCAGATCGCCGTCGTCAAGCCGATCACTCCGGCCCCGACGACCAGGATGTCGGCATCAGTCTGCGGCACAGCCAGACTCTAGCCGCGCGGGCGGTCACGGCCGGCCAGGACCGGCGGGTGCCGGACGACGGCGTTACCGGTAGATTCGGGTCATCATGATGTCCGCTGGATTCGATGTCGTCACCATGGGTCGCGCGAACGTGGACGTCTTCCCGCTCGAAGTGGGGGTCGGCCTCGCCGACGTCAGCACCTTCGGCAAGTACCTCGGCGGTACACCTGCCAACGTCGCGGTCGCGGCGGCACGGCTCGGCCGCAGCTCCGCGCTCATCAGCAAGACCGGCGCCGACCCGTTCGGCGTGTTCGTGCGGCGCGCCCTGACGGGCTATGGGGTGGACGATCGCTACGTCAGCGCGGTGCCAGGAGCGCCGACCCCCGTGACGTTCTGCGAGATGTTCCCGCCGGACAGCTTCCCGCTGTACCTCTACCGGGCACCGAATTCCCCCGACCTGCAGCTACGCGCCGACGACCTCGACCTCGCCGCTATCGGAGCGGCGGGCGTGTTCTGGGCGACCGTCTGCGGGCTGGCCGCCGAGCCGAGCCGGACCGCGACGCTGGCCGCGCTGACCGCACGTGACGGCGTCGATCCGACCGTCCTCGACCTGGACTACCGCCCGGCGTTCTGGACGTCCGCGACCGAGGCCCGGCGGTGGAGCTGGGAGGCTATCGCGCGGGCCACCGTCGTCGTCGGCAACCTCGACGAGTGCGAGGTGGTGACCGGCACGAGGGACCCGGCGCGCGTTGCCGCGGACCTGCTGGCGGCTGGCCCCCGGCTGGCGGTCATCAAGCTTGGGCCCGACGGCGCGATGGCCGTCAGTCGGCTCGGTCAGGTCCGGACACCGGCGGTGCCGGTGCAGGTGGTGAACGGGCTCGGGGCCGGCGACGCGTTCGGCGGTGCGCTGTGCCACGGCCTGCTCGCCGGCTGGGATCTGGCGCGCACGGTCAGGTTCGCGAGCGCGGCGGGTGCCATCGTCGCGTCCCGCATTGCGTGCGCGGACGCCATGCCGACAACTGCGGAGGTGCAGGCAGTGCTCGATAGGCCAGAGGCGGGGGAGGAATCCTGTGCGTGAGGAACTGCGGCGCCGGCTGATCGACACCAGAGCGC
>JBAUAR010000606.1:0-7789 GCA_049675875.1 Streptosporangiaceae bacterium
AAACCCCGCCACCAGCGCGGCAGCGCCCGGCGCAGCCGGGCTCTCCCGGTCACTGGCAACGGCGGGAGAGCTGCCCGAAATTTTCACGCCGTAGCGGCGTCACCCCCGGGCACCGACGACTCTTAGCGCGAGCTGGCAGAAAGGGACGGGCGCCCGCCCCTTTCTGCCAGCTCGCACGACCGAAGGGGCGTGGTTAGTTGCCCTGCGACTCACCGGGCGGGGCGAAGCCGACGTCACCCAGCCGGGACCGACGGGTACCAGGCGGCCGATCGGGCTCCGGTACCTCCGGACTCGCCGACGGCGGGGCGACCCCCCGGACGATCTGCTCTGCCATCCCGTACAGCAGCGGCAGTGCCCCGGCCACGACACCGCCAATCCGGTTGATGTGCGCCACGCCCGGGCCGATGACCTTCGCATCGTCGTCGATCGCGCGGACGAGGCCCGCCGAGTCTTCCAGGTTGGATGCGATCCGGTTCAGTAGTGTCCCGACCCAGAACAGGTAGAGCGCGAGGCCGCCGGTGAACACGGCGATGACGATGACGGTGAGGACCACCAGGCGCTTCATCGCTGCACCTGCCCGAGGGCCCGGCCGAGGAACAGGTGGTGCTGCAGGCCCTCGGCCAGCACGGCATCGACGCCGTCGGCCACCCGCGGGATGAGCGCAGTCTCCGCCGTATTTGCGGCCGCGGCCCGCAGCGTCTCCCGCACCTCGACAACGCGCTGATCGATGCGCTTCACCCGGTAGATGAGCAGGCCGAGCAGCCCGGCCACCGCCACGTCGACGACGAAGCCCGCGGCGATCGCCCGCAGCCATGAGGTCTGGTCGTAGGCAGGCATCGCTAGCCGCCCAGCCGGGCTCGGCCGCGTTGCAGCCCGCTGACGATCGCGTCGGCGTCGTCGATGGTCGTTCGAAGCGCACCGAGCGGCGCTGTATTGCGCTCGGCGTCTCTCAGCGCCGCGTTGATCTTCGGCGCCTCGTCGCCGATCGACCGCGCGTAGGCCAGGATTGCTGAGACCAGGGCGGCCACGACGGCCACGACGGCGGTGCCGATGGCATAGCCAGCTACCCAGCCGGACTTGCGGGTGGCGGCGGCTCTCCGCCGGGAACGGGCCCTTTCGCGCATGGAGTGCACTCCCTCGGGTCGGCTCAGACCGTGTCGCAGAAGTCGCGAACCGGCTGCAGACTTGCGTTCACCGACGTGAGGCGGTCCGGCACGGTGCTCGTCAGGTCAGCGACGGCCCGTACCGCACCGGTCGTGGCGGCAAGGTTGGCCCGGATCGCCCGCAGGTGGAAGATCACGCGGATGAGCCCGACAGCCGTGACGCCGACGATGAGCGTCGACGCTGTCAGCGTCGTCTGGGCTGCTCTTCGCATGAACGGGACCCCCCTTGCTAACCCAGCAGCTTCGCGACAGAGTCGGCGTACCTGGTCGCCCCGGCCGAGACATCTCTTACGGTCTGGTCAGTAGTCGCGAGTCCAGCTGGTACACCGTCCAGGTCGCTGACGAGTTCCGCGCCGTCAGCCAGGATCTGGTCGCTCGCGTGCCGGATCCGCTCCAGCGCCGTGAGCACCCGGTTGAGCAGGTAGATCACCAAGGGCAGTACCAGCAGGAAGAGGATCGCGTTACCGACCCGCCACAAGCGCATGACCTCGCCTCCCCCTGCACGGCGCCGAGCGCGTGAATCGCGTCGACTGGGGTGTACCCGGGAATCCCCGCAGCGCACACTGGTACTGGCATGGGCTCTCAACGGCCATCGCTACGGCGAGGCTGCGGGCGGCCCGGCTTACCGGGCCGTGCTCTGGTACGGCAGCAGCGCAATCTTCTGCGTGGACCGCAGCCTTCGTGCCAGGTCGGCCAGCATCGCAATGATCTCGTGTGCGCTGTCATCGGCGAGATCGCCGAGCGCTAGTCGCAGCAGGTCGTCCGCCCCACGGGCGCTGTGCCTGGCCACCTGCTCGAGTTGGGTGGCCGTGAGCCTGACCAGGGTGCGGCGCCGGTCGGCCGGGTCGGCGTTGATCTCCGCTACCCCTTTGATGCGCAGCTTGTTGACCGACTCAGAGACATAGCTCTGCGGCAGCCCTGTCCTTGCCGTGATGTCGGTGATCGAGCTGCCCGGATGCGCGAGAACGTCGCGCATCACGATGAGGGCGCCAGCAGGCAGCGCAACCCCGAGAGCAGCGGACTCGTCGTCCTCAAGATCGCCTCCGCGCATCGCGCGCTCGCCGATGCGGGTCAACTGCCTGCCCAGCATGATGAGGTCCAGCGCGTCCATGCCTGAATGTTACATCGTCCAAGATGTATCTAGGTTTGATGCATCTATCCGTCGCCACCGGCCTCGCCCGTGCCAAGATCACGTATGGCATTGGCTCTGATGGCAGCCACCTATTGTTGAGCCGTCATCACTGGCACATCGGGCGGCGACGATGTTTGAGCGGTTTACCGACCGGGCGCGGCGGGTTGTGGTCCTGGCACAGGAAGAGGCCAGGATGCTCGACCACAACTACATCGGCACCGAGCACATCCTGCTTGGCCTCATCCACGAGGGCAACGGAGTTGCGGCCAGGGCCCTGGACTCGCTCGGGATCAGCCTGGAGGCGGTCCGCCAGCAGGTTGAGTCGATCATCGGCCGGGGCCAGCAGGCTCCGTCGGGGCACATCCCGTTCACCCCGCGAGCGAAGAGGGTCCTGGAGCTGTCGCTGCGGGAAGCATTGCAGCTGGGGCACAACTACATCGGGACCGAGCACATCCTGCTCGGCTTGATCCGCGAGGGCGAGGGCGTCGCCGCCCAGACGCTGGTCCGGCTGGGGGCCGATCTGATCCGCGTTCGCCGGCAGGTCATCCAGCTGGTTCTCGGCAACGAGGCAGAGACCACACGGGCCAGGCGGTCGGAGCGCGGAATGCTGTCGCGGGTGGGAGGCCGCCTCGACGCGGTGGAGAGTCGGCTGGCGGCAATCGAGGGCCGCGTCGGCACCGGGCCGGACACCAGTGACCTGGACGAGCAGATCGAGATGGTTCGCGGCGATCGGGAGTCGGCCGTCGATGGCCAGGACTATGAGCAGGCTGCGTCGCTGCGTGACCAGGAAAAGCTATTGCTCGCCAGCAAGGCCGCCCGCCAGGAGGAATGGTCAGCTAGACACCCCGGCCTGGCATCCCTGGCCGAACAATGCCAGCAGCTCAGCAGCGAGATCGAGAGGCTCTGCGCTGTGCTCCGGCAGCACGGCATCGAACCAGAAGACCGCCCGGCATAACGCCGCCGCCAGCGCGGCCAGCAATGGGCTCTGACGCCATGCGGGGAGCCTGGGCGCTCCCGCATAAGTGGGTTGCGCCAGCCACGATGCTGCAGGCCAACAACACCTGATAGGCGCTGGTAAGCTCCAGCGGTTAGAGCATCTGACTATGGATCAGATGAATGCGCCTGTAGCTCAGCGGATAGAGTACTTGGCTACGGACCAAGGGGTCGGGGGTTCGAGTCCCTCCAGGCGCGCTGTTATCGCAGGTCGGAGTTGGTGCCGAGGTCAGGCACCCGCCCATCCTGCGGTGCCAGCGACCCGGCGACGAGGGCTGTCTGATCCGGCCGCTCGCAAGATCAAGTGCACGGATGTGCACACCGGCCGTCATGACGGCTCCCCGGTGCGGTAGATCTCGGCCAGCGCGTCACGCCCGGCGGCGAGATCATCGGGGTTGGCGTGGACGTACTGGCTCATGGTGAACGCGCCTGAGTAGTGACCCGCCCACGCAGCGAGGATGGACACCGGAACGCCGGCTTTCTCCATCAGCGACAAGGCGGTGTGCCGGCCCTCGTGCAGACGGAACCGCCGCACTCCAGCGCGATCGCTCACACCGTGGAACTCGTCGGAGTACCACTCCGGGTGTACCGCCAAGCTCGTCACTAACTACGTAACCGCTCGCGACGTAGGCTGGCGCTGCCGCGGCTCCCTCGCATAGAGCGCGGTGACACTGGTCAGCAGATACGAGGCGCCGCAGGCGGCCAGCAGCCACCCGATCGGGTTCCCGCGGCTGATACCGGGCCACCACGGCGCCCAGCGCCGCAAACACCAGGGCCGGGATGTCCGCCGCGTTCTCAGCGGCTCCCCGGAAGTCCCTGGCCAGGAAGGTGAGCACCAGGTACGCGCCGTACAAGACCAAGACCAAAACCAAGACCAGCGCCAGGGCGGCGAGCATCACCGCGGCCCTCGGTGGCGGCAGACGCAACCGGCGGGTAGCTCCCGCAAGTTGTACATGGCCGCTCACCGGTTGTTCCTGCTGCACGAGGCTAAACGCTACGCTCGGATCGTGCCGGGAACGTTACGGCTCAAAGCGGCAGGCGCTGACTTGGCTCAGCCGCGCTGGCGGGCCGCGGTCAGGTCAAGCTCGCAGTTCCTGCGTACCGAGCGCACCTGGAATCCGAGCATGTCGTTGATAGTGATCATGTGATCGTTTGGGCCGGCGTTGCCCGTGACGATGCTGCGCAGGCCTGGCTCGTGGCCGAGGACAAGCTCTAGGTTCGCTGTCTTGACCAGCAGGCCGAGCCGATGCCCGCGATGGTCGGCCAGCACAGCCGTCAGGTACTGGAAACCCCAGCCGGGTACGCCGGAAGAGGTACCGATCTGGGTGAGGGCAACCATCTCACCGCTGTCGTCATGCAGGGCCGCGACCGCGTAAAACTGCTGCCCGGCAGCGATGCCGAGCTGCTCCACCTTCCTGATCCGGTCGGCGTCCCAGCTCTGCGGCTCCACCCCCGGATCCCGTGGCGCGTCGGCCATGGCCAGTTCGATGCCGGCCGCGCCGTGGATGCGCTCCTCCGGGGTAGCGCCCAGCCATGAGACCAGCGAGTACCCGCGGGACGCCTGCGTGGCCTCCGCGCGCAGGCTGGGCAGCCGCGACCGCACCGCATCATCGACCGTCAGCACCCTGAGTACCTCACTGATGCCGATGCGTGCACCGGCGGACACGGCGAACGCCGCTGCCGGCGAGTCCTCGGCGACCTGCGCCGTCAGCCGCGACCGGCCGGCCAGCCCGGCCTGGTCTGCGCAGTGCGCGAGCAGCCTCCGCCCGTGACCCGAGCGGCGGTATGCGGGCGCGATGAACAGCGCGCAGGAGGCCATGGTCGGGTTATCCCGGTCAGGCAGCATCAGCAGGTAGCAGCCGATCGGCTCGCCGACCTCGTCGCAGGCCAGCCAGGTTTGCGTGGGGTTTCCCCAGCCGTGCGCCCAGTCGTTGGCGAAACCAGCGAAGGACTGGTGCGGAAGCTCAGGATCGTCGTGGTGGCCGCACGTGTCCACGATCTGGAAGCAGGCTCGCAGGCGCTGCTGGTCGGCGATGGGGTCGACTCTCTCAATACGCACTCAGGCAGTCAACCGGCCAGGCACGGAGCTGACAAAGCAATTAAGTCCGCGTCCTCGTCAGCTGCCAGCAGCTCAGGTGACGGTGGCGTCAGGTGCCAGCACCGGTACACGCCGTCCAGATACTGGTCGGTCACGCTGTCAGCATCGCAGGTAACCGGCCGGATTTAGCCGCACTGTTATGCGGTCGTGGCTGCGCTGTGATCAAACGGGTCAACCGTGGCCCGCATGGCCGATCTCGCGTGTACGGGCGGCAACCTCGGGCGGCGAGTTCCGTGGCAGACGGCGTTCGACAGTCCGAGATGCGTAAAAACAGACCATTGATTTCACGGCAACTCTGGGCGTACCGTCTAGTCGGCATGTCGTTAACGCAGGCGCAACATCCGGTCACGGCAAGGAGGGCTGTATGACAGCTACTACCGCGGAGCCAGTCTCCCGGCAACGGGGGGCGTTCTCTTGGCTGATTCACCGGGAGCTGGATAGCTATCCGAACACCGGTCCCAGGGTGCTGTATCTGGCCATCACCGTACTCGCCACCATCACGCTGTACTACGAGGCGTACGTCGGCGGCTCGGTGTCGACGCTGATCCTCAGCAACCTGCACATGAGCTTCACGTTCTTCGTGGCGACCACCGCCGTCGCGAACGGGATCGGCGCCTTCACCTCGCTGTTTGCCGGCCTTAGCGACAAATACGGCCGGGCGAACCTCACGGTGTTCGGGTTGCTGGTCGCGGGCGTCTTCGTCGTGTGGCTCCTGCCGATCTCCACCAACAGGTGGGAATTCACGATCTTTGCCTTCATCGTCGGCGCGGTCGAGGGCGTCGTCCTGGTCTCTACACCAGCGCTGATCCGGGACTTGTCCCCGCAGACCGGGCGCGCCACCGCCATGGGTTTCTGGACCAGCGGCCCGGTACTCGGGAGCCTGGTTGTCGCGATCGTCGGTTCGATCACGGTCCCGACCGTCATCACCAACCCGCGGTTCTGGACACACGAGTACTACATCGGCGGCGCGGTGGGCCTGGTGGTCTTCGTGATCGCGCTCATCGGGCTGCGCGAGCTGTCCCCTGGGCTGCGCGACCAGCTGATGGTGAGTATGCGTGACCGGGTCCTCGTCGAGATGCGGGCCAAGGGCCTCGACATCGAGGCCGCGATGAAGAACCACTGGCGGCAGCTCATGAAAGCTGACGTCGTCATCTCGGCTTTCGCGGTCTCGGTCATGCTGCTGATCTACTACGCCCTGGTCGGCTTCCTGGCCATCTTCGTGGTCACGGTTTACGGGTACACCCTCAACGAGTCCAACCACCTCGGCGAGTTGTGCTGGGTCTTCAACGCCGGCGCCGTGATCCTGATCGGCTGGACCTCCGACCGGTTCCGGGTACGGAAGCCGTTCATGATCGTCGGCGGGATCGGCGCCGCGGTGATGCTCGTGCTGTTCCTGGAACAGTCGAAGAGCGGCGCACACCCGAGCTTCGGTCTGATCGCGGCGTACCTTGCGATCATGCTGTTCTTCCTCGGCGTCGCCTACACGCCGTGGATGGCGAGCTTCACCGAGACCGTCGAGGCCCGCAACCCGGCAGCGGTCGCAGCCGGGCTGGCGATCTGGGGATGGATCATCCGGATCGTTGTGTTCGCCTCGTCGCTGGTCATCCTGGTGGTGATCACGGGTGTGACGCCGCTGGTCAACGCGTCGGGGTACGAGACGCAGTATCCGGCGCTGGCTTGGGCTGCTGCTCACCCCACCGTGGTGGCCGACTACCAGACGTACGCCACGGACTTCCAGTTCGCGACGGCGCACCCCGCGGTCGTCGCGACCGCGGTGAAGTACAAGACCCAGCTCGGTAACGCCGTGAAGTTCGCTCCCGAGCTGGGCGTCATCGAGAAGAACCCGACACTGTTCGCCCAGGCTGCCGCGTACCCGAACCCGGCTCAGATTCCGGTCGCGTTGCAGGGGCAGCTGCTGGCGGCCGCTGGCGGTGGCGCGACGGGTCTGCAGATCCTGACCACGATCAGCCAGAACCAGGCGGCTATCACCGGCGTGATCGCGGTGGCACCGCAGCTCCAGACGCTGGCGCCATACTCGGCACAGCTGACCGCGCTGTCCAAGGTGCCAGCGTCCGCGACGGCGGCGGTTCAGGCCAACGCGGCTAACCTGACCGCCCTCGGCAAGGTGCCGTCGTCGGTCACGTCCTACATCTCCAAGAATGTGCCATCTGCGGAGAAGAACTCGCCCGGACAGTGGAAGACCTGGTACTGGGTCTGCGTCGGCGGCATCATCTTCTTCCTGCTATCGGTCCCGCTACTGCGTGGCCGGTGGAGCCCGCGTGCCGCAAAGCGCGACGAGGAGGAGCACGAGGCGTCGGTGCAGGCGGAATTGGCCAAGCTCCAGGGCGCCTCGACGTCCTGACCAGTCCGCATCACGAGGTCGGCGGGCCGCTGCAACGATGC
>JBAUAR010000607.1:0-3254 GCA_049675875.1 Streptosporangiaceae bacterium
GCCGAGCAGGCCTCGGAGGCCGGGCGCGGCCTGCTGATGGCCGGCGCCAGGATCGACGGGCCCGGCATGGCGTTCGCTGCGGCCATCGGCGCGACGGCGGGCCTGCAGGATGCGCGGCGCATCCTCGATGTCGGGCCGGGCCTGCACGCGAAGCTGCCCGGTCTGCGGGATAGCGCTGCCGAGCACGCCGCGGGGTACTCGCTCCGGGAGTGGACCGGGCTGACCCCGGACGACGAGGTCGACGGCGTCTGCCAGCTCTACACCGCGCTCGCGGACGCTCCGCACGACGCCGCCGTCGAGCCGGTGATCTGGGACCCGCCCCGGCTGCGGACCGCCGAGCAGCGGTCGGTCGTCCAGGGCACCCGGGACTACTCGATCGCAGCGATCCACGACCAGACCGGCGCCATGGCGGCGCTCACGCAGGTCGGTGTCGACCCGGCCGGCGAGCCCGGCTGGGCTTACCAGCAGATCACCGCCGTGACCAGGGCGCACCGGGGGCATCGGCTCGGC
This sequence comes from Streptosporangiaceae bacterium, assembly GCA_049675875.1. GTDB lineage: Bacteria > Actinomycetota > Actinomycetes > Streptosporangiales > Streptosporangiaceae > JAJYUU01. The sequence continues at coordinate 511 of JBAUAR010000607.1, forward strand.
ATGCTGCTCAAGGTCGCGATGCTGGAGTGGCTCGCGGTGGCCGAGCCGCAGATCCGCCAGATCATGACGTTCAACGCGGTGCCCAACGAGCACATGATCGCTGTCAACGAGGCGCTCGGGCACCGGGTCAGCGACTATTTCCAGTCCTTCGAGCTGCCGGTCGAGACGGCGCTGAAGCTGGCCTAGCCCGGCTAGCCGGTAATCCGTTTGCCCGGGCTGGCGCGCCGCTGTTAGATGCCGGGGTGGATATCGAGCAGTTTGACGGGCAGGCGGAGCCGGATCGCGTGCGCGACTGCTTTCGCATCGTGCAGGCGTGCTATCCGGTGGATCAGCCGCACCAGCCGACCTGGTCGCTGGGGGCGTTCACGGCCAAGTGGGTGCAGGGCTTCGACCCCAGCCCGCACGAGAGCTGGATCGCCACCGATCCCGCTGGCGAGGCAGCCGGCTGTTATCTGCTGACGCTGCCGGCGCAGGACAACCTGTCGCGGGCGCACGTCGTCTTGCGGGTGCCGCCGGATCGGCGGCGCGCCGGGATCGGTACCGCGCTGCTGCGGCACTGCGCCGGCCGGGCCCGGCTGGCCGGCCGGAGCTGGCTCGCGGAGCAAACGTGGGACGGCTCGGCAGGCGCCGAGTTCGCCGCTGCCGCCGGTGCGACCGCCGGCATCGCTGACGTGCACCGGACGCTGCTCGTCGACGACGACGTCCGCGGCCGCCTGCCCAGGCTGCGCCGGGAGGCGGAGGCGCGCGCGACCGGTTACTCGCTGCTGTCCTGGGTTGGCCCGACACCGGAGGACCGCCTCGAGCAGGTCGCCGCCGTCCACGCGGCCATGGCCGACGCACCGCGGAACGCCGGCGTCGAGCCGTCGGTGTGGGACGCTGACCGGATCAGGCGGCTGGAGAAGCTCACCGCAGAGCACGGCGTGGGGTCCTACACGGTCGTCGCCCGCCACGACGCGAGCGGCCGGCTCGCCGCCATCACCCAGCTCGTCACCGACCCCGGCGCGCCCGGCTGGGGCATCCAGCAGCTCACGGCCGTGCTGCAGCAGCACCGGGGACACCGGCTTGGCCTGCTGGTCAAGGCCGCGATGCTGGAGCTGCTCGCCGCGGCGGCGCCCGACGTCGGCCGCATCGTGACCGACAACGCCGGGTCGAACGAGCACATGATCGCCATCAACGCCCAGCTCGGGTTTGAGGTCAGCGGCGTCACCCGGTCCTGGCAGCTGGACCTGACCGGCTTCGGCGCATCCTGACGCCGGGACTGCGGCCGCGGCCCGGCGCGGTAGATCCAGTAGCGGCGACCCCGTTCCGTCCTGATCGTGACGCTCAGTCGTAAAAGCCCAGCCGACGCAGCTGCCGCGGGTCGCGCTGCCAGTCCTTGGCGATCTTGACCCGCAGGTCGAGGAAGACGTGAGTGCCGAGCAGCCCCTCGATCTGCCGCCGGGCCGTGGTACCAACCTCCTTGAGCCGCGCGCCGCGCGCGCCGAGCACGATGGCCTTCTGGCTAGGCCGTTCGACGTACATCACCGCGTGCACGTCGACGAGGTCGTCCCGGCCGGCCCGCGGACCCATCTCATCGACGACCACAGCGATCGAGTGCGGCAGCTCGTCCCTGACGCCCTCCAGGATCGCCTCGCGGATGAGCTCGGCGACCAGGACCTGCTCGGGCTCGTCGGTGAGATCGCCGCCTGAGTACAACGGCCGTCCGAACGGCAGGTGCGACACGAGCACGTCGGCCAGCACGTCCAGCTGGAAGCCGGATACCGCCGACACCGGGACCACGTCCGCCCACTCGCCCAGCTCAGCTACCGCCACGAGCTGCGCGGCGAGCTGCGCGCGGGAGGCGTGATCGGCCTTCGTCACGATCGCCACGACCGGCGTCTTGCCGAGGCTGGCGACCTCCGCGGCCAGGTAGTTGTCCCCCGGCCCGATGCGCTCGTCGGCCGGGAGGCAGAAGCCGATGACGTCCACCTCGGTGAACGTCGACCGGGCCAGGCTGTCGAGCCGTTCGCCGAGCAGCGTTCGCGGCCGGTGCAGGCCGGGCGTGTCGATGATCACCAGCTGCGCGTCGGGCCGGTGCACGATGCCGCGGATCGCCCGCCTGGTGGTCTGTGGACGGCTGCTGGTGATCGCGACCTTGGTGCCGACGAGAGCGTTCATGAGGGTGGACTTGCCGACGTTGGGCCGCCCGGCGAAGCACGCAAATCCCGACCTGAAGTCGGTCTGTGGCTGCCGGTGCGACGGGGTGTCCACGTCGCGATTCTTCCCTATCCGGGCGCACCGCCCTAACCGGAGCGCGCTGACCGGGCGAACGCAATCCGCCGCTAGCCCGGCGCACCGACAGCAGGCGGCCGGCCTGTCCCGGTGCCGGCCAGGCTCGCGATCGCGAGACCGACGAGAATCAGCCCGGCCGCCGCGGTCCAGCTGAGTCGCTCGCCCAGCACAAGCAGCCCGAGCACGGCCGCGACGCCCGGCTCGGCGAGGCCCAGCGTCACCGCGACCGGGGCGGACAGCGTCCGCAGGCCACGGCCGTACAGCAGGTAGGCGAACGCGGTCGTGACCACGCCCAGATAACCGGCAACGGCAATCCCCCTGGTGGTGAGCAGCCAGCCCGCCGGACCCGTCGCCAGCACTGGCGCCAGCAGCACCGCTGCGCCGCCGAACAGCAACCCCATGACCGCGGTCTCCGGGTTGCCTCGCGCGATCAGCCGCGCGGCGGCGACGGCATACACCGCGTAGCACAGCCC
>JBAUAR010000608.1:0-16833 GCA_049675875.1 Streptosporangiaceae bacterium
GGCCGGGAGGCTCGACGGGCCGGCCCGCGGCCAGATGCAACGCGGCCTGGCCGGCCACGCCGGCGGTGCGCAGCTGCCCGCGGAAGGTGACCGTGCGGCCGCGGTAATCGTCGGCGTAGATCTCCTGGTACAGGAGGGCGGAACCGGACGGCTCCGGGACCGCGGATGCCAGGATCGCGGTCCCGTCGGCGGCGGCGAGGGAATAGTCCTGCCAATGCGGCCGGCCGGCAGCAAGGAAGCTGCCAGCTAGCTCCCACCGGTCCAGGCCACCCGTGAACGCCATGTTCCGCGGCTGGAAACTCTGTCGCTGCCCGCGATCGCCCGGCGGCCGGACAGCCGAGGGCAGCAGGAACGGCGCATGCACGTCCTCGCCGTGGACCGGGACCGCGAGCCGGTCCATCACCGCATCGGCCACCCGGGCCGGCGCCCCTGCGGCGACCGCTAGCTTCAGGCCGAACCCGGCGCTCACCGTCACATGGCTGGTTCCGGTGGCAGTGGTCAGCTTGACCCGCGCCGCGGCCGTTTCCGAGCCCAGCTGTGGCACATCCTCGCTGGCCGGCTCGATGTCCACGGCAGTCACCGCCACCCCGGCCGTATGGAGCAGCCGGGCCGCTGTCTCCTCCAGGACACCGGCCCGCGCGGCGGCCCCGGCAGGCCTGGCCAGCAGCCACCACAGCAACTTGAAATCCAAACCCGGCATCCACAGCGGCACCGCCCGCTGCCCGGTGTCGTCGGCGAGCACGATGAGCTGCTGGCCGTTCACGGCGCTACCGTCCGGCGGCCCTCCGGTCCGGGGATCAGCAAGCACGATGCGGACAATCGTCACGACGATCCTCCAGAAGACAACAAGACAGCCACTCGGCCCACACTCATAAGTGTCCGACGGCCCCCCACGGGTTACCCGCCGTCGGCGGATCAGGGAACAGGCAACGCCGGAGCCAAACCCGCACGACGGGACGGCCGGATAGCCGACGCCGGGCCCGGCACTCACCTGCCCGTAACCCGCATGTGAGCCAGCGCCGGAGCGGCTTTCTCAGCGCAGCCCACCTTCCGTGCCTGCGCGTCAAGTAACGCAAATACGTGACACCGATCTGCCAGATCCGTATCGCAGATCAGCGAACGACGAGGACCGTCTTGCCCGGGTGTCGGGCCCGTCCGCCGCTTTCGAAAGCCTGCTGGCCTTGGGCCAGCGGGAAGGTCTGACTGATCACCGGTCGCAGCCTTCCTGTGTCGGCCATATCCGCCAGCCTGGCCAGCTCGCTAGCGTTCGGCTCGACGACGAAGAACGTGGCGTGGACCTTGTATCTGCTCGCCAGTTCCTGGTCTGGGGGCGCGCCGAGGGTTACCAGCCGGCCGCCCTCGCGCAACAGGCCGTAAGAGCCGTCAAGAACTGCACCGCCGACTGTGTCGATGACGACGTCGAACCCGCCCGCGGCCTGGCTAGGACGCCCGGCCTCGGTACTGATGAAACGGGCCGCGCCGAGGTCTTGAACGAAGCCGGCGTCTGCGCTGCGGCCGGTAGCGGTGACGTGGCCGCCGAGGATGGCTGCGAGCTGAACGGCGAATATGCCCACTCCGCCGGCTCCGCTCTGGACCAGCACCTGCTCGCCGGGTTGGAGGGCTGCGTGGTCCGCCAGCGCCTGCCATGCGGTCAGCGCTGCGAGCGGCAGCGTCGCCGCGGCCACGTGGGAGAGCGACTGCGGCTTGGCGGCAAGGTTGGCGCCGGGCATCACCACGTACTCGGCGGCGGCGCCATCGCGGTCGAAATCGATCAGGCCGATCACTTCATCGCCTGCGGCCAGGCCGGCGACGCCGGCGCCGAGGTCGGCGACGATGCCCGACATCTCATGGGAGGGTATGACCGGCGTCCGGTCCTTACCGTCCCGGGTGGTCCACTCCAGGTCCCAGGTCAGCTCCGCAAAGGTAATCGCCGCAGCGTGCACGGCAATGAGCACTTCGCCTGGTCCGGCGGACGGTGCCGGTGCCTGTTCGTAGGCCAGCTGTTCAGGTCCGCCGCGAGCATGCGCCCGCAGCGCCATCATGGCGCTCATCGTGGACCTGCCTCTGTTCCTGCGATTGGCTGCAGGCCTTTCTGGGCGAGCCCGGCATTGGGGTCTGGTGCGGAATCATCTCCCTCATGCCCCAGAGGCCAGAGCTTCAGCCGTATAACTCAGAGACCTTTATTCGTGGTGTCCGTTGGGTGGTCAGGACATGCGATGGCGGATCCACCAGATGCTGAACCCGGTCAGGGCCAGGGCGAGGATCAGGAAGATTCCCGTCTCTTGCCATTGGAAGGCCCAGAAGCGGTTGGCCGGCTGGTAGGTGATGAGCTGCCGATAGCCCTGTTTGGCCAGTTCGGCGAAGCAGGTCGGTGACGGCCCCTGGAGCGGTCCGTGACCGCAACTGGTGACGGACAAGGGTCCGGTTGCTGGCAACGGCACGCTTGCGACTGAATGCCCGGCCGCGTTGATGGTCTGGTTGGACAGGACCCAGGCTCCAGGTATGTTCACGTTCCCGGACAGGCTCATGCTCCCGGTGCCGTTCTGGGTGACGCTCAGGCCGATATTGCTCTGCGCCGGGATCGCTGAAATGAGCCGGACCGGGGCGATGAGGTGCGGCCTGATCGCGCGCATGGCGAACTGAACTGCGGTGAAGACGGCGAGGGTGACGGCCATCGCGGGCAGAGTGCGTCGGATGAGTACCCCGGCCGCGACGCCGAGGGCGACCGCGAACGCCGCGTAGCCGATCGGCGCGACGCCACGCTCGCTGAATACCGCCGGCAGTATCCGGTTCATGGTGACTGTGTCGATCGGGCTGGCGGACCACGTGACGATGAGGCTGAAGATCCCGGCCACGGCCATGCTGGCCAGGCCGATGACAGTGAGCTTGACGGTCATCCAGCGAGTCCGGGTGACGCTCCGGTTCCAGGCCAGCCGGTGAGTACCGGCCTCTAGCTCGCTGGTGATCAGCGGCGGTCCCCAGAAGATGCCGATGATGGCGGGGACAGCGACGAGGACCGTGCCGAGAAGGAGCGGAAGGTGGTTGATCAAGCTGCCGTTCACCTCGCTGATGAAGGCGTCAGCGCGCGTCGTGCAGTTGCCCCCGCTGGCCTGGCAGGCCGCAATGCCGCTGGCGGCGTAAAGGTGGGCCAGGTGTCTGCCGATAAATGCGAACAGGATCGCGAGTACGACCAGTATTCCGGCCGCGACTGCGGCCTGGGCGCGGAACTGGCGCCAGGTAAGCCAGATCATGGTTGCGTCTCCACTCCGGTTCGGCGGCTGTGCTCTGCGGCCTGACTCAGGTAGGCCAGGACGAGGTCCTCCATGTCAACGGTGCTGACAGTCCAGGTGAGGGCTTGGATGGGTTCGTCGGCGCGGACGATGAAGGTGGTCTGGTGGTCGCTGCGGCGGGCGGAGATGATCTGCCAATCCGGCGGCACAGCGCGGTCAGCGCTGGCGGCACCGGCGACCAGGCGATGGGTGCTGAGCAAGTCGTCGAGCGGGCCAGCCACCTGGACGCGTCCGGCGGTCAGGACGACCAGGTAGTCGCAGACCTGCTGGAGGTCGGCCACGAGATGCGAGGACATCACGACGCTGAGCCGGTGCTCGGCGACTGTTTCGGTTAGGTCCTGGAGAAAGTCGTGGCGGGCAAGCGGGTCCAGGGCTGCCACTGGCTCGTCCAGGATCAGCAGCTCGGGCCGCTTGGCTATGGCCAGCGTCAGGGCCAGCTGAGCACGCTGTCCGCCCGACAGCTTCCCGGCTCGCTGGGCAGGATCCAGCCCGATCCGCTCGATCCGGTCACGGGCCAGCCGCGCATCCCAGCCGGGGTCCAGGTGCGCGCCGAGCCGCAGGTGATCGGCAACAGACAGCGCAGCGTAGGTAGGGCTGTCTTGCGCGACGAACCCCACTCTGGCTAGCTGCTGCGGGTCAGCCGCTGGTGTGTGGCCAAGGACCGTGATCGTGCCGACCGTGGGCCGCAACAGCCCGACAGCCAAGTGCAGCAGCGTCGTCTTGCCAGCCCCGTTCGGGCCGACCAGACCAGCTACCCGTCCGGTGGGGATGCTGAGGGTGCACTCAGACAGGGCCCAGCGGCGCCGGTATCGCTTGCCCAGCTCGCGGGCTTCCAGTACAGCCGTCATTCAGCGTCCTTGTATACGGGCGGGAACCCTGACCATCGGGCTACGTCCGGCAGGCTAAGGGCGCGGCAGCCTGGCGCACATCCAGCCGCTGGATGACTCGTGACCTGCTCATTCGGGACGACCCGCATCACCCGACCGGGTGATGCGGGTGCACCGGGCGAGCGACGCGGAGCCCGGAACGCGGTGCATATGGTGGGCGGTATGCCTTCGCCCCGCAGTAACGTCCAGCTGGCAGACCAGCCAGTTCTCGCGCGGCCGCCCTGGGGGATCCTGCTGCTTTCTGCCTGCGTCTACGTCGCGCTGGTGTTGCCGCTGGCCGACTACCGCAGCGACGGGGGACACTGGTGGGCGCTGGCCGCAGCGGTGAGCGCGCTGTTCCTCATCATGCGGCAGCGGTTCGCCACGCAGACCTGGGCGATCGTCACTGCGCTGTGCACGGGCCTGATCGTCGGCTCGCCCTCCCCGCGGTCCGCCCTGATCACCCTGGTGGTACTGGCGATACCGTCGATCGCGCTCTATAGCCTGGCCGCCCGCACCAGCCGGCCCCGCGGCTTGGCCGCCCTGGCGCTGTCGATGGCCGCTCTAGGAGGCGGGCTCTACCGCGCCAACGTTGTCCCGTACCTGGGCCTGACACAACGGCCGGCCTGCGCCGACGCCTCGGCTACCGCAGCCGGACGTTCGCATTGCCTTGTCGTGCTAGGCGGGCTGCCTGTCGGCTACGAGATCGTGCTGATCGGCCTCGGCGCCCTCGTGGTGGCCTGGGCTCTCGGCGATAGGGCATGCGCTAGCAGAGCGGCCGCTGCAGCGGCCGGCGAACGGGCTACTGCCATGGAGGCCCAGCGCGCCGAGCGGGAACGAGCGGTTGCCGCCGACGAGCGGTCCCGAATCGCCGCCGAGCTGCACGACATCATCGCGCACCACATCAGCGTCGTCGCACTTCAGGCCGGGGCTGCCCGGATGATCGCTGAGTCTGGCAGGCCGCCGGACGTACAGTTGCTGCTCGGCGTCGAGACAGCGAGTCGCCAGGCCATGACCGAGATCCGGCAGGCGCTGGGGGTGATCCGCAGCAGCGGCGACGCCCCTGCGCCGCAGCCAGGTACGGCGCACATGCCGGCGGTGGTGGAGCGAATGGCCCTGGCCGGGCTCGTGGTCACCATCGAGGGATCGGCAGGCGTCTTGCCAAGCCACGTCGACCTCGCCGTCTACCGAATTGTCCAGGAGAGCCTGAGCAACGTGCTGCGTCATTCAGCCGCAGGCACAGCATTGGTCACCTTCAGCCGCGACGGCGCACAAGTTGAAGTCGCGGTAACGGACACAGGCATGGCAAGTGCCAGCAGCTCGGCGATCAGCGCCGCCAGGCCAAGCGAGCCGACGGACACGGGCGGGTACGGCCTGCTCGGTCTGCGCGCACGCGTGCTGCGGCTCGGCGGCCAGTTCCAGGCCGGCGGCCACCCAGACGGAGGGTTCGAGGTGCGAGCGCGGATACCTGTGCCCTCGTCGCTGCCGCAAGCCACCGCAGACCCGCGCACCGATGAGCCTCAGCAGGCACCCTGCCAGGCGGACCTGAAGATCGGATCCCCATCGTGACGATCCGGGTGCTGATCTGCGATGATCAGCCGCTGATCCGAGCTGGCCTGCGCGCGCTGCTCGAGCTGCGGCCCGATATCGAGGTGATCGGTGACGCGGCCGACGGTGCTGCTGCGATAGCTAGTGCCAGGGCACTCCACCCGGACGTGGTTCTGATGGATGTCCGCATGCCCTGCACTGACGGAATTACCGCGACAAGGGCGATCGCCCGCCTCGAGCGCCCGGCACGGGTGCTGATCCTCACCACCTACGACCTGGACGAGTATGTCTTCGACGCGCTCGCCGCCGGGGCAAGCGGTTTCTTGCTGAAGGACGGCCGTCCCGAGGACCTGGTCGCGGGGATCGCGACCATCGCTGCGGGGGACGCGCTGCTAGCCCCGTCGGTGACTCGTCGGCTGATCGGCCTGTTCGCACGGGGGCCGAGGCCTGCAGAGCTGTCCGGAGCTGGGGGACTAGAGCAGTTGACCGACCGCGAGCGCGAGGTATTTGGGCTGATCATGCGCGGCTTGTCGAACGCTGAGATCGGCGCGAGCCTGTTCATCTCGGACAACACCGTGAAGACTCATGTGGCCAGGGTCTTGAACAAGCTCGGGCTGCGCGACCGCGTGCACGCGGTGATCTTCGGCTACGAATCCGGCCTGGCCGATCACCCGGACAGCGCGACCAGCCGAGCCGTCCCGAGTTAGCGGGGCGGCAGCTGAAGGACAGTCGCCGGCCCACCCGCCGCGCTGGGGATCTGCGATCGTTGCTCGCATGCTGCGGAGCGATGTCCAGCTGACCGGCGTACCGACGAACTCCAGCGGCACGGCGGTCGGAGTGGCCCGCGCACCGAGCGTGCTGCGCGAGCGCGGCCTGTCAGCTGCACTCGCTCGCACGCCCGGATTCACCGACACCGGGGATCTCCGCCTGCCAGCGCCGCAGCCACGGCGAGGTCCTTCCGGCCTGCTCGCGGAGGACGCGCTCATCGCCATGATCGGGCAGGTGCGCGCGGCGGTTCGCGGCGCGCGGTCGCGCGGCCGGTTCCCGCTATTGGTAGGCGGCGACTGCCCGGTGCTGCTCGGGGCGCTCGCCGCGCTGCAGAGCGAGCAACACCAACCCGGCCTGCTATTCGTCGACGGGCATGAAGATGCCTGGCCACCACACGCTTCGCCCACCGGCGAAGCGGCCGACTGCGAACTGGGCCTGGCGCTGCGGTTGTTCGACGAAGGACTCGACCCCCGGCTGCGCGCTGTCCTGCCGCGGATCCGCGCCGAGGATGTCATCGCGCTCGGCCCGCGCGACGCCCCCGAGCTCGCCGCGGCGAACGTCCCCACGCTGGCAGGCCGGCTACGGGCTCTCATTGGTCCGGCCCAGATCACCGCAGGCGGCATCGCCGCCGCCTCGGCCGCTGCCGCGCTGCCCGCGCCCTGGTGGCTGCACGTGGACCTTGACGTGCTCGCCACCGCTGATCTCGCCGCAGTGGACTACCCGCAGCCCGGCGGGCTGAGCTGGCAGCAGCTCACGCAGATCACCTCCGCTGCTCTCGCCGCGAGTGGCTGTGCCGGCTGGTCAGTGTGCATTTACAACCCGGATCTGGATCCAGACCGCAGTGCCGCCGACAGCATCATCAGCTACGTCGAACAAGCGCTGACAACAGCCTGAGGAGGCGTCGTTAGCCGGCCAGAACCGGGACGTCGAGGTGGGAGTCCGAGCTCGCCACGGGTCGTCGCACGCGCGGCTGCCGACGGCCAGTTAGTAGCCTGGTAGGACGCTGCGCGGCCGGCACCCGAGGAGGGCCATGAAGATCAACGGAGCGGTTGCGCTGGTCACCGGGGCCGACCGCGGACTGGGCCGGGTATACGCCAGGGAACTCGTCAGCCGTAACGCGGCGAAGGTCTACGGTGCGGCGCGACACCCGGACGCGGTCACCGAGCCCGGCGTGACTCCCGTCGCCCTCGATATCACCGATCCGGACGGTGTCGCCGAGACCGCGCGCCGGTGCGCCGACGTCAGCCTCCTCGTGAATAACGCCGGGGTCATGAAGGCCAGCAGCTTCATCGGCACGCCCGGCATGGATCCCGCCAGGCTCGAGATGGAGGTGCTGGCGGATGACCGGTCCCGGTTCATCAAGGCGTCGCTGTCGCGCGACCACGAGCTCATCTACCCGCGGGTCCAGGAGTTCTGGAACCAGCTAATAACCGGAACGGGCTAGTTATCGGCTGTCGCCGCTCCGGCGTGCGCTGCGCAGCGCGCGGCGTCGTCTGATCTGGCCGGGCGTGCGCTTCTAGGGTGGCGTGCGAGGCAGATTCAGCGCGTTCCCCGCGGGCATCAGCCAGGTGCTGTCCAGATCGTGAACCGACGGGCAGCCCATGAGCTGCAGCGATTTCGTCATCTCAGCGCGCAACAGTTCCAGCATGTGGGAGACGCCGTCCTGGCCGCCGAGTGCCAGGCCCCACACGTACGGACGCCCGATCAGCACTGCCTTCGCGCCCAGCGCCAGCGCCTTGAGCACGTCACTGCCGCGACGCACGCCGCCGTCGAGCAGGATCTCCATCTTGTCGCCGACGGCCGCGACTATCTCCGGCAGCACGTCGATAGTCGCTGGCGCCCCCTCGAGTTGACGGCCGCCGTGGTTGGAAACCAGTACGCCATCGCAACCGAGCTCGAGCGCCTTGCGGCCGTCCGCGGCGGTGAGCACCCCCTTGACGAGCAGCGGGCCGTCGAAGTTCTGGCGCACCCAGGCAATGTCCTCCCACGTGGGCGAATTCGACTCCTTGCGACCCATCTCCGGGAGCGACATCGGCACGCCGTCAGCCGTCATGCCGGCGGTATTCGCCAGCTGAAACGGCATCCCGTCGAGGACGTAGCGGGCGGTCCAGAACGGCCGCGGCGCCAACTGGGGGCCGAGCTTGACCGCGTTGGCGACATCGATGCGCATCGAGTAACTGAATCCGTTGCGCCAGTCCCTCTCGCGCTTGGACCCAACCTGAGTGTCGATCGTCACGACGATGGCCTGGTAGCCGGCGGCTTTCGCCCGGGCCACGAGGTTCTCCATGCCCGGCCGCCCCATGTACCGGTACAGCTGGAACCAGTGGCGGTCCGGCGAACTCTCGGCGATCTCCTCGAGTGAGAAGCCGGACGCCGCACTGGCCACGTGTATCGTGCCTGCTGACGCCGCCGCGGCCGCCACACCTATGTCGGCCTGCGGATGGATGAGCCGCATGCCGCCGCAGGGCGCGGTGAGAACGGGGAAGGATACGGGCTGCCCGAACAGCGTCGTCGACAGCTGGGGCTCCGCTACCCACACGCCCATCCGGGGCCGGAACCGCAAGTCCCGGAAGCCTGCGGTGTTGCGGCGCAGCGTGACCTCGTCCTCGGCACCACCGTCGACGTAATCGAAGACGCCACGCGGCAGCGTGCGCTTGGCGAACCGTCGGGCGTCCTGGTAGTTGAGCACCTTGCCGAGCCGCCTGCGCCGGAACCTGCTCAGTGCCATCTCCTGCTCCTCAATGATCGGACCGCTGAGCGTTGTCGGTGCCGGCTGGTGACCGGCGCGACCATCTCTTCCGCCTACGTCGGAAGCAACGGAAGACCGAGTCGGCTACGGCATCCCGCGGACTCTATCCGCCCTGATGGTCAGCACAACACGGACCTGATCGCGGCCCCCGTACCAGGGGTAGGGAGCGCCCAGGTAGCGCTGAGCGAGGGCCTCGACGTGATCCGCAGCGCCCGCGGTGGTGACATTGACGACCTGCCCGCGGATCTCGTAGTAGCGAGAAGGGCTGGTCACGTCGGCCACGCTCACTGCCACCCGCGGGTCACGCTCGACGTTCCTGACCTTCTGGTGGCCCTGGACGGTGTTGATCACGACGTGCTCGCCGTCGGTGTCGACCCATGTCCTCGTCAGCTGCGGCGAGCCGTCCGGCATCAGGGTCGCCAGGAAACAGGGGCTGGGCTGGCGGAGCAGGGTGATCAGATCCTCGGGCAGATTCACGCTTGGTCAGCTCCCGTCTGGTCCGCCGGCCAATGACGAAACCACATGTGAAGCTACCGCGCGGATGGGGCGTTAGCCGAGCGAGCGGAGTTACTGGCTGCCGCGATGGGGGTGCGCCGCATCAGACTGAGGTGGAAGCTGCGCGCGCCGCGTCAGCGGCAGCAGGAACCACAGGACGGTGAACAGGAGGGCGACGACGCCGGAGAGCGCTATCGCGGGCGCGACCGGCTCGACGAAGCTCGTGACCAGCAGTACCGCGCAGGTCACGGCCAGGGCCACGGCGATCATGCCACCAATAGCCAGGACGTTCGCCGCGCGCAGCAGGTAGCCGAGCTGATGTCGGCGGAAGAGCAGCCGGTGGTAGGCAACCGGTGCGACAAGCAGGACGACGGAGATACCCGACAGCATGACGACGGCCAGGTAGAGCCAGCGCTGCCAGTCATGCAGCTGAGAAAAGCGACTGGTGAACGGCAGACCGAGCAGGAAACCGAACAGCACCTGAACGCCCAGAGTCGCCACCCGCAGTTCCTGCAACAGGTCGACAAGGTTGCGATCGTCGCGTTCTTCCGGCGTCTCGCCGGCGCGACCCGGCGCGCTCACCGGCACAACCGTCGAGCTGAGGCGAACCCTCGCATTCGGAGCCTGCTACCCCTGTACGATCCCAGTGAAACAACGCGAGCAGGGCGGGGTGGGCTGACGGCCCGGCTGCCCTTCTGCGTCGCCGTCGGCGGTCGAAGCAAACGGTTAGCGAATGACGATCGGGGCAGTTACCGCCAGACTGTCCTCTCCGGTACCGGAGGCACCTGTGAGCGACGATGGATGCCGCCTCGGATTTGTCCGGGGCGTGCCGGTGGTGGCCGCACCCGGGTTCATCGATATCAGCAACGCCGAGATGGTTCACGCCGCATTCCTTCGCGCGGCCGGCTGGGGCTACGCGACGATCGCGGCTGACATGAGCGCTACTCAGTTCTGCGATTCCAGCGGCCTGAGCGCGCTGGTCCGCGCCCATGACAGAACGCGGCAGGAGGGCGGCCAGCTTCGGCTGGCCGCGCTCACGGCCCCCGTCATGCGCTTGCTCACCGTTACCGGACTGGACCGGCTGCTGTGCGTGTTCCGAACCGTGGCTGAAGCCGTTGACGAGCTACCGGTGATCGCTATCGCCCAGCCCGCCCTGCGATCCCGAGCGTCCGGCGGGCGCGCACTCGGATCCCGCATTGCTGTTGGACCCTGACGAAGAACAGAGCCGGACCGATCTCGCACGCGATTCGATGCTCCCCTCAGCAGCCGGCTACGAGCATTCGCGGGGAGGGCCTGGTCTTGCCGGGGTATTCGCCGTGCACACCGGTCCCGGACTCGTGATTCTCCGTGCGGCGGCATAGTGGCTGCTTCGGCGGCGGCGTCATCTTTCCGAGAGGACCTGACCGTGCAGCGAGCCGTCACACTCATCCGCTCCGCGTCCCTGTCCAGCGTCGCCGAGTACGCATACGCAGCCACGGCCCCGGCTGAGTCCCGGCTGATATTCCTCGCCGGGGCGTGCCCGCTGAACGAGGATGGATCCACCGCTGCCGTCGGGGACTACGCCGGCCAGGCCGCGAAGGCCATTGAGAACTTGCAGGTCGCTCTGGCCGACGCCGATGCGTCGCTGGCGGACGTGCTCAGCACCAGGGTGCTGGTCGCAACGGCCCGGCAGGAAGATCTAGTGACCGCGTGGCAGGTAGTGCGGGACGCATTTGGTGACCATGACGTGCCGAGCACTCTGATGGGCGTGACCGTGCTCGGCTACCAGGACCAGCTGGTCGAGATCGAAGCCATCGCCGCGGTTCTTGACGCGTGATAGCGAACCCGGCCCTGCTGGTCCCGGGTTCCGGCCCTGCTGGTCCCGGGTTATTGCGGTCGTTTGGTGCTGCCCTTGCCTTTGGCCGGACTCCGCCGCGCTCGGCGGGCGGGCGGCTGGCTGCCGCTGCGGGCTACCTCGTACTGGTGAACGATGTCGCCGGGTAGCCGTCCGTGCTCGGCAATCGCAAAGCCCTGCTGCTCGGCCCAGGCGCGTATCTGACGCCCGCGCTGGCGGCTGGCCGCCGTCCGGACTGTGCCGCGCGCCCGAGAGCGAGCCGGCCTAGCGTGTTCCACGAAACGTGCCAGCTGCCGGCGGAACTCGGCCGCGTGTCTGGCGCTGAGGTCGACCGCGTAGGTCCTGCCATCTATGCCGAACTCCACGGTCTCGTCGGCCGGCCCGCCGGTCAGGTCGTCTTCCAGCTGCACTTCGACCCTCTGCATTGCATTCCCCCGAGTTGCGGATTACCTTGGCTCGCCCAGGTTCGTGATTCAGTGGGCGGATCTCCCTCATTCCCATCTTGAGGGCTGTCTAATGCTGTGTCGGCCTGCTGTCCGTGTCCCGTCCCAGAAAGTGGAGTGTGGCATTTTGACAGCGACCGGAAGTGCAAGGATTATGAAGGGCATGGCTAAGACCATCGCCGTGGTAATGACCGACGATCTGGACGGATCGCCAGCTGCCGGGACCGTAATGTTCGGCATTGACGGCGTCACGTACGAGATTGACTTGAGCGAGCGAAACCAGGCCAAGCTGGAGCGCGAGCTGGCGCCGTATGTCGCGGCCGGACGCAGGGTAAGCCGCAGCCGTCGTCGCGGCGGCTCCGGCCGCCAGGCTGGTCCGCGGCCTGACCGGGCGGCCGTGCGCGCCTGGGCGAAAGACAACGGCCTGACGATCTCAGAACGTGGCCGCATTAGCGCCGAGGTGATCAGCCAGTACGAGGCTGTGCATTAGGCACCCTCGCGTGGCCAGCCGCAGTTGTCCGGTTAAGCGGCGGTCTCGATAATCTCCATCGGCCCGGCATTAGGCCAAAGGTTATGTGGCTGAGTCGTGACTGCTGACGGGTCGTCGCGCGCCAGCCAGATGTGCAGCTGCCCGGCATCGGAAACTCGGGAAGCCGGGTGCGGGGCGGGCAGAATTCCCGATCGCACAGCGCGCTCAGGGCGAGCGGCACGATGCCGGCGGGTGCCGCGAAGATCGTAGGCTCGGTGCCGTGCAGGCGTTTGAGTCGGTTTCCACCTGGCGGCAGCCGGCTCCGCCGCCGGCTTCCGCAGCCCGAACTGCTGTGATCTCCGCCGTTGCCCGGCGGATAGCGCAACTGAGCCCCGGCAGGCTCCGGGTCGCGGTGGATGGCCTGACCGGGGCGGGCAAGACCAGCTTCGGGCACGAGCTCGCGGACGTGCTGCGCGGCCTCGGTCGCCCGACGATGCGCGCCTCGCTCGATGACTTCAAGCACCCGTGGCGGCACGCCCGTGAGCACGGCTACGACCGGGTGAGCGGCGAGGGTTATTACCGCA
Source organism: Streptosporangiaceae bacterium (assembly GCA_049675875.1). Classification (GTDB taxonomy): domain Bacteria; phylum Actinomycetota; class Actinomycetes; order Streptosporangiales; family Streptosporangiaceae; genus JAJYUU01. The sequence goes on from JBAUAR010000608.1 coordinate 13,047, forward strand.
ACGCCTACGACTTCGGCTCGGCCAGGGACCTGCTGCTGCAGCCCGCGGGTCCCCGCGGGCTGGGTGAGGTTGCGCTGTGCGGGCACGACCCGCTGACCGGCGAAGACCACCGCGGCACGACGATAATCGCCCCGCCAGACGCGATCCTGATCGTCGACTCGGTATTCGCGTTCCGGCCGGAGTACAACGACTGCTGGGAATACCGGATCTGGCTCGAAGTAGCCCCCGACGTCGCGCTGCACCGTGGCGTCAGCCGGGACACAGCTGCCGAAGGCATTGCGGAAGCGACCCGAGTGCATCGCGACCGCTACGGGGTGGCGGCGCGGATCTATATCGCCGAAGTCAATCCGCGTGCACTAGCCGACATCGTGATCGACAACAGCGACTTCCGGCGGCCGCGCGTCCTCGCGGTCGGCAGCGGCTGAGAGCGCTGCTAACGGACCGGAATGGTCACCGGGTGGCAGCTGGGATGGCTCGGTACGACGGTGGCGTGCGTGGGCTCGGGTCCACCGACGACGATCACGTAGATCTGCTCCGGCCCTGCCACCGGGTAGACGCGGCGGTCGCGGACGATGAACTCGTATGGCGGGTCCGGGTGCGCCGACGCGGGGAACCGCTCGATCGGGATCGGCGAACGGGCCCAGATCTCCGCGGCGACATCGGCCTTGGAGAGCCCGGCGCGGGCCATGGCCGCTGCATGGCCCGGCGTCACGAGGACACCGACGGTGCCCCGGCCCATGACCACGTTGGGGTTGCCCAGGTAAGCCAGCGAGTCAGCGAGGATGGTCAGCATCGCATCCACGTCACTGCGGGGCGTCAGAACGTTCATGGTGCCGGTAGCGCCGAGGACGGTCACGGCGCTTTTCCCGCCGTCCAGCCCGAGCGTCACGTGCAGCGGCTCCCAGGGTGAGCGCGCCTCGTTCTCGGCGACGCACATGGTGAACCGGCCGGGCTGGCCCATGATGGACTTTGACACGTCGCCCGGCCGCGCGCCGCCGACGTTCCCGATGAGCAGCCGCAGCGCCCGGCCGATACTCGCATTTGCCCGCCAGCCAGGGCCGAGCGCGCCGCGCCCGGAGTTGAGGCCGGCCAGACTCGCGGCCGGCCCGCTGACGACCGCGAACGGCGTCGACGGTCCGGTGGTGGTGGCGATGCCGTTCAGGTTGAACTCCGGCACGCAGACGGCTCGGACCAGGGCCGTCAGCACCGGGAGGTGGCCGGGGAGGCACCCGGCCATGACGGCATTTGCGGCCAATGCACGGTTAGTGACCGGAGCGCCGCTCGGTGGCATGGACGCCAGTACCTCGTCCGGGTCGCCGAGGATGGCGAGCATGGCGTCGACCCGGTGCGCCGTCGGCGGGATCACTGGCAGGCCGTCGGTCCAGCCGAGATCGTGACACCGCTCGACCGCATCGGCCGCGTCGGCGGCGTCGGCCCCGTGCGCATCACGGCGGGCCGACCCCGCTCGCACCGGCCGGGCGGAGCCGGCTGCTGCCGTGGCTGGCGTCGTCAGCGCCGCGACAATGGCGTCGAAGGCGTCATCGAGCAGGGTCAGCGCGGTGGCCTCGGCGACGGTTTCCGGGTTGGTGTCGATGGTGACCGTTGGCAGCCGGACCCCCGAGCTGGTAGCCAGGGCGTCCACGAGACTGGCGAACTCGCTCGTGACGACCAGCACGACAGGCACGCCCAGGGAGGACAGCACGACGGCGTCGTGGTGGCTCCATGCGGTGCACGACCCGCAGTTCGCCAGCCCGACCACGGCGGCGTCGGCCGCCGCGGCGATCTGGGTGAGTTGCTCGGCTTCCGCGGCTGATCCGTTGGGCACCAGGTGCTGCTGCGTCGCCACGACGTCCGCCCGCTCGGTGAGCAGAGTGCCCAGCCGGTCGACCATCCGGTGCCACGATGGCCACGCGTTTTTGACGAGCGCAACACTGCGGCCGGCCAGGGAGTCCAGCGGGGGGACCGGTGCGTGATCCGGCGGCGCGGCCGCGGTCGTCGGATCTATCAGGGCGGATGTCGTCACTCGTCGGCGCTCCCTGTCTCGCTCGGGCTGGCAGCAACGGCTGCGTGGCGTCGCGGACTGAGGGGCGTGGACGGCCCGTTCCCCCATGATCGGTCCGTGCTCGCCGGTCCGCACATTGTCCTCAACCGGACTGTACGCGCATCGTCATCCGCGGCCGGGTCAGTCGGCGCCGGTCTCCATCGCGGCCCGGTCCAGCAGCTGGTCGCCGGTCGGGACAGTGCCGCGGGAGGCGATGGTCTGCGCACCGCCCTCGGGCAGTGCGCCGATGAGCCCGGTCGGCGTGGCGGGTGCGGCACCGATCAGCGCTGGGTGCGGGCTGCCCACGATGCCGAGGGCGGCGTACTGCTCGAGCTTGGCACGCGAGTCGGCGATGTCGAGGTTGCGCATCGTCAGCTGGCCGATGCGGTCGGCGGGCCCGAATGCAGAGTCCTCGGTCCGTTCCATGGACAGCTTGTCCGGGTGATAGCTGAACGCCGGCCCGGACGTGTCGAGGATCGAGTAGTCGTCGCCGCGCCGCAGCCGCAGGGTCACCTCGCCGGTGACCGCGGCGCCCACCCAGCGCTGCAGCGACTCGCGCAGCATCAGCGCCTGCGGATCCAGCCAGCGGCCTTCGTAGAGCAGCCTGCCCAGCCGGCGACCCTCGGTGTGGTAGCTCGCGAGGGTGTCCTCGTTGTGGATCGCGTTGACGAGCCGCTCGTAGCACGCGTACAGCAACGCCATGCCCGGTGCCTCGTAGATGCCCCGGCTCTTTGCCTCGATGACCCGGTTCTCGATCTGGTCGGACATGCCCATGCCGTGCCGGCCGCCGATCGCGTTGACTTCCAGTACCAGGTCGACGGCGGAGGCGAACTCCTTGCCATTGATCGTCACCGGCCTGCCCTGCTGGAATCCGACCGTGACGTCCTCGGCGGCGATCTCGACGGCCGGGTCCCAGAACCGCACCCCCATGATCGGCTCGACGAGCTCGATGCCCGCATCGAGCTGTTCCAGGGCCTTGGCCTCGTGCGTCGCACCCCAGATGTTCGCGTCGGTGGAGTAGGCCTTCTCGGCGCTGTGCCGGTACGGCAGACAGCGGCTGAGCAGCCACTCCGACATTTCGGCGCGGCCGCCTAGTTCGCTGACAAAGTCCGCGTCGAGCCACGGCTTGTAGATCCGCAGCGACGGGTTGGCGAGCAGGCCATAACGGTAGAACCGCTCGATGTCGTTGCCCTTGAACGTGGAGCCGTCACCCCAGATCAGCACGTCGTCGTCGAGCATTGCGCGCACGAGCAGGGTGCCGGTGACGGCGCGGCCGAGCGGAGTGGTGTTGAAGTAGGCGCGGCCACCGGTGCGGATGTGGAACGCCCCGCAGGCGAGGGCGGCAAGGCCCTCCTCCACCAGCGCCGCCTGACAGTCGACGAGCCGGGCGATGTCCGCGCCGTAGGCGGCGGCGCGGCCGGGTACCGAGGCGACGTCGGGCTCGTCGTACTGCCCGATATTGGCGGTATAGGTGCACGGCACCGCGCCGTTTTCCCGCATCCAGGCGACGGCTACCGAGGTGTCGAGGCCGCCGGAGAAGGCGATCCCGACGCGTTCACCGACGGGGAGGGAGGTGAGAACCTTGGACACGAACAGAATTATATGCACACTACTGCATAATCATGCAGCCGGTCCGGCGCAGAGGTCATCCGGCGGGACGCGGTTGGCCGCTCTCGCGGCCGTGGAAGGGGTGCCGCGGGGAGGGGTGCCGCGGAGGGGGGTGCCGCGGAGGGGGGTGCCGCGGAG
>JBAUAR010000609.1:0-4312 GCA_049675875.1 Streptosporangiaceae bacterium
GGCAGGGGGCTGGTCTCGGCGAGGCAGGCGGTCTCGGCCGGCCCGGTGGGGCGGGCCCGGCGGCCCTTCCGGGCTTCGGCTCGCTGCCGGGTCTCGGCGACAATGGCGGCTTCCGGCTGCCAAGCCCGGCGGGCGGCCAGGGCACGGGACAGGCCAGCCCGCCGCCGGCGTTCCGTGGCCGACCGGGCAAGAAGGGCCGCTAGCCCGGTTGCGAGCAGGTAATTACGCTCGCGCGGCGATCGTCTGGCACAATGTGGTGACTACGCTCGGTTGCGCGAGGCCCTCTCTGACTCGCTGCGCCGGCACCATCGGGGGCAGCTTGCGCCCGGCTCCTCACCCGGGCCGCGACCTGCCCGACCTTCACTGGGAGTAATCGCAGCCGTGGCTGTCAAGATCAAGCTGAAGCGCCTGGGCAAGATCCGCGCGCCCTATTACCGCATCGTCGTAGCAGACTCCCGCACCAAGCGGGACGGCCGCGCGATCGAGGAGATCGGCAAGTATCACCCGAAGTCCGACCCGTCGTTCATCGAGGTCAACTCCGAGCGCGCTCAGCACTGGCTGGCGGTCGGCGCGCAGCCGACCGATCCGGTGCGGAAGATTCTGGAGATAACGGGCGACTGGCAGAAGTACAAGGGCCTGCCCGGCACCGAGGGGACGCTGCGTACGGCCGAACCAAAGGCCGACCGTAAGGTCGCCTTCGCCGCTGCGGTGGCAGAGAACCTGGCTGGCACCGAGGCCAAGCCCAAGACCAGGGCCAAGTCCGAGCCGCGGACGAGCGCAAAGACCGAGAGCAAGGCCGACAGCAAGACCGAGAGCAAGGCCGAGAGCAAGACCGACAGCAAGACCGACAGCAAGACCGAGAGCAAGGCCGACAGCAAGGCCGAGAGCAAGGCCGACAGCAAGGCCGAGAAGGCGCCAGCCCGAGCGCGCAAGTCGGAGGAGGCCGGCGACGCCGGGGCTGCCCCGGCCGCAGTCGCGGAGACAACTCCGGCGGAGCCGGCTGGCGACGCCGGTGCCGAGGCAGATGGCGGCTCCTGACATGCTCGAGGACGCCCTGGAGCACCTCGTGCGGGGCATCGTCGAGCATCCGGACGATGTTCAGGTCGGCAGCCGCGGTCTGCGGCGGGGGCGGGTGCTCGAGGTCCGGGTCCATCCAGACGACCTCGGCAAGGTCATCGGCCGGGGCGGCCGCACGGCCAGGGCGCTGCGCACCGTGATCGGCTCGCTGGCCGGAAACAATTACGTTCGCGTCGACCTGCTGGATGCCGACGAGGTTCGCTAGCCGCCATGCAGCTGCTGGTCGGCCGTATCGCGAGGCCGCACGGCGTCCACGGTGAGCTGGTCGTCGAGGTCCGGACCGACGATCCGGAGCTGCGGCTGGCCGTGGGCACCGTGCTGGCAACGGAGCCCGCAGCAGCAGGGCCGCTCACGGTGGCAGGTCGCCGCTGGCACTCCGGGCGGCTGCTGGTCAGGTTCGCCGCTGTCGACGACAGAACTGCTGCCGAGGAACTGCGCGGCACCCTGCTCGTGGTCGACTCGGCCGACCTCGGGGACCCGCCCGATCCGGACGAGTTCCGCGACCACCAGCTCATCGGCCTCAGCGTGATCGAATCCGGCGGCGAGGAGGTCGGCACCGTGGCCGACGTGCTGCACTACGGACAGGATCTGCTGGTCGTGGCCGGCACCGGCAGGCGGGCAGGCGCGGAGATCCTGATTCCGTTCGTGTCCGCCATCGTCAGCGATGTCGACACCGCCGCTGGCCTGCTCCGCGTGGATCCGCCGCCGGGACTGCTCGATCCGGAGGCCGCGATCTAGCGGCGGGAGGCGGCAGCGTGCGCATCGACATCATCACGATCTTTCCTGAGTACTTCGGTCCGCTCGGCGTCTCGCTCATCGGCAAGGCGGCTGCGCGCGGAGACATCACGTTCGGTGTTCACGACCTGCGGGGCTGGGCCCGCGACGTGCACCGCACGGTGGACGACACGCCGTTCGGCGGCGGGCCCGGCATGGTGATGAAGCCGGAGCCGTGGGGCGAGGCACTTGACGCCGTGCTGGCTTCGCACGGTGACCCGGCCGACGGAGGGCTGCTGGTAATCCCGACACCGGCCGGCGTGCCGTTCACGCAGCAGCACGCGGCCAGGTACGCGGCCGAACCGTGGCTGATCTTCGCGTGCGGGCGCTACGAGGGCATCGATGAGCGGGTCGCGGACGAGGCGCGGTCCTTCCTCCGGGTCGAGGAGGTCAGCATCGGCGATTACGTGCTGGCCGGCGGCGAGCCGGCCGTGCTGGTGATGACCGAGGCGATCTGCCGTCTGCTGCCTGGTGTGCTGGGCAACGCGGAGTCTGCTGCGGACGACTCGTTCGGCTCGGGCGGACTTGAATCGGGCGGCCCCATGGTGGGGCTCGTCGAGGGTCCGAGCTACACCAGGCCGCGCGTGTGGCGCGACCGCGAGGTGCCGCCGGTCCTGCTGTCCGGCGACCACGCCGCGATCGCCCGCTGGCGCCGAGATAGCGCGCTGCGAAGAACCGCGCGGAACCGTCCCGACCTGGTCGCCCGGCTGGCGGCGGAGGGGCCGGGACCGCTCGACCGCCGGGACCGGGAGGTTCTGTCCGAGGCTGGCTTTCCGGTTAACAGCGAAGATGTGGCACACTAAAGGCACTGCCCAGCCGCTGGCCTGCTCCTGCCGTCAGCTGGCCGGGGCTGCCGGACGCCAGTTCGGCGCAGACACACGACCGATCCAGCGCGTTCGCAGCGTGCGCTGATGATGACTGAGGAACCGCCAGCGATGCACACCGCGATTGCCGAGCTTGAGCAGGCGCAGATCCGATCCGACATTCCGGACTTCCGACCTGGCGACACCCTCAAGGTGCACGTGAAGGTCACCGAGGGTAACCGCTCGCGGATCCAGGTGTTCCAGGGCGTGGCCATCCGTCGGCAGGGTGGCGGAGCCAGGGAGACATTCACCGTCCGCAAGATCAGTTACGGCGTCGGTGTGGAACGGACGTTCCCGGTACACACGCCCGCGATCGACAAGATCGAGGTAGTGACCCGGGGCCGGGTCCGCCGCGCGAAGCTGTACTACCTGCGCTCGCTGCGCGGCAAGCGAGCCAGGATCCGGGAGCGTCGCGAGGCCACCCCCGCTCGGTAGCGCCCGCGCCACCGCTCGCGCAGCCCGTCGTTGCAGGGGTGACACCGATGTCCCGTGCTGGCAGTCGCGGTACTGGCTGGCACGGGTCGGCGCTGGGATGACGGCGAAGTCGGCCGATCCAGCGAGCCCGCCGCGCCCTGCGAGGCCGCATCAGCGATCGCTGCTGCGGGAATTGCCCATCCTGCTGATCATCGCGCTTGTGATCGCGATGGTCGTCAAGACCTTTGTGGTCGAGGCCTTCGTCATCCCGAGCGGGTCCATGCAGGACACCCTGCAGATTAACGACAAGATCCTGGTCAACAAGCTCGTCTACCACTTCCGCGCGATCCAGCCAGGCGACATCGTCGTCTTTAACGGAACGGGCAGCTGGGAGTCGGCGCCGACGTCCGGGCCAGGCGCCAACCCGGTAGCAAGGGCCTACGATGACACCCTCCGTAAGCTGTTCGACGCGGTTGGCGGGCTGTTCGGGGCCCCTCTCGACCAGACCGACTTCGTGAAGCGGGTGATCGGCGTGCCCGGCGATCACGTGGTGTGTTGCAACGCTCAGGGCCTCGTCACGGTCAACGGGGTGCCGCTGCACGAGCAGTCGTACCTGTATCCCGGCGACACGCCCGGGAGCGCGCCGCCGAGCGTGCCGGGGCACTTCAACGTCCGGGTGCCACCTGGCTACCTGTGGGTCCTTGGCGACCACCGCAGCATCTCCGACGACTCGCGGGGCCACGAGGCGGACCCGGGCAACGGGATGGTCCCGGAGAGCAAGGTGATCGGCCGCGCTTTCGTCATCGCGTGGCCGCCGAGCCGGTGGCGGATCCTGGCTATCCCCGCCACCTTCGACCAGCCTGGCATTCGTGCCGCGGCGACAAGTGCCGCAGCGGCTGTCAGCCCCGCGGCGGCCGGTGTCGTGCTGGCAGTGCCGCTGACCTGGTTCTACCGACGCGCGCGTCGGTCGCAGCTCAGCCGTGGTCGGCGCGCCCGACTCCATCGCGGCCCGTTACCAGAACATCGCCGGTGATTACCGTCGTACCGGGGCTTCTGCCCGCATTGCCGATCGACGCCGCGAAGCGGTCATGCGCGCCGCTGGTAGCGGTCTGACCGGGATAGGCTCTGGCTGATGACCGACGAGCAGGGCAGCCCTGACCGGCTGGTGGCGGGCGGGCCCGATG
>JBAUAR010000610.1:0-8023 GCA_049675875.1 Streptosporangiaceae bacterium
CCCGTACACCGCGACCGTGCAGCAGACCGCGAACCTGGGCCTGCCGCAGCTGCCGACGGCCGCGCAGTCGGGCCCGACGTCGTCGCTGACGAGCGGCACCCAGTCGATCGACATCTGGTATGCCGACCCGCAGCACCTCCGCGTCGCCGTGCCGGTGCAGGGCGGGGAGTCGGACGCCCGGCTGGATGGCCGCACGCTCTGGCTGTGGAACTCCCGGACGCAGACCGCGACCGAGGTCGCGCTCCCGGCGCATGTTACCGGCGGTCCTGCTCACGCGAACGAATCCGCGGGGTCCTCGGCGGGCGCTGGCACAGGGGGGAACGGGGCCGCCGGGGCCAGCAGTCCGCGCGTCGCTGCGCCGCCGATGCCTGCCACGCCGGCGGCCGCCGCCAGCCAGCTGCTGCGCGCCATCGGGCCGTCCACGGTGGTCAGCGTGCAGTCCCCGGTCTACGTGGCGAACCGGCCGGCCTACCAGCTGTCGCTCGCGCCGAAGAGCAGCCAGTCGCTCGTTGGCCGAGTGCTGATCGCGATCGATGCGAGCCGCGACATCCCGCTGCGGGTCGAGGTCTACGGGCGCGGCTCGGCCGGCCTGGTGTACAGCCTCGGCTTCACGGCGCTGTCGTTCGGCACTCCGGCCGCGGCCAACTTCTCCTTCACACCGCCGCCCGGCGCGACGGTCAGGAGGCAGACAGTGCCCGGCAATCTCGGCGCGTCGTTGCGCGGCCTCGGCGTTCCGGTCGGCTGGTCCGGCGCCGGGCCGCTCGCTCCGCCGTCGGCCGGCTCCGGTAGGCCGACCGTCATCGGCACGGACTGGCTGTCCGTCGTGGCTACGCCGCCGAACGCCGCGGTCGCCGCGGCGGTCCGGCAGCTGCTGACCAGGCAGCGGCCCGCCATCGGGGGCGGCGATAACGGAGGCGGCTTCTTCGGGTCGTCGGCGTCCGCGGCGCCGAGCCCGTCGGCCTCCGGTCCGCCGGACGTGCCGGTGGGGCCGTACCTGGCACCGCTGCGGGCGCTGCTCGTCGCGACCACGCCGGTGGCCGGCGGCTGGGGCAGGGGCAGGCTGCTGCAGACCGCGCTGGTCAGTGTGCTCGTGACGAGCAACGGCCAGATCCTGGCCGGCGCGGTGAGCCCGTCGGTGTTGTACGCAGACGTCGCCAGGGACGCCGGGTAGCCAGCGTGCTGGCCCCGACCGAGCTAGCAGTCGCCACCAGCGGGCTGACCAAGCAGTACCGCGGCGGCCAGCTGGCCGTCAACGAGATCGACTTGGCGGTGCCGGCGGGATCGGTGTATGGCTTTCTCGGCCCGAATGGATCGGGCAAGACGACCACGATCCGCATGCTGCTCGGCCTGATCCGGCCCACCGCGGGCAGCCATCGGGTGCTTGGCCTGCCCATGCCTCGGAGCCAGGCCGACGCGCTGCCGTTGGTCGGGTCCCTCGTCGAGGGACCCGCGTTCTACCCGCACCTGTCCGGCCGGGCCAACCTGGCCCGGCTGGACGCAGCGGACCGGACGGCGCACCCGGCGACCACCGGGGCCAGGATCGACCGGGCCCTGGATGCGGTCGGGCTGCTGGCTGCCGCCGACAAGCGGTACAAGACCTACTCGCTCGGCATGAAACAGCGGCTCGGCATCGCGACCAGCCTGCTGCGGCCGCGCCAGCTGGTGATCCTCGACGAACCAACGAACGGTCTCGATCCGCAGGGAACCCGGGAGGTGCGGTCGCTCATCCGGCGGATCGCCGCGGACGGCACGACCGTGTTCGTGTCGTCGCACCTGCTCGCCGAGGTCGAGCAGGTCTGCACCCACGTCGGTGTCATGCGCGCCGGGCGGCTGGTCTTCCAGGGTCCGCTGGCCCAGTTGCGCGGCGAGGCGGCCCATGTGCGGGTGCGCACGCCGCAGCCAGACCGCGCGGCGGCGGTGCTCACCGCACTCGGTCTCGCTCGGGTGACGCAACAGGGTAGCGACGTAACTGCCGAGCTCGGCGACCTGCTCCCCGAGGTGATCAACGAACGGCTCGTGCACGCCGGGGTGCCGGTCGCCGGGCTGGACACCCCGCAGCGCAGCCTGGAGGACGAGTTCGTAGAGCTGACCGGCGAGGGTTTCGATGTCGACTGACCAGCGCGGGGGACACCCCCGCGTTAGCCCCGCCGACCCGGCTGGCGGCACGGCCGATGGCAGGCTTTCGGCCGACCAGCGGCGGGAGCCCGCCAGCCACGACGGCGAGACCGGGCCGACGACCGGCAGTTCGGCGGCAGCGGTGCGGCCGATACCCGGTCAGCCGGACGAACGGCGGCCGGGCCTGCTGGCCGCCGTTCCGTCCTGGTTCCGGTTCTTGCGCTCGGAGCTGCGGCTCGTCTTTCTCCGGCCCCGCAACCTGGCGCTGCTCGGCGTGCTCGCAGCCGTGCCGATCTTCTTCGGCATCGTGCTGCGGCTCACGCTGCATTCCGCATCCGGCGGCGGCAACGGCCCGCAGTTCCTGAACCAGCTGTCCGGCAACGGCGTCTTCCTCGCCCTGGTGGTGCTGTTCCTGACCGAGACGCTGCTGCTGCTGCCGCTCGCCATCGCGGTGGTGACCGGCGATGCGATCGCGGGCGAGGCTGGCCTCGGTACGCTGCGGGTGCTGCTGACCGTGCCCGCCGGCCGGACCAGGCTGCTCGCCGTCAAGTACGCCGCGATCGTGGTGTTCAGCGCGGCCGCCTGCCTGCTGGTCACCGTGGTCTCGCTGATCATGGGCCTGCTGCTGTTCCACACCGGCCCGGTCACGCTGCTGTCCGGAACGACGGTGTCGCTGGGATCCGGCGTGCTCCGGGTGCTGGCGGTCGCCGCTTACACCGCGGTCGCGATGATGTCGCTGGGCGCCATGGGGCTTGCCGCGTCAGCGCTGACCACCCACCCCGTCGGTGCGATCGCCGGGCTCCTAGTGCTGATCGTTGCCAGCGAGATCTGCGACCAGCTGCAGCAGCTGTCGGCGATCCACGCCTACCTGCCGACGCACTGGTGGCTGTCGTGGGACGGGCTGTTCCGGTCGCCGATCGACCTGTCCGGAGTGGCGAGCGGGGTGGTGTCGTTCGCCGTGTACGCCGCGATCTTCATCTCGATCGCCTGGGCGCGGCTGACCTCGGCCGACGTATCCAGCTGACCTCTCGATTCGGCCCTGCTGGTGAGCGGAACTGAGACAGCTGGCGACGCGCGCTGCTCGGCTAGCCGCGGACGGAGCACGGCTGGCGGCGGCCGGCGGTAGCGTGCAGGAGTGCCCACTGGCCGGCTGAGCGATTCCCGAGGGCCCGTCGAGACTGGCGAGCTGCCCGGCGTTGACATGCTGCTCCGGGCGGCCGTGGCCGGGATCGGCGGGGTTGAACGGCCCGGCCAGGTCGCGATGACCCGGGCCGTGCAGGACGCCATGCAATCGCGCCGGCACCTGGCGATTCAGGCGGGCACCGGAACGGGGAAGTCGCTTGGTTACCTGGTACCCGCGCTGCGGCACGCGGTGGGTGAGCGCGGCGGCACCGTTGTCGTGTCGACCGCGACGATCGCGCTGCAGCGCCAGCTCATCGAGCGTGACCTGCCCAGGCTGTCGGCAGCGCTGACCGCGCTGCTCGGCCGGGAGCCCGTCGTAGCGATTCTCAAGGGCAGGCGTAATTATCTGTGTCTGCACAAGGTTCACGGTGCCGCCGAAGCGGAGCCCCCGGACTCGCTCTTCGACACGCGCTCGGTGTCGGCTGTCGGGCGGCAGGTGACCAGGCTGCACGAGTGGGCGGCGACCACGGTCGGCGGTGATCGCGACGAGCTGATCCCCGGCGTCGATGACCGCGCGTGGCGGCAGGTCTCGGTCAACGCGCGCGAGTGCATCGGCGCGCAGAAGTGCCCCTTCGGTTCGCGGTGCTTTGCCGAGCAGGCGCGGGAGGCGGCCGCCGAGGCCGACATCGTGGTGACCAACCACGCGCTGCTCGCCATCGACGCCATGGAGAGCTTCATTGTGCTGCCCGAGCACGACATCGTGGTGATCGACGAAGCGCACGACCTGGTGGACCGGGTGACCAGCGTGGCGGCCGACGAGCTCTCCGCGGTCGCGGTCGAGACAGCGGCCCGGCGCTGTGGCCGGCTCGTCGCCGAGGACCACGCCGCCCGGCTACGGGAGGCTGCTGCCGGACTGGAGCGCGCGCTCGGCGACACCGAAGCGGGACGGCTCGACGTACTCGCGGATCCGGTCGAGACGGCGGTTGCCGCGGTGCGGGATGCCAGCGCGGCGTGTGCGGCGGAGCTGCGCAGCATCGTGGGAAGCGACGACGACGCGGAACGACTGATGCTGACCAGGACGGCGGTCGTGGCGCTGGACGAGGTCGCCGAGGCAGCTGGCCGGGTGATTGCCGCATTTGCCGAAGACATCGGCGACCGGCCGGAGGTCGTCTGGCTGGACCGGCCCGCGGCCGAGGACTCCTCCCGGCCGGACACGCTCCGGGTGGCGCCGCTGCAGGTCGGCGCGCTGCTGGCGGACCGGCTGTTCAAGCCCCGCACGGTGATCCTGACGTCCGCAACGCTGACACTCGGCGGCTCGTTCGAGCCGCTCGCGCGGCAGTGGGGGCTGCCGCCGCTCGGCCAGGCCGATCCGGTGGCGCAGGCGGCTGTGGCGCCCGGACCCGCGGCAGGCACGGACGCGGAGGCCGCTACCCCGGCCGATCGGCTGGACTGGACTGGCCTCGACGTCGGCTCGCCGTTCGACCACCGCCGCAGTGCGATCCTGTACGTCGCACGGCACTTGCCGCCGCCGGGCCGCGATGGCCTGCCGGAGGCCTACCTGACCGAGCTGCGCGAGCTGATTGAGGCGGCCGGAGGACGGACGCTGGGGCTGTTTTCCTCGATGCGGGCCGCCCGGCAGGCTGCGGACGCGCTGCGTGATCAGGTCGGCGTGCCGGTGCTGTGCCAGGGCGACGACTCGACCGGACTGCTGGTGAGCCGGTTCGCCGCGGACGAGCCGAGCTGCCTGTTCGGCACCCTGTCACTCTGGCAGGGCGTGGACGTGCCCGGCCGGTCGCTGCAGCTCGTTGTCATCGACCGGATACCGTTCCCGCGGCCGGACGATCCGCTGGCCTCTGCCCGCCAGCGAGCGGTAGCCGCCCGCGGCGGCAACGGGTTCATGACGGTGGCGGCCGCGCAGGCGGCGCTACTACTGGCGCAGGGCACCGGACGGCTGCTGCGGACCGTGGACGACCGCGGCGTCGTCGCGATCCTCGATCCGCGCCTCGCAACCGCCAGGTACGGCGCCTTCCTGCGGGCCTCGCTCCCGCCGTACTGGAGTACTTACGATCCGCAGCTAGTCCGCAGTGCGCTGGCCCGGCTGGCGGCCGAGCCGACGCGACAGGCCGGCTAGTTACCCCATACCGCCACCCCGGCACCAGTACCTCCCGCCGCGCTAGCACCTCGCGCCGCGTCAGCACCTCACGCTGCGTCAGGTGCAAGGGCCTTGCAGTGAGGGCTTATGAGCTGACGGCCCGTTCGCGGCACGGCGCCGCTATGCTGCAGGCGTGCACGGCAGAGGGCGACGTCGTCGCAGGTCAGGTCTGGCGCGCCTAGGGCATGGCTGGCGGCTCGCCGTCGTCATGATGGTCGCCCTCGCGGTCCTGGCGGCCGACGGCTGGTGGCTCATCCGCACCAGGGAGCTGGCCAGGCAGACGCCACCCAGGGTGTTCGCTGAAGCGGTGTCGCAGTTTGCCAGCCTGTCCTCGGCCACCGCGAGCTTCACCACCCAGGTCGCCGGCCTGACCACGGTATTCGGGCAGATTAGCGAGCAGCCCACGTCGCACCGCGTGACGCTCACGATGACCACGGTCGACGGCGCCGACCGGTTCGGCGTGGCTGAGGTGGTGACCGGCTCGGCCCTGTACCTCCGCGCTCCCGCCCTGGCCGAGGCCGTCGGAAAGCCGTGGGTCAGCCTGCCGCTGACGAGGCTGTCTGCCGACCCGGCGCTGGTGGGGCTCTATCAGACCGACGCGATCCCGACCGCCGACGCCGCCTTGCTCGGCATGGCCACCGTCATCCGACCGACTGGCACGAGGACCATCGACGGGGCACGGACCACGCGCTACGTCGGCACTATCAACGTGCCGGCAGCGCTCGGACGGCTGGCGCCCGGGGTGCGCCAGCTACTCGCGCCGGAACTGTCGGCCGTCACCGGCACCATGCATTTCGTCGCGTGGATCGACGGGCAACATAGCTTCCGCGAAATCCAGACCAGCGCGACGATCGGCGGCTTGAGCACGGTCACCACGGTTGTTATCAAAGCCCTTAACCCGGCGGTCCACATCGCCGTTCCGACCCTGACCTCGGTCTCGCCCATGACCGGCAGCGTTGTGAGCACCGGATAGGTCAGCACGGACCGGCGGGCGGGCAACCCGCCCGCAGGCCGACGCTGCCGGCCGGGTCAGGGGACGTGGTGGCCCGGCCGCGGTTCCTCCGGCAGGCCGGACGCGGGGATGGCCGGTATGGCGCCGAGCCGGCCCGCCTGGTAGTCCTCGAAGGCCTGGACCAGTTCCGCCCTGGTGTTCATGACGAACGGGCCGTAAGCGGCGACCGGCTCTTCGATCGGCTGCCCGCCGAGCACCAGGATGTCGAGCTTGTCGCTCGGGCCGTCCATCCGCCGCTGCGCGCCCAGGGTGAGCACATCGCCGGGGCCGAACACCGCTAGCTGGCCGGTGCGGACACCACGCCGATCGGCGCCGACGGTGCCGGAGCCCGCCAGCACGTAGCCGAGGGCATTGAACTCGGGCCGCCACGGCAGCCGGAACTCTGCGCCGGGCTCAATGGTCACGTGCAGCAGCGTGATCGGCGTGTGCGTGGCGCCGGGGCCCGCGTGGCCGTCCACCTCGCCGGCGATGACCCGGACCAGCGCGCCGCCGTCGGCTGAGCTGAGCAGCGCGACCTGGCCCGCCCTGATGTCCTGGTAACGCGCGGGCGACATTTTCAGCCTGGCTGGAAGGTTCACCCAGAGCTGGAAGCCGTGGAACAGCCCGCCGCTCGCGACGAGGTCCTCCGGCGGCTCTTCGATATGCAGGATGCCGCCGCCAGCGGTCATCCACTGGGTGTCGCCGTTGGTGATAAGACCGCCGCCGCCGTTGGAGTCCTGGTGCCGGAAGGTCCCGTCGATCATGTACGTGACGGTCTCGAAGCCACGGTGCGGATGCCACGACGTGCCCTTCGGCTCGCCCGGCGCGTAGTCAACCTCCCCCATCTGGTCCATGTGGATGAACGGGTCAACCGCCCGCAGGTCGACGCCGGCGAACGCGCGCCGGACCGGGAAGCCCTCGCCCTCGTACGCGGACGGCGCGGTAGTCACCGCCAGCACCGGACGGTCGCGGCTTACCGATGCGTCCGGCTCGGTGACGCGCGGCAGCAGCAGGATGTCTTCGACAGTCACAGCTGGCATTGCTTCCTCCTCAGGGCGACGGTCTGCCCGGAGCAACATTAATTGAACGCGCAACATTCCGGCTGGGTAGCCGCAGGTCCGCGGGCGCCGAGTGGAGTCCTGCCCGCCCAGGGCGGTTTGGGGGCAACGCCCGGCTACGACCGCCGACTGTCCGGCCCTGAGATGATTCGCCCGATTTTGGCATGGGCTCCTGGCGTCGCCTTGAGGGGCTACTGGGCAGTAGTGATCTGCGTCTCATCGCGAAACCTACCCAGGACTCCGCACGTCTGAGTCCGGTAACTCCGCGCCGGCCGCAGCTGGCCAGCGGCGAAGACCCCCCGACGAAAGGAAGCCCATGCGCAGCCCTGCCCGACTGACTGGCGCCCTTGCTAGCCGTGCGGCGAAGGTCACCGTTGCTGGTGCGGCAGTCGCCTTCGTCGGTGTCGGCGCCGCCAGTGCAGCCGCGGTTGCCTCGACTTCCCACGCACCGGTCAGTCACACCGTGCACGACACCGCCAGGACCGGTGCCGAGACAAAGACCCACCTCGTGAGCGCGGCTGCCAACGCGCCGCGGCAGCAGGCCCAGGCTGCGGCGCCAGCCGCGCCGCGGCAGCAGGCCCAGCC
>JBAUAR010000611.1:0-4970 GCA_049675875.1 Streptosporangiaceae bacterium
ACCCCGCCGGCGTCTTGGCCTCCCCCGAGTGCGGGCGGCCATAACGCCGCGGCTAGCCGGCCCGACTGGACGGTGCCGGCCGCCTGGAGCGGCTCGGCCGGGAACGGATCACCCGCTGGACCGGAGCCAGACGCCAGCCCAGCGCACCAGCCCGGACGCGCGGACGCCGATCCGCCGAGCCCGGCCCACGCTGCGGCCTCCGGCCAGCACCGGTCCGGCCTGCCTATCCGGCAGCCGCGCACGGTCAGTGGAGGGCCCCTGTCACCGAGCGGCTCGCTCTGGGAGCCCGCCACGGCGAGCAGCGGCTCGCTCTGGGAGCCCGCCACGGCGAGCAGCGAACCGCTGTGGGAAGGCGCCGAGCAGCAACTCCCGGAGTCCGGATCGTCGGACACGCGGCCCGCCGACGCCAGCCGGCCGATGTTCGTGTGGGGCGCACCCGGAGTTGCGGCGGACAATCAGACCGGGCGCTCGGCGGACTGACGGCGGCAGTCCGGCATCAGTCTGCGGGCGCGGTTGGCGGCTGACCGGCGCTCCCGGTCGCCAGTTCCAGTTTGCGCGCGGACGCGTACACCGGCACGAATTCCTGGCCGGACAGCTTCTGGATGGCGTTGACGACCTCATCAGTGACCGCGCGCCGTTGCCTGGCTCCGGCGGGCTGGCCCCTGAAGTCAGCAAAGTCCAGCGGCTCCCCGATGCGGATCTCGATCCGTCCTGGCCTGGGTATCCGGTGTCCGGGCGGCAGCACCTTGTCCGTACCGACCATCGCAACAGGGATGACCGGCGCGCCCGAGTGCAGGGCGAGAAACCCCACCCCGGTGCGACCGCGGTACAACTTCCCGTCGGGTGACCTCGTTCCCTCTGGGTAAATGCCAAAGAGCTCACCGGACCTCAGGTGAGTCAGCGCCGCGTCGAGCATGGCCTGCGCGGCACGCCCACCGGTACGGTCGGTAGAGAGCTGGTTGGTCGAGCGAAGGTAGGCGCCGACCAGCCGGTCGCGTAGTCGCGTCCCGGTAAAGTACTCCGACTTCGCCGCGAAGCTTACGGGCCGCACCAGCAGCAGCGGCAGGTAGATCGAGTCGATCACCGAGAGGTGGTTGGACGCGATGATCGCTGGCCCGGTGGTCGGCACATGCTCGGCGCCGATGACCGTTGCCCGCGCCACCAGTCGCAGGAAGGGCCCGGCGACCAGCCGGGACATCCGATACTGCACGCAGCCTCCCGCCTCAGCACGCGCCTGGTGCACCCGGTCGTCCGACGCGGCGCACGTCACAGATTAGTCCGGAACGTCCGGTGCGGCGGTCTCGGCTGCTCATAACCATCCGGCCGCCGTACGACGGGAATTCGGGTGCTTCTGACGCTATCTTCGGCGACAATGCCGAGCCATGGATTCCGACCTCTGGCCCCTGGCTGCGCTGCGGCTGCAGACACCGCTGCTTGAACTCCGGCCCCCGTCCGATCGCGACCTGGCCGACCTAGCGCGGGTAGCCGCGGCGGGGGTCCACGATCCGCAGTCACAGCCGTTCGCGGTGCCCTGGACCGACGCCGCGTCGCTGACGGTGTCTGGCAAGCTGGGCTACCTCGATGACGGGATCGATCAGTACGTCAGCCGGGGCCGGCCCGCGACCGTGCGGCGGCTCCGGCTGGACCGGCGAACATGGCAGGCAACGCGGCGGACGCCCGTCAGCATCGAGGGCCTCGAGGCATGCCTGGCTATGTTCGGACTGGCGTCCGCCGATGCCGCGAGTGGCTGACGGCGGCTGGCTGGCGACGGGCGCGCAATCGTCCAGGAAAGTGCGGCGCTGCCGACTGCGCAGTGCGCGCGGCGGAACCGGTGACCAGACCGATCAGGAATCGAGAAGCCCGGCTCGTCGAGCCTCACCTAGCATGATCGCCTGACGAGAAACTGCCGGGTCAACGTGACCCACGACTTCAGGAGCAACCATGACCGGCTCGTCCACTCAGGGAATCAAGACCGTGCTACATCCGGTATCCGACCTGGAGCAGGCCAAGGCGGTCTATACCGCCCTGCTGGGCATGCCGCCCCAGCACGACGCGTCCTACTACGTCGGCTACGAGACCGCGGGCCAGCACATCGGGCTGGTACCTGGCGGTGCATCGCAGGGCATGACCTCGCCGGTGGCCTACTGGCACGTGCCGGACATCGAGGCGAAGCTGGCCGAGGTGACCGCCGCCGGTGCCACGCTGAAAGATCCCGTGCGCGACGTCGGTGGCGGCCGCCTGGTGGCCACCGTCACCGACCCCGACGGCAACGTTCTCGGGCTGCTTCAGGACCGATGAGCGCCGACAGCCATGAGCTGATCCGGGTACACGGCGCGCGCGAGAACAATCTCAAGGATGTCAATGTCGAGATCCCGAAGCGCCGGCTGACGGTGTTCACCGGAGTCTCCGGCTCCGGCAAGAGCTCACTGGTCTTCGACACGATCGCCGCTGAGTCGCAGCGGCTCATCAACGAGACCTACAGCGCCTTCGTGCAAGGCTTCATGCCGACCCTGGCCCGGCCAGAGGTCGACGTGCTCGAGGGACTAACGACCGCGATCATCGTCGACCAGCAGCGGATGGGCGCCGACGCCCGCTCCACGGTGGGCACCGCCACCGATGCCAACGCGATGCTGCGGATCCTGTTCAGCAGACTCGGGCAACCACACATCGGCTCGCCGAACGCGTTTTCTTTCAACGTGCCGTCGGTCCGGGCGAGCGGTGCGATCACGATCGAACGCGGTGCGGGCACGACCGTACGGAAGACCTTCGCCCGCGCTGGCGGCATGTGCCCGCGCTGCGAGGGCCGGGGCACGGTCAACGACATCGACCTCTCGCAGCTTTACGACGACAGCAAGTCGCTCAACGATGGCGCCCTCTCTATCCCCGGTTATCAACCGGGCGGCTGGAACTATCGGCTCTACAGCGCGTCGGGCTTCTTCGACCCGGACACGCCGATCCGTCAGTACACCAAGAAAGAGCTGCACGACTTCCTGCACCGCGAGCCGATCAGGATGAAGATCGCGGGCATCAACCTGACCTACGAGGGGCTGATCCCGAGAATCCAGAAGTCGTTCCTGTCCAAGGACGTCGACGCAATGCAGCCTCATATCCGAGCGTTCGTAGAGCGGGCGGTTACCTTCACCTCCTGTCCGGAGTGCGGCGGCACCCGACTGAGTGAGGCGGCGCGCTCATCAAAGATCAAGGGGATCACCATCGCCGACGCCTGGGCGATGCAGATCAGCGACCTCGCCGAGTGGGTGCGGGGACTGGACGAGCCGTCCGTCGCGCCCCTGCTGGCGTCGCTGCAGCAGACCCTCGACTCGTTCAACGAGATCGGGCTCGGCTATCTCAGCCTCGACCGCTCGTCGGGCACACTGTCGGGCGGTGAGGCACAGCGCACCAAGATGATCCGGCACCTCGGCTCCTCGCTCACCGACATCACCTACGTCTTCGACGAGCCGACCATCGGCATGCACCCCCACGACATCCAGCGGATAAACGACCTGCTGCTGCGGCTGCGCGACAAGGGCAATACGGTGCTCGTCATCGAGCACAAGCCGGAGGCCATCCTCATCGCCGACCACGTCGTCGACCTCGGCCCGGGCGCCGGCACCGCAGGTGGTGAGGTGGTCTTCGAGGGCACTATCGACGGGCTGCGGGCCAGCGGCACGCTGACCGGACGGCACCTCGATGACCGTGCCACCTTGAAGCGGTCGGTGCGGCAGCTGTCGGGGGTGCTGAAGGTGCGCGGCGCCCGCACTCACAACCTGCAGGACGTGGACGTCGACTTCCCGCTCGGCGTGCTAGTCGTGGTCACCGGCGTGGCGGGCTCCGGCAAGAGCTCACTGATCGACGGCTCGGTGGCCAGGCTCGACGCGGTCGTGTTGGTCGACCAGGCCCCGATCCGCGGCTCGCGGCGGAGCAACCCGGCGACCTACACCGGATTGCTCGACCCGATCCGCACGGCCTTTGCAAAGGCCAACGGCGTGAAGTCGGCCCTGTTCAGCGCCAACTCCGAGGGCGCCTGCCCGAACTGCAACGGCGCCGGCGTCATCTACACCGACCTGGGCATGATGGCCGGCGTCACTACCGTCTGCGAGGAGTGCGAGGGCAAGCGCTTCCAGGCCGAGGTGCTGGAGTACAGGTTCGGCGGTAAGGACATCAGCGAAGTGCTAGCGATGCCGGTCGCGGAGGCCAGGGAATTCTTCCAGTCAGGCGAGGCAGCGAACGCCGCCGCGCACAAGATCCTGGACCGGCTCGCCGACGTCGGGCTCGGCTACCTGAGCCTCGGCCAGCCACTCACGACGCTGTCGGCCGGCGAGCGGCAGCGGCTCAAGCTCGCCACCCACATGGCAGAGAAGGGCGGCGTCTACGTCCTCGACGAGCCAACCACCGGCCTCCACCTCGCCGACGTCGACCACCTGCTCGGCCTGCTCGACCGGCTCGTGGACTCCGGCAAGTCGGTCATTGTCATCGAGCATCACCAGGCGGTCATGGCGCATGCTGACTGGATAATCGACCTCGGCCCCGGCGCCGGCCATGACGGCGGCCGGATCGTCTTCGAGGGCACGCCCGCCGACCTGGTCGCCGCCCGCTCTACCCTCACCGGCGAGCACCTTGCGGCTTACATCGGCACCTGACCTCGGACCTGGAGCCGGTGAGCGGGATCGAACCGCTGACCTGCCGTTTACAAGACGGCCGCTCTGCCTACTGAGCTACACCGGCGGGAACTTCGAGCATGCTAGCCGAGCTTGGCGCTGACGTGCTCATCTAGCCGCTGACCTGCGGTCCTGCCAGTCTCTCGCCGGAGCAGGATAGTCGCCGGAGCCGGACCGAGAATATGGACTGAAGCCCGCTGCGGACATCGGCTGGGTCGACAAGGGTGAACCAGGTCCCGCCAACGTGCGGCAGGCGGCCACGCTGTCCAACCCGTACGTCATTCACAATCGGGAGTGGGGTGGCCACGTCTA
>JBAUAR010000612.1:0-1947 GCA_049675875.1 Streptosporangiaceae bacterium
GCTGTGGAGGTCGTGGCTGACCAGGACGGTGGCGGCGGCGGGCACGACGTCTACCACCTCCGGCAGTGCAGCGGCCCTGATAGCGGCGGCGAGGCGGGCGGCCCCGTTCCCGTCCGGATGGTTATCATCGGCGTCCGCCGCGATCTCCAGCAGCAGCGCGGCATCTCCCGCCGGGCGGATGGTGATCACGCGAAGGGCGCGAGCGTCACGCCGGCCCGCGCCAGCGCCTCCCTGACGGCGGTGGCAAGCTGCACCGCGCCCGGCGTGTCGCCGTGCACGCAGACCGACCGCGGGGTCAGCTCCACCAGGTGGCCGCTGACGGTCTCGACAACGCCGTCGGTCACCATGCCGACGGCTCGGGCCGCGACGACAGCGGGATCGGTCAGCACGGCGCCGGGCTGGGTTCGCGGCACCAGGCTGCCGTCATCGGCGTATCCGCGGTCGGCGAACGCCTCGGTCACAGCCCGCAGCCGCACCTCAGCGGCTGCCGTCTCGGTCGCTGAGCCGGGCAGGGTGAGCAGCGGCAGGCCGGGGTCGTAGCTGACCACTGCCGCGGCGAGTGCGGCGGCCTGCTCGGGGTCACGGGCGGCCCGGTTGTACAGGGCGCCGTGCGGCTTGACATAGCTGACCCGGCCGCCCGCGGCCCTCGCGATGCCGTCCAGCGCGGCGATCTGGTACAGGATCTCCGCCTCCAGCTCGTCCGGCGGCACGGTCATCTCCCGGCGGCCGAAGCCGGCCAGGTCCCGGTAGGACACTTGCGCGCCGATCGCCACACCGCGAGCGACCGCGCCGGCGCACGCACGCCGCAGGGTGACCGGGTCCCCGGCGTGGAAGCCGCACGCTATGTTGGCGCTCGTCACGATCGCGAGCAGGGCATCGTCGTCGCCGAGCCGCCACCTGCCGAAGCTCTCGCCGAGGTCGGCGTTGAGGTCGACGACGCGAGCCGGTGTGGTCATCGCGGCGCTGTCATCCCGGCCGGGCCGTCACGGCTCCCGCGCTGGCAGGCCGGCCAGCGCGGCTGCGATGTCGCTTTCCCGTGGCCCGGCCGCGGCGACGGCGCGGATGAGCAGGTGCAGCACCTCGTGCCGATTCGTGCCGAGGTCGAGCAGGCGCTGTGCTGCCTCCCACAGCTCGGGCGGATCGCCGCGCCAGAGCCGGTCCGCGAGCGCGACGTGCCGGTCCATGTGCTCGGCGCTGGCTGGCTGCTTGCCGTCGTCGTGGTCGGCGGCGAGCAGAGTGCGGCGGTCGCCGGGCAGGCCTGGCTTGAGGGTCGACAGGTCGGTGCCACGGTAGCTGCCACGCAGCAGCGGGAAGGCGAACAGCCGCCGGGCCAGCGCCTCCAGGTCCCCGTCGGGGAGCAGGCGGTCGACCATGGCGGGCTCGAGGCCGAAGGAGGCCGGGTCCCGGTAGACGGTCGGGAACGTCCGCATGGCATCGAACACCGCATCCAGCGTGGCGCGGATCGCGGTCTCGGTCAGGCCCGACCGGGACCCGGCCCAGCGGACCCAGGCGAGCAGCACGTGTGGCATCGCCTCCTGCTCGGCCTTCGACAGGACGACCTTGCGGGGCAGCCAGTCCAGCAGGAACGTCTCGGCCTTCGCCGGGCTTACCCGCAGCGGCCGCCCGAAATCCCGGTCACAGCCGTAGTCCACGATGTGGTCAGCGCACCTGCTGGCGGCCTGCCGGTCCGAGACCTCCTCGGCGTCGTCGGAGGCGAGGAACTGAGCTACCAGCGCCGCTCGCTGGTCCTTGCGCCACAGCGGGCGCCTGCCCGGTACCGCGACGGCCGTGTCGGGCGGCAGCGGCGACACGATCTCCGACCCGCCCGGCCGGGTCGCTGGCCGCGCCGACACCGGCGGCAGCGTCCGGACCCTGGCGCGGATGAAGGCGTGGTAGGAGGGGAACGACGCGCTCACCGCCGGGTCAGTCGCTGTCTCGGTCGTCGCG
>JBAUAR010000613.1:0-2443 GCA_049675875.1 Streptosporangiaceae bacterium
GCCCAGGCCGAGTCGAGGATGCGCTGCCGGAACCGGCGCCTGGCCAGTGCCGCCGCGATCGCCGGCACCAGCTCGGCCAGCGGGAACGGCAGCTCGGCGTCCATCTCGGCGGCCGCCGACGCGGTGGCAGCCCACTCGGCCTCGATCTTCGGCAGCAGCCCGCGCGCCTTGTCAGTCAGGTGCACGACGCGCTGCCTGGCGTCCTCGCCGGGCCGCAGCTCTACGAAGCCGCGGCGCGCCATCTGGGCCACGGTCTGACTGGCGGCCGAGTGGGTCACCGCGATCGCGCGGGCCAGATCCGTGATCGGCACCGGCCCGAGCGCGACCAGCGCCCGGACAATGGGGCTGAACCGCGGCCGGTACTCGGGCGTGCCGAGATCGGCAAGCACCGTCCCGATGTCGTCATCCATCTCGTCGAGCAGATGGCGCAGCAGCGTGCCGAGCCCGACAAGAGAGCTGCCAGCCACGGCTTGGTCAGCCACGGCCGGCGCTCGCGGCGGCGAAGGAGTCGGTGGCGGCGACGATCGCCGATAGCAGCCGCGCACTGCCACCGTGCCCCGCGTCATCGATCAGCTTGAGCTCGCTTCCCGGCCAGGCGGCTGCCAGCAGCCATGGCGTGCCGACGAGGTTGGTCAGGTCCAGGGTGCCCTGGATGAGCGTGCCGGGAACGCCGCCGAGTCGGCTCGCGGCCGTGAGCAGCACGCCGTCGGGCTGGAGGAAGTGATCGTTGCTCCAGTAGTGGGTGACGATGCGCGCGAACGCCATCCGGAACACCGGGTCGTCGTACCGCGGGTTATGGCCGGAGGTCGGTAGCATCCCTTCCTCCCAGTCGCACCAGTCGCGCGCGGCCTTCTCGCGGACCGCCGGGTCGGGATGACTGAGCAGCCGGCTGTAGGCGGCGGGCAGGCTGCCAGCCCGCCAGTCGGCGGGCACGCCGTCGCGGAAGCGCTGCCACGCGTCCGGGAACAGCCCACCGAGGCCCCTGGTGAACAGCTCGACTTCGGCCCGCCGGCCGGATGCCACGCCGGTGAGCACGGCCGCCGACACGCGGTCGGTGTGCCGCTCGGCGTAGGCGAGCGCTAGCGCCGAGCCCCAGGACCAGCCGAATACGAGCCAGCGGGGAATGCCCAGGTGCTCGCGCAGCAGTTCGATGTCGGCCAGCAGGTTGCTGGTCGTGTTGGCCGCCAGGCTGACCGCCGGGTCGCTGGCGTGCGGCGTGCTGCGCCCGCAGTTGCGCTGATCGAAGAGCACAATCCGATACGCCTCCGGATCGAAATACCGGCGCATGCTGGTGCTACGGCCCGAGCCGGGCCCGCCGTGCAACACCAGGGCGGGCAGTCCGTCAGGGTTGCCGCAGGTCTCCCAGTAGACGTGGTTGTCGTCGCCAACCGCGAGCATGCCGTGCTCGAACGGCTCGATCTCGGGATACTGGACCCGTCCTGTCGGCTCGGTCATCGGTAGCCCACCATCCTGAGTCTGTAAAAGTAAAAGCAATACAACAGCGCTAATATATTTGGCTAGTCCGAGATTGGGTGCGGGTTTGCGCAGATATCAGACCGGAATCAGCACTGCGGCCCGGCTGTCAGCTACCGGGCTGGCTGACTGGTGTCAGTGGCTCGACCGCGATGAGTTGGTGTGCTGCAGATGCTCAACGATGGCGTCAGGGCCTGGAAACACCAGCCTGGTGTGGCCGTCGTCAAAGCGCACGAGGTAAGGCGGTGTGCCTTCGGATCCGTGGACCTCGACGATCTCGCCCGCGTGCTCGGCCTGGCCCACGACCTTGCCGTGCACGTGCAGTCGGTCGCCGACAGCTGCCTGCATGGCGCCCACCTCCTCGTCTTCCGCCGCTACCGCTGGGGCTGAGCCGCAAGGGCCGCTAGCTGGCGTTGCGCATGGCCAGCCGCCACCCAGCGCCATTACCCTCCGCTCATACCCGCTCGCTGTCAGCTATACCGGGCCTGCTGCGTCTCGGCAAGGCCCCCGGCGTGGAAGCGGCGGGCTGCTTCGAGCAGTTCGTCAAGCGGCGGCCACCAGGGGCCGTGCGCTAGCGACCGGAGGGTGTCCAGCAGGCCCGCGGTCACGGCCTGTCCCGCTGGTTCTGCCATGGCGTCCGCGCGGCTGGCGACGGCTACCCGCCGCGGCCGCACGGCGCGCAGCGGACCCAGATAGAAGTCGGGTCCGGTATCCGAGTCCTCGGCGTGGGCCACGACGAGGTAGTAGTCGGGCAACTCGAACTGCTTGCTCCGCCAGGCCGCGAGGGCCGCCGCGGCCTGTTCCTCGAAACTGGCCGCGGCACCCGGGCCGCTCGCCACGTCCCACATTGCCCGCCAGGCTGCCGCCACGCCATCCAGCGGGTCGTTCGCAACTACGACATAGGTCGCCCGGCGCCGCGCCGCTTCGTGCAGCGCTCGCGCGCCCGGCAGCCAGGCCGGCAGCGTCGGCG
>JBAUAR010000614.1:0-7844 GCA_049675875.1 Streptosporangiaceae bacterium
ATTTGATGCACGGTCGATAGCGGTTATCCTCACTAGCCGGGCCCGTATCGACTGTGAGGCGCTTCTGGCCATCATGCCAGAAGCGGCTGTGGCCGAGCCCGGGCTGAGCGAACGGCACTGTCGTCTCCTGGCCGAGCACGGAACGTCATGCTCCACCTGCGCCGGAGCCCTCGCTGGCTGGCACGTTGGCGCCGCGCTTCGCGACGTGCTAGCCGCCGCGCTGCGGACCGAAGCGCCGCCGCCAGAGCCGATCGAGCCCGGCCCGCAACCCACCTTCCGAGTGCGTCCTAAGCTGGCCGTCGCGGGCTCGGCTGTAGCCGTGTTGGTCATAGCCGTTGCGGCTGTCGGTGTCAGCAAACTTGCGGGCCACACGACGACCGGAATCCCTAAGCCCGTGGTCACGGCGCAGGCGCAGCTACCGCAGCCAACACGACCCGCCAGCAGTCCGTCGCCGACTCCGCCAGCGGCCTCACCGAGTCGCCGGTCGCCTGGCGCGATAGCACCGCCAGTCACCGCACCGAAAAAGACACCGAGCCCGAAGCCCAGCCCGCCTAGCTCGCCCTCGCCTTCGCTGTCGCCCACCCCGACGCCCACCCCGACGCCCACCCCGACGCCCACCGCGACGCCCAGCCCGACTCCGTCTAGTTAGGACGGAACATCGCAGGCCTAGTAGCGTTCGCCACCGGCCAGCTGCCCGCCGGGTGGATCGCCATAGGCAGAATTGCGCTACCTACTATCCCTGGCCCGCAGCCACGCGCATCTACTGCCTCACCCAGGGCGCAAGAGCCCGACCGGGAGGCCACGCCGAATGCCGACGCGCGCTCGCCGGCAGGCTAGCATGGCGACGCAGGTCGGCTGGGTGTAGGATACGGGGCTTTCGACCGGGTGACGGGCCTGGACACCAGCTAGGAGCAGCGATGACCTTACTGCCCCCGCTGGAGTGATTCATGGGAAGGTGCGTGTGTACGAGCTCTGGGCTATCGCATGGCACTCGCGCTGGCCTCGCTATGAGGTGCTGCGTCACCCGGCGCTCGGCCACGTGGTTGGGCTGGGCACCTGCCTCCCCGCGTTGGAGCAGGCTCGGCTGGCGCCGGAGATGCTCTCGTGACTACTGGGCATTTGGTAGCGGGAACGCGGCAGCGGCTGGCCCGCGTGCTCACTTACCGGTCGGCCAACGTCATGCGGTCTAGGCTAGTGCGATCCCGTCATGCCGGTGTTCCGGCTGTTGTAGTGCGGGCGGCTCTGGCCAGCGCCAATCTGCGGCGCGAGAGTGATCGCCCGACGATCTCCGATAGCGCTGCGGTCATGGTCCGCCGCGCCGACGGCCAGCAGGCGGTTCTGAAGGTGGCGACCAGCCAAAACGGCATGGCCTCCCTTCGCCGCGAGGGCGACGCACTCGACCGCCTGCAGTCGGACAAGCGGCTGGGCGAGTGGCGGGCGATGCTGCCCGTGGCCCTGGATTCTGGGGACATCAGCGGCGGCTCTTACCTGGTAACCAGCAGGCTGCCTGGTGTCGATGGCAGGCAGGCTACGCCGGATATGATGACTTGGCTGACTCCGGCCATCGTCGATGCAGTCGGGCCGCTGCACCTCTTGGACACCGCCGAACACGAGGTCGATGCGGTCCTCCTTGGCCGCTTGGTTGAAGGGCCGATCGCGCAGCTTCGCGCTACCTTCCGCCGTACGGATGGTGTCGACCGACTGGAGGCGGGCCTGCAGGCGGACCTAGCCGGTCGCTGCGTGACGCTGGGCTGGACTCACGGCGATCTGGCCTTGGGAAACGTAATGGTCATAGGACGGCGAGTGACGGGGATCGTCGACTGGGGAAACGTCAGGGAGCACGACCTGACCATTCTGGATCTCGCTCTGTGGCTCCTGACAGTGCCAGGGCCGGGGCAGCCCCGCGAAATCGGCGCGCGCGTGGCTTCTCGGCTGCGTAGCGATCAGGCGTGGCTACCGGCCGAGAACCGATTGCTGGCCGCCCGTAGCTGCGGTGACCCCATCAGCGGGCGGGCGCTGCTCCTTCTCGCCTGGCTCCGGCATATCACTGACAACCTTGCTAAATCCGATCGATACGCGGACAGCCCAGTGTGGTCACGGCGCAACGTGACGCGCGTGCTGCGCGTGATCGATGGGCATGGCGACGTTGCGACATCGGATAGGCCGTGAGCATTCAGGAGCGGGCTACCAGCCCCGTCGTCGCGGCTCCGGCACTGGTGACCGACCTGCTGTCCGGCGCGGACATCTTGGCCATGCGGCTGCAGGAGGCGCTGCGGGGTGAGCAGTGGCTGGATGCCTTTCTGTTCTCCGCGGGCCTCGGGCAACTCGTCGACGACCGGCTGCATGCCGATCCGTTCCTGCTGAACCGGGCTGCCCGCTACCTTGGCGATCAGCCATCGCGGCCCGCGCGCATAGTCGGCGGGGCGGCCGGGGCTGCCGGCACCGCAGTCCAGCTAGGGCGCAGGCTGGCCGATCGCCGGCTACGACGAGCCCAGCAGGCGCTGACCGAGCTCACCACCGGCCTAGCCGGGCAGGTTATGGCCGCGCAGCGGCCGGGCGACCTGTCACCGCTGGTGCGCGCGGTGTTTCCCGCGGTATCCGCGCTGAACGGAGCCATCATGCGGATGCCAGCGTGCTTTCACAGCTTCGACCAGCATCCCGACGATGTGAGCTGGCTGGTAGCCGAGTTCCGGCGACGCTATTCCTCCTCGGGCATACCGTTGTGCGTGGTGGGCGTGCGCACGTCCGGCAGTTACCTCGGCCCGCTGCTCGCGGCGGCGCTGCGGGCCTCCGGGGACTCCCCCATATCTCTGCTTACCTACCGTCCGGGTCGGCCGTTCCTGCCCTGGGAGCGGACCGTCCTGAGGACGACGGCCGAAGCCGGCGGGCTGGTGCTGGTCACCGACGACCCGCCGGGGTCGGGCACCTCTTTGGCCGCGACTGCGCGGGCGATAGGCCGCGCGGGCGTTGCCGCCAGCAGCATCGTCTTCATGTTCTCGATGTTCGGGTCAGGTGATGACGCTCCTGCTGCGCTTTCGCCCTGGCGGATCGTGGCACAGCCCTGGGACGAGTGGAGCGTTCACGCGCGCCTGGCCCCCGGGCCGGTCCGGGAGGCGCTCGCCGCACTGGTCGGTCCCGCCATCGAAGTCAGCGAGGTCCAGCCGCTGCCGCCGCTCGTAGCCTCCGGGGAGCGTGGGCACGCGCGGGCATGGTTTGCTGTCCGGATGACCGACCGTCAGACCGGGCAATCGACGCGTCGGCAGATCCTGGTAGAAGGTGCGGGGCTGGGATACCTTGGCCGTCAGCCGGTTGCGGTTGCGGCTGCGCTGCCTGGCAAGGTGCCGAAGGTCTACGGCTTCGCGGACGGGTTGTTGTACAGGGCCTGGCTCCCCGGCTCCGCAGATGCCGTTGCCGTCGGCCACCTGGCTGGCACCATCAGCGACTATGTCGTTTCTCGTCGGCGGGCGCTGTCGGCGCCGTGCGGTTCAACAGCGCGCCTCGGCGGCTGCGACCCGGTCTGGGAAGTCACCGCAAGGCTCGTCTCTGGCCAGTACGGGCGGCTCGCTAATCCGGCACGGCCCCTGCTGCTCGAGCCGCTGATGCGGCGGCTGCTGAGCCACGAACACCCGACTGTGGTGGATGGCAAGACTGACAGCCGGCATTGGCTGCCTGACGTCGGCAGCGCAGGGGTGCTCCGGAAGGTCGACTTCTACCAGCGCACGTTCGGGCACCTCGACCTGGCCTGCTATGACCCCGTCTTCGATCTGGCGGGTGCAGCTGCCGACCCACCGTGCGCAGATTTTGAGGCGCAGCTTCGGGCTGCGTATGAAAACGCGACGACCGAACATGTCGACGGCGAGCGATGGCTGCTATACCGGCTGGCGCAGCTGTGGCGGCTTGGCCGCGCGAACGACCTGGACGGCGATCAGGTGAGCGAGCGGTCCGCCGAGGCCGTCCAGGACTACCTGGCTGGCTTGTATCTGAGCCGCCTGGCACCAGCCGGCGGCCCGGTCTGCGCGATAGACCTGGACGGGGTACTGGAGTGCGATGGGCTGGGATACCCGGCCACCTCGCCCACGGGTGCGCTGGCGCTGCGTGCGCTGATCGCCCACGGCTACCGGCCGGTGCTGGCCAGCGGCAGGTCATTGCCGGACGTCCGCCGCCGGTGTGATGCCTTCGGGCTGGTCGGCGGAGTAGCTGAATACGGTGCCGCCCTTTGCCTGGCTGGGGAGGCAACCGACCTGCGCCCCCAGGCGGACCGTGACCTCCTGGAACAGGTACGGCGTGAGCTGAGTAGCTTGCCCGGCGTCCAGTTCGATCCCCGGTACCGGTATGCGATACGAGTCCGCTCCCAGAGCGGGCCGGTACCGGCTGACCTCCTTGCGCGCGTCCCGGCGCTTGCCAGTCCGGGCACGCTCATCATCCATGGTCAGGACCAAACCGACATCACCACGACCTCCGTCGACAAAGGGACCGGGCTTAGTGCGCTCACTGCCAGGCTTGGCAACCCCGGCTGCGCGCTCGCCATCGGCGACGCGCCCCCCGACCTACCCATGCTGGCGATGGCATCGCTCGCTCGCGCTCCCCGTAACGCCCGGCTAGGTTCTGGTGGCACCCACATCGGGTTGACGAAGGGCGCGTACCAGTTTGGGATGGCGAAGGCATGCGCTGACCTGCTGGGCCACCGCCCCGGGAGTTGCCCGGTGTGCCGTCCGCCGGCCTTTACCCGCCGCACTAGAGCCCTGCTCGCGATTCTTGACCTCCGCGCTAACGGCTTGGCTACGATCCCGGCTCGTACCGCTGCCCTCGGCGAACTGCTGATACGTGGGGACCGATGGTGAGAACGCGGGTGGGCAGATATTGCGTAGTCCGAGCCTATTAGCTCATGCTGAGCCCGAACATCGGCGCCAGCTCGGTGGCGCCGGCCGCAAGCCGCAGCAGCGAGGCGCCGATGACCTGGTCGATCAGCCGGGTCAGCGCGTAGTGGCTGGCTGGCGTCCGGACGACGATGCCGGACACACCGCGCGCGAGAAGCACGAACGGAACCTGCTGGGTAGTGACTCCCTCATCGAAGGTGATCACTATGGCCAGCCGGCCGGCGCGCCAGTCCGGTCCCGACATCAGCATCGGTAGCCAGATTCGAAGCCACGAGTCAGCCTGTGCTAGGGACCCGTTGTGGCCGTCGTCGAGCAAATTGGGCGTGACCATGCCGACCGCGGGCAGGTTGCCGGCGCGGATGTCAGCAGCCAGGGCGCCGCTGACGGGCGTTCCAGCTGAGACATCGCCGGCCCGGCACTCAGCAGCCTCGGCCGGAAAGTACGCCCACGGGTTGTGGTTGACGTCGTAGTTGCCGCTGCTGGACGGATCACAAGGCTGCGGCATGGATTCCTCGTACGCGCGGGCACTCTTGCCCAGGGCGAGAGCCTGGCCGAATACCGACGGCCCCGGGTAGGTGCAGCCCGGCCCCGGATCACAGTCCTGCGGGTCGTTGAACGCCGAGCCGCCGAAGATGGCGAGGTAGTTCGGCAGGCTCGGATGGGTGATGGCGCTCCACGCGCTAGAGCGCCCGTACTGCTGGGCAAGGCTCCAGAGGTAAGGCATACCGGCTGGGAAGACCTCAGGGGAATCGTGGTTCTCCTCCATGATCACGAGAATCTTGCTGATACCGGTTGCGCTCGCTGAGGGCGAGGAGGATGAAGAAGCCTCGGGTGAACCTGTAGCCGTGACTGCTGGTGAGCTTGTGCTGACGGCCAGGGGGCTTGTGCCTGAAGCTGCGGGAGTGCCGGTGCCGCAGCCGACGACGAGAAGGCAGCCGATTAGCATGGCGGCGGCGGGGAGCCAGCTACGGCGGCGCGCCCGGACTTCTGGTGCCACGTGCCAGCGACAGCGCTCAACCACGTGGTGAGGGTACCAGCGCGCGATGAGCGGCTTACGCTAAGAGCAGGCCGCGATGCGCGCCCACCTCGTCTCCGTGTAGGCGCAGCTAACGACGGTCACAGCCATGCATCCACGGCGTTCACGGTCCACCTGTGCGGGCGCGCTGAGCCCCGACCGACAAGGATTGCGAAGGCATCGTCAGCCCGAAACTTCATTCCTGGCCGGCCCCAGGCCCGCTCAGCGCTGCCGCCTGCGCAGACATGACGTCATATCGCAGCTGAGCGTGCCGTGAAGAGATCATCGCCTTGGCGACGCCCCTGTTGTACGACGTCCGTTGCGCCCGCCTGTGGAGCCGCCACTCGGCGACGATGACCTTGGCGATCCGCCATCCGTCTATGAAGATGCGCAGGTTACTGGCGCCGTGTACGCGCCGGTGTTCGAAACTGGGCACTTCGTGGACACGCAGGCCAGCTTCGGCTGCACGGATGTTCATCAGGGTCTCGACCTCAAAACCTTCGCACTCTAGCGCCAGCGTCGCTAGGTGACGCCCCCAGAAGGCGTTGAATCCGTAGCACAAGTCGGTATAGCGCGTACCGAACAGCAGGTTGACTAGCCCGCTCAGAATTAGATTGCCGCAGCGGCGGATCACCGTCAGGTCCGCGCTGCCTCCGCCATTGGCGAATCTCGACCCCTTAACGTAGTCAGCGCCTGCCGCCAGCGCAGCCACGAACCTGACGATCTCCTTGCCGTCAGTCGAGCCGTCAGCATCCATCGTGACGACGATGTCTCCCGTGCTCGCGCCGAAGCCGGCAAGTAGCGCGTCGCCCTTCCCTCGCCCGGACTGCTGCACGACTACTACTTCCGGACACAGGCGCCGAGCGACAGCCACGGTGTCGTCGGTAGACCGGCCGTCTACCAGTATGACCTCATCAACCCATGCAGGCAGGGAGGCAAAGACGTGCGGAAGATTCGCCGCCTCGTTCATCGCCGGGATTACTACGCTAACGCTTGCTTTAATGGTGATACAGTCAGAAATAGGACAATACTCGTCAATCTCACCATTACGCTCCGGCCCAGGCACGCCGCGGACCTCGGTGGTTCTCAGCGCATCGGCCAAGCGGGGGCCGTTCCGCAGCCATGGGGGCTGCCCGTGATAGTCCGTGATTGCCACGTTCCCCCCCTGAAGACTCGAGCCTGGCCGAGCCAGCGATGTGGAATGCGCCGGTTGAATGGCCGGCAAATTCGAAATGACATCCAGAAGACGCGCCGGGGGGCACCGCGGTTTACACGCGGCCCGCACCCGCGCGCTGCCCGGCGAGCCGGGGCAGTCGAGCCGCTGGCTGGCATACAGCCGTTGGACCGAAGACAGCTGGCCAGCCGTGGTTCTCCGCTGGGCTCCATCGGCCCGGCCCGGACCGGCACGGCTGCTAGGGTAATGCCGCTTGCTCGCTGCTGGTCTCAGCCCAGTTCGGAGGTGGACCTGCTTGCTTACCTCGGTTCCTATTCTCCTGTACCACTCGGTATCAGCCGACCCGCCTGACTGGATTGCGCCCTTTACGGTTAGCCCTGCTCGTTTTGCTTCTCACCTTGATGCCATAGCGGCCAGCGGCCGCGTGCCGCTGACGGTCTCTCAATACGTTGACGGCGTTTCCGAAAAATGCGCGCTACCGCAGTCACCGGTCCTTGTAACATTCGATGATGGCTTCGCGGACTTCGCCGAGAACGCGGTCCCGGCTCTCGCCTCCCGTAACATTGTTAGCACGCTTTACGTGACCACGGGAGTACTCGCAGGCGGGCTCGCCGAGTGGGTGCTGCCGTCTGCGAACATGCTTGCGGCGGCAGACCTTCCGCGACTGGAGGCCGCCGGGGTGGAGATCGGCGCCCACTCCCACACACATCGCCAGATGGATCTCCTTACGGAGTCGGAAGTCACTACCGAGCTATCCCGCAATGCGAGCAGTCTCGAG
>JBAUAR010000615.1:0-6350 GCA_049675875.1 Streptosporangiaceae bacterium
CCACCGCGACGCCTCGGATCAGCGCGAAGCCGGCCCGGTGCGCGGCCTCAGCCGACACCCGCCGGGATGCAACAGAGAACAGCAGCTTGTACACGACCCCTTGCACCATCATCCGCGCCCGCCGGCCGGGGGCCGCACGCGACCATGGGATAACGGACGGGCTCGAGGCAAAGGAGATCAGGCCGCCATGTGTACCACCGATGGCATCGTCACCAGGGCAGTCTCTGTCGCGGCCAGCTCAGAGCAGGCCGAGCCGCTGCTGACCATCCCCCTCGCGCCGGTGGAGTCGGTGACGATAACGACCCTCGTCGACAACGTCGCCGACATGCTCGCAGTGGACGCGGGCCCAGCCATACGCCCGTTTGTGGGCGATGCCACGCGCGTCCCTTCGCCACTCTTCGAACAGGGCTGGCGGGCCGAGGGGCTGATGGCCGAGCACGGCTTCTCTGCCCTTGTCTCTGTCCAGCGCGGCGGTGCCACCCACCGGATCCTGTTCGATGCAGGGCTGAGCCCCGACGCAATGGTCACCAACATGCGGCGGCTGGGCGTGGAGCCCCGCGAGGTCGAGGTCATCGTGCTCAGCCATGGCCACAATGACCACACAACAGGTCTGGACGGCTTCATTCGCGCCGTGGGGCGACCCAGCCTTCCGGTCGTCATCCACCCGGAAGCGTGGAGCCGCCGCCGGGTCGTGATCCCCGGCCGCGATCCCGTCGAGCTGCCGACCACCAGTCGTCACGCGCTGGCGGGCGCGGGTCTGGAGATCATCGAGGAGCGTCAGCCGAGCTTCCTGCTCGATCACAGCGTGCTCATCACCGGCGAGGTGGATCGCACTTCCGGGTTCGAGCCGGGGTTCCCGCCGCAACAGGCTTTTCGGAGCGGGCGCTGGGAACCCGATCCGCTGGTGCTCGATGATCAGGCACTCGTCGTGCATGTAACCGGCAAGGGCCTGGTCGTGCTGACCGGCTGCGGGCACGCCGGAGTCGTCAACATCACGCGCTACGCCCGCCGGCTGACCGGCGTGGACCAGGTCTACGCCGTGCTGGGCGGCTTCCACCTCGGCGGCCCGCTGTTCGAGCCGCTGATCCCGCAGGTCTGCGACGAGCTGGCGCGCCTGGCCCCCGCGGTTCTCATGCCCGCCCACTGCACCGGGTGGGCCGCCCAGCGCGCCCTCGCCGATCGCTTCCCTGGCGCCTACATCCAGAGCACCGTCGGCACTCGGCTCGCGCTGTGAGCGGAGGCGGGCGCCGCCGAGGGGCGGCGCGAGCCTGATGGATGCCTGGTTAGTGTTGGTAGCTGCACCAGCGGCCATTCACCACGGTTCGCCCCGCGTCCATGCGCCACCGCCGAGATCACCGCTCGCCAGCGCCGCGGCCAGGGGTCAGCCACCACCGCCGGCACCACCGCTCACCAGCGCCGCCGGCGAGGCTGACCAGGACTGGCTGCGGCGCTGGCTGCGGCGCCGCCAGGCGGCCCAGCCGCGGCCGCACCCGTACGACAGCGCGCCAAGCACTCCGACGAAGAACCCGACCGGCCAGTTGTAGAGATACGACGCGGCGATCGCGAGCCAAACGGTGACCAGGGCAATCGCCACGGACAGGATTATGGCGACCACCGGCCTGCTGGTGACCGACCGCGCGGCGGCCGGAGGGCCGATCATCAAGCTGAAGATCAGCAGGGCGCCGACTACCGGGATCGTCATGGCGGTGGCGAGGGCAACAATGACCAGGAACACCATCTCGATGCGGTGCGCTCGGATGCCCTTGGCCTCGGCGACCTCCGGCATGATTGACGACAGCAGAAGCGGCCGGTACACCACGGCGATTGCTCCGATGCAGCCGAGTCCGAGCAGCGCGATGGGCAGGATCTCCGTGCTGCTCACGCCGAGGACCTCGCCGAACAGCAGCGAGTAGATCTCTGGCTCGTACTCGGTTGTCCGCGACAGGAACGCCGCGCCGAGGGCAAGCATCATCACCAGCGCGAGCGCGGCCGCGACGTCGTGCCGCCCGCGACGTCCCATCGAGCCGATGCCGAGGGCGCCCAGCAGCGCGAACACCGCCAGCCCGATGAGGGTATTGATGCCAAGCAGAGCAGCGCCTGCCGCGCCGGCAAACGCACCCTTGGGGATTGCATGTGCAGGAAAGGCCGAGCCACGCAGCACGACGAAGTAGCCGACCGCGCCAGCCACAACTGCGACGATGGTGCCCGAGATCCAGGCGTTCACCATGAAGCCTGCCGCGAACATGACTCCTCCCTTCGGCGCTGCACAGTTCCGGTCTCGACAGTTCCGGTCTCGACAGTTCCGGTCTCGACAGTTCTGGTCACACGACGATCCGCTCCCGCGCCGGAGCCTCAGCCGATGCGGCGGCAGTTCGGTGGCGGACGGCCCAGGCGGCCGGCAGCCCGGACACCAGATAACTGACGAACACGACTGCGACGATGAAGAAGCTGACCGGCAGGCCCTCGCGGCTCGCCCCCCAGTAGTAGGAGTCGTAGGCGAGCAGGATGCCGACCCACGTGGCGGCGACGCCGAGCAGGCACGCCAGCCCGACCGCGCGGGTCACCCGCTTGGTCACTCGCAGCGCGGCGGCGGCCGGGCCGATCAGCAGGGCGGTGGACAGGATCGCCCCGATGGCCAGCGACGACAACCCGACCGAGACGGCGAGGGCCAGCATGTACAGCAAGCCGACCAGCCGGACCGGAACCCCGCGTGCCGCCGCGATATCAGGGCTGACCGTCGTGAGCAGCAGTGGCCGGCAGGCCACAGCGATGGCCGCCAGCGCCACCGCGCCGAGGATCACCACGACCAGGACGGTGCCGCTGTTTGTCGTGAAGATCGACCCGAACAAGATCTGCTGCGTCGCTCCCGTCGTCGCGCCGGTTGTGCTGGTGAGATAGAGGAACAGGGCCGACAGGCCGATGGCGGTGCCGAGCACGATCCCGGTAGCCAGGTCCCGACCGCGGAGCCGCCGGACGCCGATCATGTCCATCACTGTCGCCCCGGCGATGCCGAGGCCCACGAAGCCGGCCACCGGGCTCACGCCGATCAGCAGCGCCGCGGAGCCGCCAGCGGCCGACACGTCACCGAGGGCGTGACCACCGAAGGACTGACCGCGCATGACGGTAAAGACGCCGGTTACGGCGGACACGATCGCGACCAGGCCGCCGACGATGGCGGCGACGTGCACCTGCGGACTCGCGAAGAACCCCGGCTCGAAGACGGCGGAGAACAGGTCGTGCATGCCCGTCAGTCCGCCCGGGCCGGCGGCACCGGCGCCGGAGCGTCGCCGGCGACCACCAGCACCCGCCCCTGCACCCGCAGCACCTCGACGTGCTGCCCGTACAGCGCGCTGAGCGTCTCGGTCGTGATGACGTCCTCGACGGGACCGCTAGCTGCGCGACCGGCCGCCAGGTAGACGACCCGGTCCAGCACCGGCAGCAACGGGTTCATCTCGTGCGCGGACAGCAGCACGGCGATCTGCTGCTCGCGGGCGATCCGCGCCAGCAGGGTGACGATCTCCTGGCTGCTGCGCAGATCGAGGTTAGCCAGCGGCTCGTCGAGCAGCAGCAGCCGCGGGCGGCTGATCAGGGCCTGGGCGATGAGCACGCGCTGCTGTTCGCCACCCGACAGGTTGCCGACCCTCGCGTCGGCGAACCGGTCCGCGTCCACGGCGTGCAGCATCTCGCGGACTGCGTCGGCCCGCTGCCGGGACGGCAGGCGCAGCCCGTAACGATCGCCGTCGACGCCGAGCGCGACCAGGTCCCTGGCCCGCATCGGCATGTCAGGATCGAGCAGCACCTTCTGGGGGACGTACCCGATTGGCTGGTGCCGGGGCGACCGCCGCTGCCCGTGCACCCCGACCCGGCCGCTGGCAGGCCGCTGCAGACCCAGGATCACCCGCAGCAGCGTCGTCTTGCCCGCGCCGTTCGGACCGATCAGGCCAGTGAACTGCCCGGCGCCGATGCTGAAGGTGACGTGGTCGAGGATCTGCCGCCCCGACAGGGCGACGCTGACCTGATCCACATCCAGGATCGGTGCGGTCGCGGAGATCGTGAGGTCGTCGGTCATCACAGCTTCTGAGTCGAGACCCTGCTGGTCACTGCCTTCTCGATGGCGTGCACCTCGGCGAGCATCCAGGTCTGGTAGTCATAGCCGGGCGTCGGCATGGTCTCATAGACGCCGACGACAGGCACGCCATCCTTGACCGCGTCGTCCCGGATGGACGTGGTGAGGTCATCGACGACCTGCTGGTTGTAGGCGAACAGCGCCACCTTGTGGTGGCTGAAGAAGCCATTCTCCAGCGCGATGTCCTCCGGGCTCGGGTCCACGCCGTTCATGATGTCGGCCTGAAAGACGAACGGGGTGAGGTTCTCGATCCCCATCGCGGTGAGGAGGTAGTCGGCCACCGGCTCGGTGGTAGCCGCGGTCACGCCGGGGTGCGCACCCTTGAACTGCGCGATGGCGTCGAGCCACGGGGTCAGGGACGCGTCGAACTTGGTGAGATTCGCCTGGAAGTAGGCCTTGTGCGCGGGCTGGATCGCAGACAGGTCCGCGGCCATTGACTTGGCCGCAGCGGGCATCGTCTTCGGGTCGTACCAGAGGTGCGGGTTCGGGGTGTCGTCCGGCAAGCCGAGCAGGTCCTGGACCACGATGACCTTGCGGCTGGAGCTCGGCGACGCCGACTCGATCTTGTTGATCCAGCTGTCGTAGCCGACCCCGTTCTGCACGATGAGCTCCGCCGAGCTGACCTCGCGGGCGACCTGAGGGCTGGCCTCGAACGTGTGCGGGTCGGTGTTCGGGTTGTCCAGAATGGCCGAGACGTGCACATACTTGCCGCCTATCTGGCCGAGCACGTTGGCGTACTCGTTCTCGGCACCGACGGCGTTGATCACACCGCTACTGGCCGCGGCAGTTCCGCTGCCGTCCACGCCGCAGCCCGCGACGGTCACGGCGGTCACAGCGGTCACGGCGACCGCAGCAACCGCTCCGGCCCGCAGCGCGGCACGACGTGGCCGCCCGCGTCTGCGAGAGCAGCGCCCCGCGGCCGGGTGACCGGACCGGCTCGTCTCGAGGGTTCCCACGGGATAGAACATAGTCTGAGACTGAGTCTCAGTGCAAGCGAGGCGCCGAGCGCGCGAGCACGGGGTTTGCATAAATGGATCAGCATATGTTTATCTATCCCTGTGACGGTGTCAGCGCAGACGAAGGCCTTCGAGGCAGCTGGCGAGCTGCTCCGGGTGCTGGCGGCACCCGTTCGGCTGGCCATCGTGATGGAGCTAGCCGAGCAGCCCCGGTTCGTCCATGAACTCGTAGCGCGCCTCGGGCTGAGCCAGCCGCTCGTATCCCAGCACCTGCGGGTGCTGCGCGGGGCCCGGCTCGTCGGGGTCGAACGGCAGGGACGCGAGGCGGCGTACTCGCTGACCGATCAGCACGTCGCTCATATCGTCGCCGACGCCGTCCAGCACAGCAGGGAGGAGCAGTGACAACTGCCGGCCACGACGCCCACCAGAGCCATGGACACGACGACCACCAGCACGGCCCCGGCTGCGGTCACGCGAGCGTGCAGCGCGACGGGCACGTCGACTACGTGCACGAGGGCCACGCCCACGCCCCGCACCAGGGACACTACGACGAGCACCCGCTGCCGCACCTGGCGCACGCGCAGCACGAGCACGAGCACGGGCCGGGCTGCGGCCACCCGGCCCTGCCGCACGATCGACACGTCGACTACGTGCACGACGGACACCGGCACGCCGCCGATGGCGACCACTACGACGAGCACTAGAGCAGCCGCCGACGGGGGATCAGGGAAGCGTCATGTCAGCCGATGAACTGGGCGACGATCTGCACGGGGTGGCCGAACGCCGGCTGCGGCGGGCCGACCAGCGATACACCAGTGGCCGGCGAGCCATCGTCGAGCTGCTGGTCAGCGCGCGTCATCCGGTGAGCATCGGCGATATCGCCGAGCGCCTGCCGGGTCTGCCGCGCAGCTCGGCGTATCGCCACCTGACCGACCTGCAGGCCGCGGGCCTGATCCGGCGGGTCGCCGCCAGCGACGAGTTCACCCGCTTCGAGCTGGCCGAGGACCTCACCGAGCACCATCATCACCTGCTGTGCGTCAGCTGCGGCAAGGTCACCGACGTCACCCCCCCCGCCGGCTTCGAACACCAGGTGACGTGCGCCGTCAGCGACCTCGCGGCCGCCGAGGGCTTCCAGCCGCAAAGCCACCGGCTCGACATACTCGGCCTGTGCGCGGCCTGCCAGTAGCCCCGCGCGTCACACGATGCCGACCTCCCGCCGCATGAAGTAGCACATCATCGTGTCGCCCTGGATCGCATCCTCGACGGTG
>JBAUAR010000616.1:0-9701 GCA_049675875.1 Streptosporangiaceae bacterium
CCGTCGTCCAGCCGTGGCGGGCCCGCGACGCCACCGCGATCACCCGTCCGCCACCCCGCGGGACCGGGCGGACCGCGCCAGTACGGCGGCCCCCGCAGGCGGCGCTGGCTGCGGCCGAGGCGGATATTCGGCGTGCTGGCACTCGTTGTCGCGCTGCTCGTGGCCGGGACCGTGGCGACGTACTTCTACCTCAACGGCAAGCTCACCCGCAGTGACATCCTGGCCGACTACGCCGGGCGGCCGGCGCCGGGCTCGGGAACCAACTGGCTGATCGCCGGGTCGGACAGCCGACAGGGGCTGACTACCGCGCAGGAGCACGAGTACTCCACCGGCCAGATCGACAACACCGGGTTCGGCCGCTCGGACACGATCATGATCCTGCACCTCCCGGCCGGCGGCGGTCAGCCGGTACTCATCAGCGTGCCGCGCGACTCGTATGTGAACATCCCCGGCTACGGCATGAACAAGATCAACGCAGCGTTCTCCTTCGGCGGGCCTGCGCTGCTGGCCAAGACCATCCAGAGCGACACCGGGCTGTACATCAACCACTTCATGGACATCGGCTTCGGCGGCTTCGTCAACGTGGTCAACGCGGTCGGCGGCGTGCGGATGTGCCTGCCGAGCCCGATCCACGACCAGGCCTCCGGGCTGAACCTCAACGCCGGCTGCCAGGCGCTGAGTGGCGGCCAGGCGCTTGCCTGGGTCCGCGACCGGCACAGCTTCACCACCCAGGACCTGCAGCGCGAGCAGGACCAGCGACTCTTCCTCGCCGCGCTGCTCAAGAAGATGACGAGCGCGGGCGTGATACTCAACCCGTTTGCATCGGTGCCCGCGGCCAGCGGCGTGGCCAGCAACCTCACCGTCGACCAGGCGACGCAGCTGTACCAGCTGCTGTCGGCCGCGCGGGCGCTGCGCAACCCGCTCACCACGACGGTGCCGATCGCCAACGCGAACTACGCCACCTCGGTTGGCGACGCCGTGCAGTGGAACAGCGCCGAGGCCACGCAGTTGTTTACCGCGCTGCAGCAGGGTCAGCCGGTGCCGGCGAACCTGATTACCGGGTCGACGCTTGGCTGATGACCTCGGCCGTGGCCGGCGCGGGCGTCTGCAGCGGGAAGTGGCACGCCGCCACGTGACTCGGTCCGAACGGCCGTAGCGGCGGTTCGGAGTTCACGCAGATTTCCTGCGCGAGCGGGCACCTGGTCCGGAACCTGCACCCGGATGGCGGGTTGATGGCGCTCGGCAGCTCGCCCGCGACCCCTGCCGTCCGCTTGCTGCCGGGCGCGCTGGGCTCGGGCTCGGGGATCGCACCGATCAGCCCGGCCGTGTAGGGGTGGGCGGCGCGGTGGTAGATGTCGTCGGCCGGGGCGAGCTCGACGAGCTTGCCCAGGTACATCACGCCGATGTTGTCGGCCAGGTACTTCACCACCGCCAGGTCGTGCGAGATGACGACGTAGGTGAGGCCGTGGTCGGCCTGCAGCCGCTTCATCAGGTTGAGCACCTGCGCCCGGATGGAGACGTCGAGAGCGCTGACGGGCTCATCCGCCACGATTACCTTGGGATTGAGGGTGAGCGCGCGGGCCAGCCCGATCCGCTGCCGCTGGCCGCCGGAGAACTCGTGCGGGTAGCGGTCCACCGCGTTGCGCGGCAGGCCCACCTCGTCGAGCAGCTCGTTGACGCGCTTCGTCTGCTCCTGCCGGCTGCCGATGTGCTGGATCTCGAGCGGCTCCCGGATGATCGACCCGACCCGCATCCGCGGGTCCAGCGAAGAGTACGGGTCCTGGAACATCAGCTGCAGGTCGCGCCGGTGCTGCCGGAGCTCGCTGCCGCGCAGGCCGGACATCGTCTTGCCGCGCAGCCGGACGTCGCCGCTGGTCGGCCGCTCCAGCGACACCACGACCTTGCCGATCGTCGTCTTGCCGCAGCCCGACTCGCCGACGAGCCCGAACGTCTCCCCGGCGCGCACCGAGAACGACACGTCGGACACCGCGTGCACGGCGCCGACCTTGCGCTGCAGGAGCCCGTGGGTGACCGGGAACTCCTTCACCAGGTTGGTGATCTCCAGCAGCGGGCCGTCCGCCACGCCGCCGTTGGCAGCCGCCAGCATGCCGTCGGCGGTCGCCGGATCTGCGGCTCCGCCGTCGCTCGCGGCCGCAGCCAGCGACGGGCTGGCGTCCGGCCGGGCCGTCACTGTCAGCGTCGCCGACCCGGCCACTGCGCCATTGGTCAGGGGGCCGTCGACCGGGTGCCAGCAGGCGAAGGCGTGGCCGGGGGTGTCACCGGCCAGCACCGGCTCCTCCGTCCGGCACCGGTCGGTGACCTGGCTGCACCGGGCCGCGAACCGGCAGCCCTCCGGCGGGTGGGCGAGGTCGGGCGGCAGCCCGGCGATCGCCAGCAGCCGCTGCGACTTGTCCTGCGTCAGTCGGGGGATCGAGGCCAGCAGCGCCCGGGTGTACGGGTGCCGCATGCGCCGGAACACCGTGGTGGTGTCCGAGGTCTCCACGATGCGGCCTGCGTACATGACGTTGACCCGGTCGGCGTGCCCGCCGATCACCCCCATGTCGTGGGTGACCAGCAGCATCGCCATGCCCAGCCGCTGCCGTAGCTCGTCGAGCAGGCTGAGGATCTGGGCCTGGATGGTCACGTCCAGCGCGGTCGTCGGCTCGTCGGCGATCAGTAGCTTCGGCTCGCAGGCCAGCGCCATCGCGATCATGACGCGCTGGCGCATGCCGCCCGACAGCTGGTGCGGATAGTCGGTCAGGCGCTCGTGCGGGCGCGGCAGGCCGACCAGCGCGAGCACCTCCTCCGCGCGCTCCTGCGCCTCCTCCTTGGTGGCGTTCCGGTGCAGCCGCACCGGCTCGGCCACCTGGTAGCCGATGGTCTTGGTCGGGTCGAGTGAGGTCAGTGGGTCCTGGAAGATCATCGCGACCTCGTTGCCGCGGTACTTCCTGAGCTCGGCCTCGGGCATCCCGACCAGTTCCTGGCCCGCGAGCTTGACCGAGCCGTTGACGATCCGGCCGCCGGGCGGCAGCAGGCCCATGATCGACAGGCCGGTCATCGACTTGCCGCAGCCGGACTCGCCGACCAGCCCGAGGGTCTCACCCTCGTCGATCCGCAGGCTGACGTTCCCGACGGCCTGCACGACCGACTTGGTGAGCTGGATATGGGTCGACAGGTCGTCGACCTCCAGGACGGGCGCCACTACCGCCGCCGCAGCCGGACGTCGAACGAGTCGCGCAGCGCGTCACCGATCAGGTTGCACGCCATCACGACGATCACGATGCACGCGCCGACGGGATAGACGAGCCACCAGTAGCCGTCCTGCATAAAACCGACGCCGTTCGACAGCATGTCTCCCCAGTCCTGTGTCGGGTAGTGCAGCCCGAAGCCCAGGTAGCCGAGGAGGGCCACGGTGATAATCGCATCGGCGACGTTGAACGTGACATTGACGATCATCACCCCGATCGCGTTCGGGATCAGGTGCCTCGCGATCAGCCGCAGCTGGCTCGCGCCCGCGATCCGCGCTGCGGACACGAAGTCCCGCTCCCGCAGCGTGAGCACCTCGCCCCGAACCAGCCTGGCCGGGACCAGCCAGAAGTAAGCACCGATGATGACGCTGAGGCCGAGCACCGACGCACCGTAGCGGACCGCGATGATCAGCACGACGAACAGGAACGGGATCGACAGGAAGACGTCGACGACGCGCATCATGACCGAGTCGATGAACCCGCCGACAAGGCCCGCGACCGCGCCGTAGATCGCGCCGATCACGATGCCAATAACGGCGGCGAAGAAGCCGACCTCAAGTGACGCCTGGCCGCCCTTCATGAGCAGACCGAGTTCGTCGAAGCCCTGGCTGGTGGTGCCGAGCGGATAGCCGGAGCTTGGGGGGAGGTTGGTCGCGACGAGATTAGAGTTGAGGGTGTTGCCGTGGTAGATCAGCGGCCCGAGGAAGCAGAAGATCACGAAGATAACCACAGTGCCCAGGCCGATCAGGGCCAGCCGGTTGCGCATGAACTCACGGACGGCCAGCCGCCAGCCGCTCTGCACCGGGCCGACGTCACCGCCCTCGGGCGCCCGGGTAATGTCGAGGGGCTGCAGCGACGAGGCTACATGG
Source organism: Streptosporangiaceae bacterium (assembly GCA_049675875.1). Taxonomy (GTDB): domain Bacteria; phylum Actinomycetota; class Actinomycetes; order Streptosporangiales; family Streptosporangiaceae; genus JAJYUU01. The sequence goes on from JBAUAR010000616.1 coordinate 4,118, forward strand.
GTCACCGTGGGCTCCTATCGGTCACGGGGTTGTCACGCTAGCCGGATGCGCGGGTCGGCGACCGTCAGCGCGATGTCGGCCACCAGGTTGCCGACCACGGTGAGCGTCGCTGCGACCAGCGTGTAGGCGAGCAGCACGGGGTAGTCGACGTTGCTGAGGCTGGTGAAGAACAGCAGACCGAGCCCCTGAAAGTTGAACACCTGCTCGGTGATCAGGTTGCCGGCCAGCAGCAGCGGGATGGACAGGCCGATGAGTGTCACCATCGGCAGGCACGCGTTGCGGACCAGATGGCGCCAGAGCACGAGCCGCTCCGGCAGGCCCTTGGCCCGGGCCGCCTTGATGTAGTCCTGGGCGAGGGCGTCCATTGCCGTCGAGCGCATATACCGGGAGAAGCCGGCCACGCTGAGCAGAGTGAGGGTCGCGATGGGCAGCGCCATCGCGTGCCAGTCGCCGATGACGACCAGCAAGTTGGTCGACTGGCTCGCCTCGTAGTTGAAAATCGGCAGGGACAGGGCGAAGACCTGGATGAGGATCAGCGCGAGGAAGAACACCGGCATCGCGTACGTGATGAACGCGAAGGTGGTGACGATGTTGTCGCCGAGGGTGTTACGCCGCACCGCCTGGAAGATGCCGAGCGGCACGGCGATCAGCACCGCAAACACCAGCGAGATGCCCGACAGGTACAGGCTGCGGGCCCACCGCTCCTGGAACAGCGCGGCCACACTCTGGTTGACCTTGTAAGAGAACCCCAGGTCGCCGTGCAGCACGCCGACGATGTAGCTCCAGTACTGCGCGATCCACGGCCGGTCAAAGCCATGCGCCTTGTTCCACGCGTGGATCGCTATTGGCGTCGACCTCGGTCCGAGCACGTCGATGGCCGGCGACGGGTAGATAGTATGCAGCAGGAGGAAGACGAAGATCGAAACGCCGAAGACGACCACGATCGACGTCGCCACCCGGCGGATGAGGTAAGCGGTCACCGTCTCTTCCATTCTCGCGCGGTCGGTCACGGCGGGCTCGCGTTAGACGCCTTGCTGCCCTGGTATCACGAGCCAGCATGCGAAGTCCAGCCCTGCCGGTCGGGAAACGCCGTTCCCCGACCGGAGGTCTGGTCGTGCCGGCCTAAGTGGCCTCCGGGCGGGGGAGCGCCGCTCCCCCCCCCGGAGGTGTGCCGAGTCGTTACTTCGTGAAGTACATGAACTCGGGGTTCATCTGGAACTGCGTGAGCGACTCGAAGGCCGCCGGCGGACCGGAGATGCCGGTCTTCCAGACCTGAATGTTGTCGACGACCGGCTGGAACAGACTCGGCTGCTCCGTGGTGATGAACGAAGCCTCGTTCTTCACCGCAGTCCCGTTGCTGCCCGTCACCGACGCGTGGATCAGGGAGTCCACCTGCGAGTTGGAGAACTCGCCGATGTTGAACGTCCCGCCCGTGTTGAAGATCTCGTTGGTGGTCGGGTACGTCGCGATGCTGAACCCGCCGAAGTCCTCCATGGCCCACAGGTCGATTCCGGCCGGGTTCGCCCCGTCGTAGTAAGTAGCGAGCATGTGGTCGAAGTTGTCGGACTTCAGCGTGATCTCGATGCCCGCCTTCTTCGCCTGCGAGACCAGGTCTTCGACCTGCTCGCCGATGATCGCCGGGCTGGTGGTGTAGATCAGGTTCCAGGCCAGCTTGGTGCCCGCCGGGATGCCCGCGCCGCACTCACTGGCACCGGTACCGGCCTTGCTGCACACGTCCGTGCCGCCGGGGTTGACGGTCCAGCCGTGCGCCTTCAGGATGCTGACCGCCGACGCCACGCTGAACGGGTACGGGTCATTCGTGGCGTTCGACGGCGTGTACGGGCTCGGCGGGATAGCCGGCACCGGGCCGTAGGCCTGGCCGCCCGCGCCATAGAAGAACGCCTTGATGTAGCCCGACTCGTCCTCCAGGTGCGCGAACGCCTGCCGGACGTAGAGCTGGCTGACGATGTTGTTGAAGTCGCCGGTCGTGTCCTTGAAGTTGTAGGCCACGTAGTTGAACTCGAAGCCCGGGTAGCCGAACACGTTGTAGCTCTTCTGGACGGACTTCACCTGCGGGATGTCCTGGAACGGCACGAAGCCCACGTCGATGCTGCCGGACTTGATGGCGTTCCACTCGGCCGTCTCGGACGTGAACGGCACGCCCTGGTAGGCGGACTCCGGGGACGCGTGCGGGCCGCTGTACGCCGAGTTCGGCGCCATGGTGAACGCGTCGGTAGTGTCGTTGAACGAGGTGATCTTGTACGGGCCGTCCACGGTCTGCCACAGCGGGTCGCTCGCGTAGGTGCTGACCGACTTGGACTGGGTGGACAGGTAGTTGTAGATCGCCGTCGCGTTGGCCGGGTTGGTGAAGTCCAGCGTCGGCCCGCCCGCTGATGCCTTCGCCCACGCCTGGGCGGGCAGCGGCACCACGGAGGCGAGGCTGTCCTCCCAGAACCACGTCGGGTTGACAGCGGCGTTCAGGTTCAGCGTCAGTGTCTGGCCGGTCGCGGTCATGCTGGTGATCTGATCCGGGATGCCGACGGCGGGGCTGTAGTTACCCCAGTTCGCCGCGTTCTCCTTGACGGCGGCCTTGACCAGGTCGATCCAGAACTCGGCATCCGCCGCGGTGATCTGGGTGCCGTCCGACCACTTCCACGGCTTCAGCGTGATCGACACGGTCTTGTCGCCGTTGCTCCACACTGGGTCGTTGGCGATGCTCATCGCCGGGTCTTCCTTCTGGGCCGCGCCGTTCGGGAACCAGTTCAGCGGCCGCCAGCTCTCGTACTGGAACTGATAGGCGGTGTACACCGAGCTGTTGGCTCCCGGCGTGACCGGGAAGATCCAGCTCGGCGAGGTCCCTGGGGCGAAGGCCCAGGTAATTGTGCCGGCGTGCGCCGTCCCCGTCTGCGCGGGAACCTTGCCGAACGCTCCGTTCGGGGTGACGCCGGTGCTGGTATTGGTGGAGGCGGTGCCGCAGGCGGCGAGCACCATACCCCCTACCGCCGCCAGCGCAGCTAGATAGGCCGGACGCGTAAATCTCATAAGTATCCCCTTGCTCTCCGGGGCCGCCTCGCGGTATGCGGGCTCCGCGTGCCGCGGCCGACCAACCTTGAACAGCCGACGCCAACTGAGCCGCAGGCTGCCCTGCCTGCACCAGTCGGCCGGGCCGCACCGCAAACAACTGGGAGCAGGTTGACCGAGAGCATAAGGTTGCCAGGGTTGATATTTAAAGGCCGTAAATGTTACAAGATGCTTTCGTTACTGGCCGGATGGCTCCAACGGGACTCTTGTCCCGGCTCGGGTCCGGTTCTCCGGGATCACGAAGGCCCGCCTCAGGATGCCTACAGCTAACCTTCAGGCACAAGGGGAATACTGGTGGAATGACTAGCCAGCCGAACGGAAGCCGGCAGCCTGATGCCCGGCTGCTCGTCGTCGAGGATGAGCCCAACATCCTCGAGTTGCTGGCCGCCAGCCTGCGTTACTCCGGCTTTGAGGTCGTCACGGCGTCGGCCGGGAGCGAGGCCGTGCACGCCGCCCAGCGGCACCGGCCAGATCTCATCGTGCTCGACGTCATGCTGCCCGACATGGACGGTTTCGACGTCGTGCGGCGGCTGCGTGGCGGCGGTACCCAGATACCGGTGGTCTTCCTCACCGCGCGCGACTCGACCGAAGACAAGATCCGCGGCCTGACCCTCGGCGGCGACGACTACGTCACCAAGCCGTTCAGCCTGGAGGAGGTCATCGCCCGGATCCGGGCGGTGCTGCGCCGGACCAGGGGCGACGGTTCCGAGCCACCGCCGCGGCTGAAGTTTGCCGACCTGGAGCTGGACGAGGACAGTCACGAGGTGTGGCGGGCAGGAAAGCCGATCCAGCTGTCGCCGACCGAGTTCAAGCTGCTCCGGTACTTCATGGGGAACGCTAACCGGGTGCTGTCCAAGATGCAGATCCTCGACCACGTCTGGGACTACGACTTCCGTGGCGACACCGGCATCGTGGAGTCCTACGTCTCCGTGCTGCGCCGCAAGATCGACACGGCCGAGCCGCACCTGCTGCACACGCTGCGTGGCGTCGGCTACGTGCTCAGGCTGCCGCCATCGGCATAGGTCGCGAGGGCGCCATGGCTCCGGGAACGGGACGCGGCGGCTTCTGGCAGTCTGTTAGGGCTCTGCCAGGGCGGATGCCGCTGCGCACCAAGCTGATCTCTGCTGTATTGGCTCTGGTGGCGGTGGCGCTGGTCGTCATCAGCGTCGCCGGCCTGCTCATCCTGCGTAACGACCTCATCGGCCCGGTCGATTCGAACCTCCAGGCCTTCGTTCAGCCCCCGGCTTCAGCCAATATCGCGCGCGATGTGCGGACCTACCTCGCAACAGGCGCGTCCGGGCAGTCGACCACGCCCGGAGTTGCGCTCGACTGGATCTCGCCCAACGGGGCGGTCCATCAGATCGTGACGCCCGTGCGATCCGGCCAGGCCTCCGGTGCGCCAAACCTGTACCAACCGCAGTCCCTGCCGTCGGCACCCGGGCCGGCCATCCCGGCTAACACTGCCTGGCAAGCTGCGCACCTTGGTAAGCCGACCACCGTCCCGGCGACGTCCGGCCCCACTCGCTGGCGTGTGCTGCTGGCAAACTACGTCACTTCCAGCGGCACCTCCGGCACTGTGGTGATAGCGCTCGACGCGACGAGCGTCTACACCACGATCGGGCAGCTGGCCGGCATTGACCTGCTGGTCAGCCTCGCTGTCATCTGCGTGCTCGGCCTTGTCGTTGTGGCGGTGATCCGGCGCAGCCTGCGGCCGCTGCTCGACATCGAGCGAACCGCGGGCGCCATCGCCGCCGGCGATCTGACCCGCCGGGTGCCCGAGCGCGACCCGCGAACCGAGGTCGGCCGGCTCGGCCGGTCTCTCAACGTCATGCTGAGCCACATCGAGTCGGCGTTCGGCGCCCGGTCGAGGTCGGAGGAGGCAGCGCGCCGGTCCGAGGAGAAGATGCGCCAGTTCGTCGCGGACGCCAGCCACGAGCTGCGCACCCCCCTCACCGCGATTCGCGGCTTCGCCGAGTACTACCGCCAGCGCGGCGGGATCGCGGCTGGCGAGACCGGCCCGGGCCACCTGGCCACTACGGACATGAACCGGATCATGCGCCGGGTCGAGCAGGAGTCGGCCCGGATGGGCGTCCTGGTCGAGGACATGCTGCTGCTGGCGCGGCTGGACCAGCAGCGGCCGCTCGAAGCCAAGCCGGTCGACCTGCTGACGCTCGCCGCGGACGCGGTCCACGACGCCCGGGTGGTCGCACCGGACCGCAGCATTCACCTCACCGTCGGCGCCGGCGCCGCGCTGATCATCATCGGCGACGAGGTCCGGCTGCGGCAGGTCATCGGCAACCTGATGACCAACGCGCTGACGCACACGCCAGCCGGAACGCCCATCGACGTGCTCATCAGGTCCGGCAGCCTGGACGAAGCCCCGGAACCGGCCGAGCGCTCCCCCGCGCCGCCCGCACCCCAGCCGCCCGCACCGCCGCCGCCGGATCAGCCAGCCCCGACACATCCGCCACCGGCAGCACGAACCCCGACGGCGGGTCAATCA
>JBAUAR010000617.1:0-8926 GCA_049675875.1 Streptosporangiaceae bacterium
GCCCGGCGGCAGCCGGTCCGGCAGCGGTCGGTCCGGCAGCGGTCGGCCCGGACGGCGCCAGCGCGGCCGGCTACGGTCAGGCCCCGTCGCTTGGTACCGGAGTGGGGCACCGTCCCCCGTGGAAGGCGGGCGCCGATGGCCGGACGGCCTTTCGCCGCGGCACCCCGTTCGTCGTCTGGTGGGCCTGGGTCGCGTTCGCGATCTTCAACCTGGCCGAGATCGCGATCCCGGACCACGACTACTTCTCGCTCGAGTTCACTGCTGCCCTGCTCGCGGTGACCGCCGTCATGTACGCCTGCACACTGCGGCCCAGGGTGCTGTCCGACGACCACGGCGTCGTCGTTCGCAACCCGTACCGCAGTCATCGGATCCGGTGGGGTGCACTCACCGGGGTCTACCTCGGTGACTCCGTCGAGCTCTGCTGTTCGAGGCCCACGCCGAGGAAGGACAAGACCATCTACTGCTGGGCCCTGTATTCCGGCCGCCGCTCGCGGCTGCGGGCCCAGATGCGCACGCAGCGGAACCGGGGCAGGGGCGGCGCCAGTGCCGCCCAGCGGGTGCATGCTGAGGCGCAAGAACTCTCCCGGCAGGACATCGTGCAGCTGATGGCCGCGGAGATCGGCCGCCAGTCGACCGTCGCGAAGGAGCGCGGTGTGCCCGACGCGGTGCTGGAGAGCACGTGGGCGTGGTTGCCGCTGGTCTACGCGCTGGTGGCCATCGCGCTGCTAGTCGGCCTGGTCCTCGGCCGGTAGCCAGCGGGGCCTGGCGGGCAGCAGCGGGGCCCGGCGGGCAGCAGCCGCGGAGCCACGCCGGGCCGGCCGTCCGAGCGTCCGAGCGTCCGGGCGTCCGGGCGCTAGCTGCCGATGGACGTACAAGGCCGGTCACGCAGCCAGGTCACGTAGTCGGCCGGCGCGCCCGCAGCCTCGGCTGCGTCGGCCATCATGCCGATGGACCGGGCCGACGGCAGGCCGCCCTCGTAGTCGTTGAGCACATACAGCCACGCCACCACTTCGCCGTCCAGCGTGCTCACCCTGACCCTGGACTTGCGGTAGTAGCCGAGGGACGCGCCGTCCCACTGGTCGAGCGTCTCCTCGTCCGTCTCGGTCATTTCGTACAGCGCGACGAAAACCCGCTCGTCTGCGGCCTCGACGACGGTGGGCAGCGCACCCTCCCAGCCGAGGTCCGCGCCGCCGAACGTCAGTCGCCAGCCGTCGAGCCAGCCGGTGCCGTGCTGCGGTGAATGCGGGCACCGCCTGGCCATCAGCACCGGGTCCATGTTGCCGGCGTACGCGGCATAGATCGACACGTCAGATAAGCGTACGAGTTCTGCTAGCCGCCCGGCTGGCGAACCCGGCGGTGCGGCCGCTGCGGTGCCGATGCGGGTCGCCTCGCCCGGATAGGCCACAATCGGAAGGTGTGAGCCACCCGCACGCCAGGATCGCGATCATGGGCGGTGGCCCGGGGGGCTACGAGGCCGCCCTGGTTGCCGCGCAACTGGGTGCCGAGGTCACCGTCGTCGAACGGGACGGCCTGGGCGGCGCCTGCGTGCTCACCGACTGCGTGCCCTCCAAGACGCTGATCGCCAGCTCCGGGATGATGGCGGCCATCGACGCCTCGCCGGGTCTTGGCCTGCAGATTAATTCCGACGGGAACGGGGCCGTTCACATCGATGCCCCTCGGCTGTACGCCAGGGTGCGCGCGCTGGCCCGGGCGCAGTCGGCGGACGTGGCATCGCGGCTGTCCGGCGAGGGCGTGAAGGTCGTGTCGGGCACCGGCCGGCTCGTCGGGCCGCGGACCGTGGTGGCCGGCGACACCACGGTCGAGGCGGACGCGGTTCTGATCGCTACCGGCGCCGAGCCCAGGGTGCTGCCCGGTGCGCCGCCTGACGGCGAGCGGATCCTGACCTGGCGGCAGCTCTATGACCTGACCGAGCTGCCGGGTGAGCTGATTGTGGTCGGCTCTGGTGTGACGGGCGCCGAGTTCGCCAGCGCCTACCAGGCCCTCGGCTCGCAGGTGACCCTCGTCTCCTCGCGCGACCGGGTGCTGCCGCAGGAGGATGCGGACGCGGCGATGGTGGTCGAAGACGTCTTCCGCCGCCGCGGCATGACCATTCTCGGCCGGTCGAGGGCGGAGCGGGTCGGCCGGGACGGCGACAGCGTGACCGTGACACTGAGCGACGGCCGAACCGTACGCGGCACGCACTGCCTGCTGACCGTGGGCATGGTGCCGTCCACCAGCGGGCTCGGCCTGGCTGAGGCAGGCGTGGAGGTGGACGACCGCGGCTTTGTCCGAGTCGACAAGGTATCCCGAACGTCGGCACCCGGCGTGTACGCGGCGGGCGACTGCACCGGGGTGCTCATGCTCGCCTCGGTGGCGGCCATGCAGGGCCGGATCGCGATGTGGCACGCGCTGGGCGAGGCGGTCAAGCCGCTGCGGCTCACCAATGTGGCCGCGACCATCTTCACCGAACCCGAGATCGCTACGGTCGGCATCCCGGAAAAGGCGGTGGTGTCGGGCGACGTCGCCGACGCCATCGTGGTCAAGCTGCCGCTAGCCACAAACGCCCGGGCGAAGATGCAGGGCTTCCGCGACGGCTTCGTCAAGCTCATCGCGAACCGTAGTAGCGGTACCGTGCTCGGCGGCGTCATCGTCGCGCCCCGTGCCAGCGAGCTGATCCTGGCCGTATCGCTCGCGGTCGACCGGCACCTGACGGTCGACCACCTCGCGCAGACATTCGCGGTGTACCCGTCGCTGTCCGGCAGCGTGACCGAGGCCGCCCGCAGGCTCATGCAGCCCGTCGAGGGCAGCTCGGGCTGACCCTCTTGGCTACGGATCAAACCGGCATATGCTGGTTTTCGGCCGCAGACCGAGAGCCAAGCGATGTCGGGAGCTGCCATGACCAAGCGGGCGTCGGAGTACCAGGCGGGGAGCGCGCAGCCGTTCCACGGACCCGATGTCGAGTACCGGCTCAGCCCGCGGTATCGGCGGCCGGTGCTGAACCGGTTCATCGCCATGGTGGTGCTGGCCGTCGTCGCCGCGGTTACCCGGCTGGCGGTCCTGGACGGTGCCGCGGCGATCTTCGGTGCTTTCGCGGTCCTGTTCGGTGTCCAGTATCTGTGGCGCGGCCGGTTCCGGACCCGGGTGACGAGCCGGGGCATCGAGATTCGCGGCTACTTCAATCACTTCGTTCCGTGGGAAATGGTCCGGGACATCGAGGTGAGTGAATTCGGGCCGGACCGGATGCGGCTCGACGAGAACCTCGGCACCACCCAGTTCACCCGCACCGGGCTCCGGGGACCGCGGGTCAGCGCCGTCAGGAACACCGGCGTCCGGATAGGGCGGCTGGCCAGCATCGCGGTCGTCCGCGCGGACGGACACAAGGTCATGCTGCGGGCGCCGCTGGTCAGCGGCTGGACCGCCGATCCCGACTTCGATGACAAGGCCAGACAGCTGGAGGAGCTGTGCATGCGGTACGGCCGCGGGGCGCTCGGGTAGCTATCGTCACGCTGCCTTAGTGCGACGGGCGGCCGAGGTCGGGGTCATCGGGTACGTCGAGCCCGTGCTGGCGCAGCCGGCTCCCCCGGATGTCGTCGGCGTAGGCCGCGACGGTGAAAACGCTGCCGCACAGGATCAGCGCGACCATCATGACGGCAAACCAGGCCGGCGCCGGGGACAGGACGAGCAGTAGCACAGCGACGACGGCACACACCGGGATGATGACCGCCAGGTGCCGGAGCACGGTGCGACTCCGCCAGCCCGCGTCGGTGAGCTCATGCCTGACCCAGTCCCGGTTCTCGGCTGGCAGCCGGAAGCCGGCCGCGAACTTCAGCCAGCGCAGGGGACCGGGATCGCCGGGCAGTCTGGTCATCAGCGCAGCTGGCAGATCACGGCTCCGGCAGGCACGGTCTGACCGACAGCGAGGCTGAGCCCGGTGACGGTGCCGGCCTTGTGAGCGGTCAGCGGCTGTTCCATCTTCATGGCCTCCAGCACGACTACGGTCGCGCCGGCCTCGACGTGCTCGCCGTCCGCCGCCACGATCTTGACGATCGTGCCTTGCATGGGACTGATCAGCTCGTCGCTGGCCGGCGCCCCGCCGGCCTGCGGACCGCGGCGGCTGCTTTGCCGGTCCTGCCTGTTCGGCTGGACCGGAGCAGCCGGGCCGCCGATGCCGCCGAGGCCAGCGGGGAATGTCACCTCGAGTCGCTTGCCGCCCACCTCGACGGTGACCCGGTCGCGCCGCTCGACGGCACCGGGCTGGCCGCCGCTGTCAAGCTGATACGGCGCAATCTCGGCCGCGAACTCGGTCTCAATCCAGCGCGTGTGCACGCGGAATGGCTCGTCGGTGAACGCTGCGTCGGCCACGACGGCGCGATGGAACGGCAGCACGGTCGGCATGCCCTCGATGTCGAACTCGGCGAGCGCTCGGCGGGCTCGTTCCAGCGCCTGTGCTCTGGTCGCGCCGGTGACGATTAGCTTGGCGATGAGCGAGTCAAACGCCTGCGGCACTGTCATCCCGGCGGCATATCCGGCGTCCAGCCGCACTCCCGGCCCGGCCGGCTGACGCCAGCCGGTGATTGTCCCAGGGGCAGGCAGGAAGCCTCGGCCGGCGTCTTCGGCGTTGATCCGGAATTCGATCGAGTGCCCCCGGATCTCGGGGTCGCTGAAGCTCAGCGGCTCGCCGTCGGCGATGTGGAACATCTCGCGCACGAGGTCGATGCCGGTCACTTCCTCGGTGACGGGGTGCTCGACCTGCAGCCGCGTATTCACCTCCAGGAACGACACCACGCCGTCCTGGCTGATGAGGAACTCGCACGTGCCGGCGCCGACGTAGCCCGCGGCGCGCAGGATGTCGGCCGATGCGGTGCGCAGCAACTTGTCCTGCTCGGTGGTCAGGAACGGGGCCGGGGCTTCCTCGACGAGCTTCTGGTGCCGCCGCTGCAGTGAGCAGTCCCTCGTCGACACGACGACCACGTTGCCGTGGGAGTCGGCCAGGCACTGGGTCTCGACATGCCGGGGCTTGTCGAGGTAGCGCTCGACAAAGCACTCGCCACGCCCGAAGGCGGCCACCGCCTCGCGCACCGCGGACTCGAACTGGCTCGGGATCTCCTCGAGCGTTCTGGCGACCTTCAGGCCGCGGCCGCCGCCGCCGAAGGCTGCCTTGATAGCGATCGGCAACCCGTACGCAGCCGCGAAGGCGATGACCTCGTCCGCTCCGCTGACTGGTCCGTCGGTGCCGGCCGCGAGCGGCGCCCCGACCTGCCGGGCGATGTGCCTCGCCCGCACCTTGTCCCCGAGCGCCTCGATGGCCTCTGGTGGCGGACCGATCCAGGTGAGGGCCGCGTCGATGACCGCACGGGCGAAATCGGCGTTCTCGGCGAGGAAGCCGTAACCGGGGTGGACGGCGTCTGCGCCACTGTCGGCTGCGGCCCGGAGAATCTTGCCGATGTCGAGGTAGCTCTCCGCCGCGGTCTGGCCGCCCAGCGCGTAGGCCTCGTCAGCCATGGTCACGTGCAGGGCGTCCAGGTCGGCTTCCCCGTACACGGCCACACTGGCCAGCCCCCCGTCCCGACAGGCCCGGGCGATCCGAACTGCTATCTCGCCCCGGTTTGCGATCAGGACCTTGCGCACGTGCGTTGTCTCCTCATTTCGACTGTGAGGAGTCTAGGTGAGGCAGGCAGCCAGACGCAGGCCGCGCTGGCCGGCCGGTCCGCTCGCGGGCCCGCCGCGTCGGCGGTGTTATCCCGGCAGGCCGCTTGCCCGCCAGGCGCCCGCGCCGGGGAACAGCGGCGCCCGGAGGCTCCTGGCGGCCGAGTTCCACAGCGAAGGGCGCTGGCCGGGACCGCCGCTGCGAGCCGGCGGGCGGCTCGCTAGCACCACGACCAGCGCGGCGAGCTCGTCCGGCGTCGGCTCGCCGCGTAGCACCGACAGCACCTGCGGTGGCAGCTGGCCCGGCTCCGGTTCCGTCATCTCAGCCTCAGCCCTTCGACTTACCGACCCCGAGGCCGAACTGGCGGTGCACCCTGACCCAGAATGCGTCGCGCAGCCACTCCCGAGCCTCCTGATACGAGCGCAGCGACAGGCCCAGTTCCTTCTCCGCCTCGACGAGCAGCTCCTTGTCGATGACCGGCGGCAGAATCGGGCCGGGCAGCAGGTCGCGGATGTTGTCCTCACCCCTGGTCAGGATCCACTTCTGCGCGACGTGCTCGCCCGCCTCCTCGACTCGCTCCCGGTCCGGGCCGAGTCGCGCCGACGACAGGTGGGTGACCGGGAGCGGCCTCGAGATCGGCCGGCTGACATGCCGGTCGCCGAACAGCTGGGCCGGGGACGGCGCGGTCTGCACGGTCGGTGACGGTACGGTCGGTCCGACCCTGGCGGTGCCATGCTCGCCGGTGGCCGCCGGGCCGGGCTCGGCGAGCTGGCGGGTGAAGAACGGTTCGACGAACGACCGCTCCAGTACCTCGACGGTGTCCGACTCCCAGACCAGCCGCTCGGCCTGGTTCGTGCCGTACGGCGGCTCGACGCCCCACAGGTGGACGCGGACGCCGAAGGCCTGGGCGGCCTCCACGGCCGGCACCATGTCCTCGTCTCCGGCCACCAGGATCGCGTCGGTGATAGCGCGGTGCCTGGCCAGCGCCTCCATGTCGGCGCGAATCTGGGCGTCCACGCCTTTCTGCTGACCGCGCGCGTTCAGGTTGCCCAGCCGCAGCTTCACCCACGGCATCTGGGCAATGACCCGCTGGTCGATCGTGGGCACCCGATCCCTGGCCGCGTCGTACCAGTAGACCCGCAGCAGCTCACCCGGGATGTGACCGTCAGTGTGCCGGATGAGTGCATGGATCAGCTTGTCGGCGTCGACCCGGTACTCGCGCCGGGAGCTCGCGCTGAACAGCAGCTCGCCCGCGGCCGCGTAGATGTACCCGACGTCGACCATGATCGCGTAGCGGGACAGCAGCGGCAGCGGCTGGCCAGATTCCGTCATAGTAGTCACGACTCTAATAGCTTCGCCGACCGCGGAGGTGTCAGCCGCCTATAACGCAGTGCGATCGGACGGTCACTTACCGGTGTTCTGATCCTGGTCACGCCGACTGCGCAACTCGTCGGCTAGAGCGGGATGTTCCCGTGCTTCTTCGGCGGCAGGGTCTGCCGCTTGCTGCGCAGTGCCCGCAGCGCGCGGGTGACCTGCGAACGCGTCTCGGCCGGCCGGATGACCGCGTCGACGTAGCCGCGCTCGGCGGCGATATACGGGTTGAACAGCCTGTCCTCGTACTCGGCGATTCTCTCGCTGCGCAGCGCCGCCCGATCCTGCTGGTCGTCCACCGCAGCCAGCTCGCGCCGGTAGAGGATGTCGACCGCGCCGTCGGCGCCCATCACCGCAATCTGCGCGGTGGGCCAGGCCAGGTTGATGTCCCCGCCGAGATGCTTGGAGCCCATGACGTCGTAGGCGCCGCCGTAAGCCTTGCGAGTGATGACGGTGATCTTGGGCACGGTGGCCTCGGCGTAGGCGAAGATCAGTTTCGCGCCCCGGCGGATGATCCCGCCCCACTCCTGGCCGGTACCCGGCAGGAAGCCGGGGACGTCCACGAACGTCAGCACCGGGATGCCGAAGGCATCGCAGGTGCGCACAAACCGCGCAGCCTTCTCGGACGCGTCGATGTCGAGCGTGCCCGCCGAGTGCATCGGCTGGTTGGCGACTATCCCGACCGAGACGCCATCGACGCGGCCGAAGCCGACGAGGATGTTCTGCGCGAAGCCCGCGTGGATCTCCAGGAACTCACTGCCGTCGAGGACGTGCTGGATAACCGTGTGCATGTCGTATGGCTGGCGCGGCGAGTCCGGGATCAGCGTATCGAGCTCCGCATCGGCCGGGGTGACCGCCAGCGCCGTAGCAGGGTCGGCAGCCCCGAGCCCCGCCGGCGGTTCGTCCAGGTTGTTAGACGGCAAGTACGACAGCAGTTCCCGGGCAAACTCCAGGCAGTCCAGCTCGTCGGCCGCCTGGTAGTGCGCCACCCCGGACTTGACATTGTGCGCGTGCGCTCCGCCGAGCTCCTCCTGGCTGACCTCCTCACCGGTCACCGTCTTGATCACGTCAGGGCCGGTGATGAACATGTAGGACGCGCCGCTGACCATGAGGGTGAAATCCGTGATGGCGGGGGAGTAGACCGCGCCGCCGGCGCACGGCCCCATGATCAGCGAGATCTGCGGGATCACGCCGGAGGAGATCACGTTCCGGTAGAAGATCTCGCCGTACAGGCCGAGGGCTACCACCCCCTCCTGGATGCGGGCTCCGCCGCTGTCGTTGATGCCGATCATCGGGCAGCCGGTCTTCAGCGCGTAGTCCATCACCTTGACGATCTTCTCGCCGAACACCTCGCCGAGAGATCCGCCGTTGACGGTGAAATCCTGACTGAACACGGCCACGGGCCGGCCGTCGATGGTGCCGTATCCGGTCACTACCCCGTCGCCGTACGGTCGGCTGGCGGCCATGCCGAAATCGGTGGCCCGGTGCCTGGCCAGCTCGTCGAACTCGATGAAGGAACCCTCATCGAGCAGCGCATCGATGCGTTCCCGCGCGGTCATCTTGCCCTTGGCATGCTGGCGCTCGACCTGGCGAGCCGCGCCGGCGTGCACGGCCTCGTGCCGGCGTCGGTCGAGGTCGGCGAGCTTGCCTGCGGTGGTGTGCAGGTCTAGCTCGGCAGGGCTAGGTCCGGAGGCAGCGGCCTGCGCTTCGGCGCCGGCCGACGCGGATACGTCGTTGGCCATGCCGGACAGGGTAGGGCAGGTGGCAGGCTGCCGGTGAGGAGGAGTCATGAGCGAGGAAGATCCGCCGCCGCGGCCTGCACTCGCGGCGGAGGCCGTACGCGCGGCCGTGCTCGCCGGCTCGGCGTTGTACACGAGCGTCGAGGTGATCGCGAGCACCGGGTCCACG
>JBAUAR010000618.1:0-2476 GCA_049675875.1 Streptosporangiaceae bacterium
GACGAGCATGCTGCGGCGGCTCGGCCCGGCCAGGGCACCGGGACGGGCGTCGCCAGCCGGCGTGTCGTCCGTCACCGCAGCATCCTCCGCATCGTGTGTCGGCATCCGGGCCCGGTGGCGGAGCCCGGCGCCGCGGCTCAGCATGTCACGCTAGCGGCCTGGCACGCCGTGTCCCGGCTAGGCTAGGTGACAGTGCCCTGAACAGCACCAACAGCATGGCTCGCGGGCGAGGAGGTCGTCATGCACGGTGGCTCGCGCCGCTCCTCGCGCCCAGGTCCTGCCGCTAGCCAGCCCAAGGGTAGTGGGCGGGGCGCGGCACCGCGGCCTGCCCCTGCTGGCCCGGCCCCCGATCAGCGCCGGCTTACCAGGTTGCTCGAGCCAGTCGTGCACGCGATGAACATGGACCTGGAGGGGATCCGGGTCAGCCCGGCCGGCCGGCGCTGGGTGCTGCGCGTCATCGTCGACGCCGACGGCGGCGTGAGCACGGACGACATCGCGCTCGCCAGCCGTGAGCTGTCGAGCAGGCTGGACGGTGCTGCCGAGATGGGTGACGGGCCGTACACGCTGGAGGTGTCGTCGCCGGGCGTCGACCGGCCGCTGACGCTGCCGAGGCACTGGCGCCGCAACGTCGGCAGGCTGGTCGTGACGGCGGCGTCCGATGGTGCCGAGGGGGAGCGGGTCGAGGGCCGGATTAGCGGCGCGAGCGAGTCCGCTGTGATCCTGGAGCGGGACGGCGTGCCGCGCGAGTACCGCTATGCCGACATTGGCCCCGGCCGGGTCCAGGTCGAGTTCAGCCATCTCGACGACGAGATAGGCGAGGAGGACATAGGTGGACATTGACCTGAGCGTCCTGAGGAGCCTGGAGGCAGAGAAGGACATCTCGCTCGACCTGGCGATCAAGGCCATCGAGGATGCCCTGCTGGTGGCCTATCACAAGACCGACGGCGCGGCGGCTGTCGCCCGGGTTGAGGTAAACCGGCGCAGCGGCCACGTGACCGTGTGGGCGCTGCAGACCGACGCGGATGGCGAGCTTGGCGCGGAATATGACGACACGCCAGTGGGTTTCGGCCGGATCGCGGCGACTACGGCCAGGCAGGTGATTCTGCAGCGGCTCCGGGACGCCGAGGACGAGCTGACGTTTGGCGAGTACGCGGGCCGCGAGGGCGACGTCGTAGCCGGGGTTATCCAGCAGGGCAGGGATCCGCGGGCCGTGCTTGTCGACCTCGGCAAGCTGGAAGCGATCCTGCCGCCGACCGAGCAGGTGCCCGGTGAGCGGTACGTGCACGGCGAGCGCATCCGCTGCTATGTCCTGCACGTCCGCAAGGGTTACCGCGGGCCGTCCGTCACCCTGTCGCGGACCCACCCGGGCCTGGTCAAGAAGCTGTTCGCGCTGGAGGTGCCCGAGATCGCGTCCGGCGCGGTGGAGATCGCCGCCATTGCGCGCGAGGCTGGCCACCGGAGCAAGATCGCGGTGGTCTCGCACCAGCAGGGCGTCAATGCCAAGGGCGCGTGCATCGGTCCGATGGGCAGCCGGGTCAGGAACGTGATGACCGAGCTGCACGGAGAGAAGATCGACATCGTGGACTACTCGCCCGACCCGGCCGAGTTCGTCGCGCACGCGCTGTCGCCGGCCAGGGTGACGAAGGTAAACGTGATAGACGCCCAGGCGCGGGTGGCTCAGGTGATCGTGCCTGACTACCAGCTTTCGCTGGCGATCGGCAAGGAGGGACAGAACGCTCGGCTGGCGGCCCGGCTCACCGGCTGGCGGATCGACATCAAGCCGGACACCGCGGAGGTAGGCGCGGCGGCTGCATCGGCAGGACCCGACGACGGTGCCAGCGGCGCGAAGGCCCTGTAAGCTGGACGGCGGACAGGCCGCGCCGGTCCGTACCTGCATTGGATGTGGCTCGCGTGCGGCTAAGTCCGAGTTGATCCGCGTCGTGGCGGCAGGGGACGAGATTGTCCCCGACGTCGCCTTCCGGCTGCCTGGCCGGGGTGCGTACCTGCATCGGAGCCTGGCATGCTGGGAACGAGCCCAGCGTCGCAAGGCGTTTTCGCGGGCCCTTCGCCTGTCGGCAGCCCTGCCGGCAGACAAGGTCGCGGATTACCTGACGGTTCCCACAGCCGGGGGGACCGGACGAAAGAAGGCTGACTTGCAATGAGCGCCCGATGAGCATGCGGCGATGAACAGCACAAACTGACGCCGGACGGAGCACGCCCTGCCCCGGCCGGCTGGCAGGCCCGGTAATTTTCCCGGGCCGAGTAGAGGGAGCGCAGTGGCGAAGGTCCGGGTGTACGAACTCGCGAAGGAGTTCGGCGTAGAGAGCAAAGCCGTGATGGCCAAGCTCCAGGAGATGGGTGAATTTGTCCGGTCGGCGTCCTCGACGATCGAGGCGCCGGTTGTCCGCAGGCTGAAGGACGAGTTCGCGGGTCAGGCGAAGGCCACCGGTGACGGCGCCACGCCGACGCGCGCGGG
>JBAUAR010000619.1:0-4766 GCA_049675875.1 Streptosporangiaceae bacterium
GCCTGGCGGCGCCGGCGCTCGGCATACAGCTGGCCGCGCCGCCGCGCTTCGGCGGTCACCACCGGGGGGCTGAACTGCGGCCAGGCCGCCGCCTCCCTGGCGTCTTCGGGTGTCAGTACGAGCACACCGGGCAGCGCCGCCGCGACCTCAGCGCGCTCGACCATGTCGTCGTCGATGAAGGCCATGGAGTCCGGCGGCACGTCCAGGTCCGCCGCTATCCGGCCGATGGCATCCGGCTTGGCGTCCCAGCCACACTCGATCGCGGCGAAGTCGAGCCCTGCCAGCCGCTGCACGTAATCGGCGGCGGCCGACGGGTTCCGGCTCGCCACCGCCTGCAGGATGCCGCGGCCGGCCAGCTCGCGCAGCACGCCGAGCAGCACCGGATCGGCCGGCGGCGGCTGCGGGCCAGACTCCAGGTAGACGCCGTCCAGCAGGGTGTTGTCGATGTCCCACACGACGCACTTGATCACGGCGGCCGAACTAGCCACCGGCCTGCACCTGGTCCGCAGCCAGCGCTATCGAGCGCTCCATCGTGAGGTGCGTGGCGGTGAAGCCGAACTCCCGGTACAGCGTGCGCATGCCAAGGTTGCCGGCGTGCACCTTGCCGGTGAGCTGCGCCAGCCCTGACTTCGCAGCGGCCGCGAGCACCGCCGCCATCAGCAACTCGCCGATCTCGCTCCGGTCCGGCACCTCGGAGGCGGCGAGCGACCGGAAGTTGCCGTACCGCTCGCCGGTGAGTGAATTGGTCCTGGCCGAGACCCAGGCCCAGCCGACCGGCACCTCCGGCGCCTGCTCGGCGACAGCCACCAGGGTGATCTCCCCCGGCTTGCCCAGCGCACCGCTGACTCGCTTGCGGTGCAACGCGGGGTCGGTGATGGCCTCGTCGGCGAACGAAACGATGGCGATGGCGATCTCGTACCCCACGAGCGCCTCGATGTCTGCGGCCCGCGCGGGCCTGATCTGGTACCCGGTCATCGTTCCCCCCGCTGCTGCTGGTCCGGGGGGACGACCCCCCGATCCCCCCGCGGGTGCAGCGGCATCGGCCGGAAGATCGTGCCGCCGCACGCCGGACAGCCCGCCGCCTGCAGCGCCGCGATCTGGGGCCAGCGGCCGCCGGGCCCGACCTCGTGGATAGCTCGGCAGCGCGCGCACCGGTACGGTCTAGTCGCCGCGGCCCGGTTGTCCGCCGTGTACAGCGGCCCGTCATAGTCACCGTCGATGAGCGGCCGCGCGCCCGCCGCCGTGCGCAGGTGATACAGGTTGCTGGTACCGGCCAGCACCCCGGCACCCAGGTACTCGTTGAAGCCCGCCGCGAGCGACCTGATCACCAGGCCCATCTCGGCCATGGCGCGCTGCACCGCGATCGTCTCGTCCGGCCGCCGCGCGCCGAAGGAGAAGAACACGTGCCGGCCCGGCTGCGGCACCAGGGCGGCCACCGCCCGGCTCAGGAACAGCCGCGCTCCGGCGACGGTGTACGGCGGATCGGTCAGCACGACGTCGAATCCGCCCGCGAGCCCGGCGGGCAGCGGCGTGCGCAGGTCGTGCTGCACCGTCTCGACGACGGTCCCGGTGTCCGCCACGCTCCGGTCGATCCAGGCCAGGATGTCGGCGTCAGCGTCTACGACCGTGAGCCGGCGGATGGCGGCCGGGCTGCCAGTCAGCGCCGCGAAATGCGCGAGCGCGACCGAGACAAGGTCGTCGTCGCCGAGCAGGATGATGCGCTGCCCGGCCAGCGCACGAGCATGCTGCAGCCGCAGCACGCGGCCCAGCTTGGTGTCGATGGTGCAGTGCGTCTGGTCAAGCTCGGCCTTCGCGCCCGGCGTCCCCGCGGCGATCGCGTGCAGGATGGCCGCGAGACCGGCCAGCTCGGGCGGCACGATCTCGCCGCGGCCGCCGCACTCGGGGCACGTGACGCGCAGGCCGGCTGCCAGGTTCACCTCGGCCACCGCGGCCCGGCCGCTGACCGTGAGTCGAACCGGCCGCTGGGTGTCGACGATGCCGTGCTTGCGCAGCTCGTTGCAGCTGGCCGCCACGATCGGCACCGGCAGCTCGGCGAGCCGCGCGATCTCCCGCACGGCCGCCGGCTCGGCGGTCAGGATCGCCGACAGAACGTCACGGATGCCTGACTCGCCCTCTGCCAGCCCCACGGCGGCCGCGACGGCGCTCACTACCTCGTCTATTTCCATGGCTGTCTGCTCACCCGTGCCGCGCCGGGGGACGACCCGGAACCCCTGGTCACAGGTACGGTATTCTCCCACATCATGCCGTCCATGGACGCGGCGAGCAGCTACGCCGACCTGCGACGCCGGGAAGCCGTCGCACCCAAGCGCCTCTACGCCGTTGACGCCGTGTGCACCCCGGCTTCGCCGGTGACCGACGTCACCGCGCTGGCTGACCTCGCGGGCGCGGCCGTCCGGTCCGGCGGCGGGCATGTGCTCGCGAACAGCCACGTGGTCTTCCCTAACGGCGCCGTCACCTTGGTCCTGATCCTCGCCGAGTCGCACCTGTCGATCCATACCTGGCCCGAGGAGCGCCTGATCGCGATCGATTTGTTCAGCTGCGGGGCGATCGACGGGCAGCGGGTGCTGACCGAGCTGACCGGCGCCCTGAAACTCACCGCCGTCCGGATAGCCGAGCTTGACCGGGGCAGTCCCGGACAACGGTAGCTCTAGCGGCCCGGCTCCGGCTGGATGGCCCGGTACAACGGGAGCCGGTTTGCGGCCACAATGCTCGGGTGAGCGAGCGCGAATTTGACGTAGTTGTGGTCGGCATGGGCCCTGGCGCCGAGTACCTGGCCTCCGAGCTCGCCCGGGCGGGCGTCAGCGTGGCCGCGGTCGAGGACCGCCTAGTCGGCGGCGAGTGCCCGTACTGGGGCTGCGTCCCGTCGAAGATGATGATCAGGGCGGCCGACCTGCTGGCGGAAGGCCGCCGGGTTCCCGGCATGGCCGGGTCGTCGGTCATCTCCCCCGACTGGGCGCCCGTGGCCAGGCGAATCCGGGACGAGGCGACCGACAACTGGGACGACACGGTCGCCGCCGACCGGTTCACCGGTCTGGGCGGCACGCTGCTGCGCGGTCAGGGCGTGATCACCGCACCCGGTCGCGTCGCGGTCGGTGACCAGGTGCTGCGGGCACGCCGCGGCATCGTGATCGGCACCGGCAGCGCTCCGGCCATCCCGCCCATCGATGGACTGGCCGGCACGCCGTACTGGACCAACCGGGAGGCGATGGAGGCCGAGGAGGTGCCGCGCTCGCTGGTGGTGCTGGGCGGCGGCCCGGTAGGCGCCGAGGTGGCGCAGGTGTTCGCGCGCTTCGGCAGCTCGGTGACCGTCGTCGAGGCGCGCGGCCAGCTGCTGCCTGCCGAGGAACCCGAGTCCGGGGCGCTGCTCGCAGAGATATTCCGCGCCGAGGGCATCGCGGTCCTTACCGGGGTCGGTGCCGTGTCCGTCGGCCACGACGGCCCTGAATTCACCGTGACGCTGGCGGACGGCACCTCGGCGCGTGGCGAGCGGCTGCTGGTCGCCACCGGTCGCAGGTCCGACCTCGCTGCGCTGGGTGTCGGCGCCGTCGGGCTCGACGAGGGCGCGCGCTTCCTCGACACCGATGCGGACATGCTGGCCGCACCGGGCGTCTGGGCCCTCGGCGACGTGGTGGGCAGGGGCGCGTTCACGCACATGTCGATGTATGAGGCCGGCATCATCCTGAACCAGCTGCTCGGCCGGCCAGGGCATCGGGCCGAGTACCACGCGGTGCCAAGGGTCACCTTCACCGACCCGGAGATCGGCGCGGTCGGCATGACCGAAGCCCAGGCCAGGGACCGGCTCGGCATCGCGGTGCAGACCGCGCTGATGGAGCTGCCTGACTCCGCCCGCGGCTGGATCCATAAGGCAGGCAATCGGGGGTTCATCAAGCTGGTCGCGGACGCCGAGCGCGGCGTGCTCGTCGGTGCTACCTCGGCAGGCCCGACCGGGGGCGAGGTTCTCGGCCTGCTCACCCTCGCCGTGCACGCACCAGTCCCGGTGTCGCGGCTCCGGGAGATGATCTACGCCTACCCCACCTTCCACCGCGCGGTCGAGGACGCCCTGCGTCAGCTCGGGTGAGCGGCGCTGGGCGCAATCACCCGGAACGGATGAC
This sequence comes from Streptosporangiaceae bacterium, assembly GCA_049675875.1. GTDB lineage: Bacteria > Actinomycetota > Actinomycetes > Streptosporangiales > Streptosporangiaceae > JAJYUU01. Next base: position 4,134 of record JBAUAR010000619.1, read on the forward strand.
CTCTGCCCGCGAGCCCCGGGAACGGTGATGAGCGACCACAACCTTCGGGGGAAGGACACAATGAAAAACGGTCAGACTTACTCCTCAAGCGCATTCCAGCTGCACAAGGCTCCGATGATCACCGGGGGCGTGCTGTTCTGCACGGGCGGCCTGATCGGGGTCATCGGCATGATCGTCAGCGGAACCGCGATGGCGTCAGCCTGCCGCCATTGGTTCCGCGAACTCGAGATGACGCCGAGCGACGCAGCCAAGCACAAGTGGAACCAGACGAAGTCGGCGAGTGCGGCTGGTGCGGCCGCCTGGCAGCAGCACAACGGCGTTCAGCGCACCCACGCCTGACCTGCCGGCTCAGCCAGCAGCAGGGTACGGAGGCCGGGCGGTCCGCCGCGGGCTCGCGGAACTGGGCCGCCCGGAAGGAGGAGCGCCGGGCACGTACGCTATCTGCTGTGGCCCGGCTCATTCACCTCACGCTCGCCATCGCGGCTGCGTACATCGCTGCCTGCTGGCAGCTGGCCGGCCACCCGCCGACGGCGTCGGCGGGCGTGCTCGCGATTGCGACCGTCGCGCTGGCCGCCGCTGTTCTGGCGGTACTCGCGCATCTGTGGTTGCCGGGCAGCGCCATCAGCGCCGGGC
>JBAUAR010000620.1:0-3168 GCA_049675875.1 Streptosporangiaceae bacterium
GCCCGGCGCTCGCCGGCGCCGGCCGCTGAGCGTCTGGGAGCTGCTGCCCAAGGTCGAGCCAGAGCTGCGGGAGTGGGCTGCCTTCTTCGCCGCCGGCGCGGCCAAGCGGGCCGCTGCGGAGGCTGGACTGCCGAGCGCGGTCACCGCCTTCGAGGCCGACGAGCTGCTGCGGGACGCCGGGACCTTCGTGTCGCTGGCCGAGGGCGCCCGCGGCATACCCGCCGGGCCGCAGCTGCTGCCGCTGCCGACGGCTGGCTGAGGCCGGCTCGGTCGGCCGGGACTAGAACGCCTCGACCGCGGCCCGTGCGTCGGCGTCGAGAATCCCCCAGCTAATGAGCTCTTCAGTCAGATCGGCCGGGGACTTGTCGTAGATGACCGCCAGCGAGCGCAGATCTTCCTGCCGGATGGACAGCACGCGCCCGTTGTAGTCACCGCGCTGGCTCTGGATGGTGGCCACATAGCGTGCCAGCGGGCCCGCCTTGTCCTTGGGCAGCCCCGCCATCCGCTCCAGGTCGATCACAAGCTTGGGCGCCGGAGCAATCACCGTCGGCAGCACATCGCCTGGCAGCAGTTCCGAGACCGGCACTCCGTAGAAGTCCGCAAGCTCGGCCAGCTTCTGGACCGTTACCGACCGGTCGCCACGCTCATATGAGCCAACCACGACGGCCTTCCACCGGCCGCGGGACTTCTCCTCGACGCCATGCAGCGAGAGCCCTTGCTGGGTGCGGATGGCGCGCAGCCTCGCGCCGAGAGTCTTGGCGTACTCAGATGCCATCGTTACGGTCCCTTGGCGTGTCGTAGCTAAAAGTAACGGTTACGGACAGTGACGGTAAGCCGCTGGGCTCGCAAGGTCAAGCCGAATGCCAAAAAGGTGGATGAACCGATGCGGCTCACCGCATCCCCGCCAGCCGGTTCCGCCGTCCGGCGACTGCGGTACTAGCCCTGGCAGACGAGCGCGGAAACCCCTTGCCCGTGGGCGATTCCGGTCGCCGGGCCAGGGGTCCGGCGCGATGCGTCCGCCGCGGAAATACCAGAGCAGGCCGGACATAATATGACTTAAATCACAGCCAACACTTGAGTTGCATTCTGATCACCGTCCGTGATCGCGAGGCCGACCCGCCGGCAATCCGGTCAGATCATCCCATGGCGCCGGATGGCCGAGACCCGCCGCGGCGACCGGCGAGCCCGGCCATCGGGCGCCCGGCTGGTACGGTGGGGCGGACAGACGTCCTTTAAGCCCCGTCCCGTGAGGCGGGAAAGGAGGTCCTTATGGCGCGTACCGTCTACTCAGGTGGCGGCGCGGACCCGGCCGCAGACACCTCAGCCGCAGACACGTCAGCCGCCGACACGTCACGCAGCACCGGCGCCCGGGCCAGGTCCGGAGCAGATACCGGCCAGCGGCGGGCTCATCCGGTACCGCTGACCGATGGCAAGGTCGTCCTCGAAGCCGCGGAAATCGCCCGCGCGCTCACCAGAATCACCCACGAGATCCTCGAGCGCACCGACGGCGCCAGCGATGTGGTGCTGCTCGGTATCCCGACCAGGGGAGTGCCGCTCGCGCGGCGACTCGCGGCCAGGCTGTCGCAGGTCGAGGGCCGGCCCACGGCGACGGGCTCGCTCGACGTCACCATGTACCGCGACGACCTGCGGCTGCGGCCCGCCAGGGCGCTGCGGCACACCGCGGTTCCCGCGTCGGGCGTGGACGGGAAGATCGTGGTGCTCGTCGACGACGTGCTCTACTCCGGCCGGACCGTGCGGGCGGCCCTCGACGCCCTCGGTGACATCGGCAGGCCGCGAGCCGTCCAGCTCGCCGTGCTGGTCGACCGCGGGCACCGCGAGCTGCCGATCCGGGCCGACTATGTCGGCAAGAACCTGCCGACCTCGCAGCGCGAGGCGGTCCAGGTGCTGCTGACAGAGACCGATGGCCAGGACGCCGTCATGCTGGGACTGGCAGGCGCGCGATGAACCGCCACCTGATCTCTGCGGCCGACCTGAGCCGGGATGACGCCGTGCTGATCCTGGACACGGCCGAGGAACTGGCACAGGCCGCCGACCGCCCCATCCGCAAGCTTCCGACGCTGCGCGGCCGCACCGTCGTCAACCTGTTCTACGAGGACTCCACCCGCACCCGGATCTCGTTCGAGGCCGCGGCCAAGCGACTGTCCGCCGACGTGATCAATTTCTCCGCCAAGGGGTCGAGCGTGGCGAAGGGGGAGAGCCTCAAGGACACCGCGCAGACGCTCGAGGCCATGGGCGCCGACGCGGTCGTGATCCGGCACCAGGCGTCCGGTGCGCCGCATCGGCTGGCCAGGTGGGTGCGCGGCAGCGTGGTGAACGCCGGCGACGGCACGCACGAGCATCCCACTCAGGCGCTGCTGGACGCGTTCACCATGCGCCGCCGGCTCGGTCGCGTCGACGGACTGCGCGTGGCCATCGTCGGCGACGTGCTGCACAGCCGGGTGGCCCGGTCGAACGTGCTGCTGCTGCGCACCCTCGGCGCCGACGTGACGCTGGTCGCGCCGCCGACGCTGCTGCCGGTCGCGGTATCGAGCTGGCCCTGCGAGGTGAGCTACGACCTGTCCGGCACGCTGCCCAAGGCCGATGTGGTGATGATGCTCCGGGTGCAGGCCGAGCGGATGACCGCCGCGTACTTCCCGACCGTGCGCGAGTACAGCCGGCGGTACGGGCTCGATGCCGTGCGGCTGGCACTGCTGCCCGAGCACGCGATCGTCATGCACCCGGGCCCGATGAACCGCGGCGTGGAGATCGCCGCCGAGGTTGCCGATTCGCCGCGGTCAACGATCGTCGAGCAGGTGGCGAACGGGGTGAGCGTCCGGATGGCCGTGCTGTACCTGCTGCTCGGCGGCGCCGTCGGCACCGGCGAGGGCGAGGACGGCGGCAGCAGCGCCAGCCCGGTCGAGCAGCCGGCCGAGGTGGCCTGATGGCGAGCGCGGGCCAGGCCTGGCTCATCCGCGACGCCCGGCCGCTCGGCGGGCCGGCCGCGGACCTGCTGATCAGCGACGGCGTGATCACGCAGATCGGCACGGGCCTGCAGCCGGGCGGCGCGCAGGTCCTGGACGCGGCCGGCCTCATCGCCCTGCCCGGCCTGGTGGATCTGCACGCCCACCTGCGCGAACCGGGCCGCGAGGACGCCGAGACCGTGCAGAC
>JBAUAR010000621.1:0-5377 GCA_049675875.1 Streptosporangiaceae bacterium
CGGGGCCTCACACCCCGGAATGATCTTGGCCGTCGGGGTCTCGGAGCGCGGTTCTGCTGGTGAGGGTCGGGGACAAGGGCTCCCGCAGCCCAGAATCGTGTCGGGTGCGTGTGTTGCCGCAGAAGACCAGACCGCAGCCGCTTGCGGCGGCGAGAGTTTCACTGGGGGCACGAAAGTCCTCACTGCTGCAGGAACCCTTGTCGCGATCAGCAGACTCAAGCCCGGCCAGAAGGTTCTGGCGACCAATACGAAGACTGGAAAGACGACAGCCAAAGCTGTCGCCGCGGTCTTGGTGCGTCATGACACCGACCGTTACGACCTGAAGGTCAAGACCACACGGGGCACCGCTGTTATCGATACGACCCGCAGTCATCTGTTCTGGGACGCCAGTACTGGCCGCTGGGTCAAGGCCGCCTTTCTCAAGCACGGCACTCACCTCAGGACGCCAGGCGGTGGAAGCGTGACCGTGCTCAGCGGCTACGCCCCGGGCCAAGCCGCAGGCTGGATGTGGGACCTCACTGTCGCTGGCGACCACGACTTCTACATCGATCCAGAAGTATCGGCATACGCAGCGTCGCTGAACGGCAATCAGGCAAAAGCTCCTGCCAGCTACGTCCTGGTGCACAACGTTGTGTGCCGTTCGCTCCCTTCTAATACCGGTGCCAACTACATCGCACTCGGTACTCGCGAGGACATCCAGGTGGTCCGCGACTGGGAGGATACCGAGCATGAGGTCCTGACTCTACCGAGACCCGGCGAACCCGGTGGGTGGACGCCGGAGCGCAATGATGAATGGGTCGCAGGGGCGATCGCCCAAAGGCAGACCGCATTCCTGGCTTCCCCACTTACAGACGAGAACATCTTCAGTGACGAATTCCCGAGCAACCGCGGGACTACGGTCTTTGGCCGTGAGGTGTTCCAACTGCTGGATGCGCGTTACACAATTGATGATTCTGAGACATATATGTTTCCTCCGCCGGGTGGATGAACAGTAAGGAATTAAACGATGTCTACGCTTCTGCAATCACTGGTAAAGGAGCGCTACACGCCGCATGCGATCCCGGGTTCCCGTGATACTGAGATCGCAAACTTGATCTCAGCGGTCGCGTCCCGCAAGGATTTCGACAAGCTTGCGTCTTGCTTGGACATCGCACGCGGCAGACTCTTGAATCTATTCGCTAAGCGGGCTGCATCTTTGGCAGTGCGTATCGGCGATGTCTCATGGGTGCGCCTCGGCCTGATTGCCGCGCTCTTGTCAAGCACAGTTGAGGACTATCGAGAGATAGCGCGAACCAATAGCATCCTTTTTCGAGCAGCAGAGCTTGTAGGCTCCGACCCCGTGGCGTTGTTTGAGTCTGCTTCTGAGATTGCGAGCTCAGAACCTGCGGAGGCTGCCCGGCTCTTCGCGCACGCAGACGAGTCGGCTAGGTCTATTAGTGTCATGGGGTATACGGAAGGAGCCGATGATGACGGATTTCGATTTCTAAGTTCTTGGTGAGTCTCCGGCGTCCTTGCCGCAGAAAACGATCCGGCGCTGTCGTGCAGCACCAACTCCTTCACGGGCAAGACGAAGGTGCTGCTCGCGTCCGGCGCCGCGGTCGCGATCTCCACGATCAAGGCGGGCCAGAAAGTCGAGGCCACCGACCCGTACCAGCATGTCACCGCCGCGCGGCCGGTAGTCAAGGTGATCCGCCACCAACCGCTGGCACGCCATGGCCGCGATCGTCCTGGTCACCGGCGCGGTCATCCAGGCAACCAGCCAGCACCCGATATGGGACGCCACCACCCACCAGTTCGCCTACGCCGCGGACCTGCGGCCCGGAGACCAGCTACTCGAACCCGGTGGGCAGACGGTCGCAGTTCAGGCGGTCCGGCACTACCAGGCCGACCTGACCGCCTACAACCTCGACGTCTCCGGCATCCACACCTACTACGTCCAAGCCGGCGCCACCCCCGTCTTGGTCCACAACAGCTGCGGGTCTACAGTTCCGGCGCATATCGCTACGACAGCCGACGTAAGCAGTGAGTCAGGCCGGGCGTTCTTCTGGAGTGGCGTTGACGAGTCCGACGCGGCCCGCATTGCCCAGTCAATGGGTGGCGACACCCTGGAGAGCCTGCTGCGTGCCCGTGGGGTCGCGATGCCAGACTGGGGCCGCGGGACCGATCCAGCAATCACGGAAGCCTGGAGGCTTATTCATAAGGTGTTTTCTCTCTCGCCCCTGCGCTCGCACTGTTTCATAAATTCTTGTAATAAGGAAAGCTTTACGTGTCGGTTCTCGCACATGCGAACGGCTCCTGCCATGAATACCGCAATAGCTATGACGCGGATTCGGGGAGGAGCCGTTGCGGTACGAGACTGTCACAGGACTGCGCCATGAGCAACTGGCGGAGCTGGCGGCGCGGGTGGCCGGGCAGGTCGGGGACGTGGTGCGACCTCGCGGGCGGGATGCGGCGATCGGGCTGTTCAAGTCGGTGGCGATGGTGGTGGCGCTGATGCGCCGCAACCTGACCCAGGAGGTGGCCGGCGCGGTGTTCGGGGTGAGCCAGCCGACGGTGAGCAGGCGGTGGGACCTGCTGCGGCCGGTGATCGGGCAGGTGCTGGCAGACTGCGTGCTGGCCCCGGGGCAGGTGGCCGGGAAGGGCGGCACACTGCTGGTGGACGGGACCATCACGCCCACCCGGGACTGGAAGAAGGTGCCCGGCCTGTTCTCGGGCAAGGCAGGATATGCGGGCATGAACGTCCAGCTCGCCGCGTCCATGTCCGGGCGGGTCGCCGCGGTCGGCCCGGTAGCGGTACCCGGCTCGCGGCACGACGCCGCCGCGTTCGAAGCCTCCGGGCTCAAGGACCTCATCGGCGGTACCAGCACGGTCGCCGACCTCGGCTACACCGGCGTGGACGGGATCGCCATCGTGCCGTTCCGCACCCCGCCGGGCGGCCAGTTACACCACTCACACAAGCAGTTCAACGCCAGCCTGTCGGCCATCCGCACCGCAGCCGAGCGCGCCGTTGCCCACCTGAAGACATGGCGGATGCTGTCCGAGGAAGGCGGGCGCTTCCGCCCGCCCATCACGAAATTCCAGGAGGCCCCTCACCGCGATCATCGGCCTGTTCTTCTTCAGCAACTACTTCTGACCTTATGAATAAGCCTCCTGGTATACCGTGTCGGCCAGGTCCGCGGCGGCAGCTTCCGGCGAGGTGCGAGTAATAGCTCCTGCTGCGACCCGATTCGACAGTGTGTGTCCTGGCGGAGGCTTTCCCGCGTCAGGCCGTGGAGGAGGTCATCGACGCTGCCGCGGCGCGCGAGCAGCGCAACCGGATCTTGCCGGCCTGGCTGACGGTGTACTTCGTGCTGGCGCTGGCGCTGTTCATGGACATGGGCGCCGGGCGGGTGATGCGCAGGCTGGCCGGGACGCTGGCGTGGGCCGCTCAGGGGGTGAGCGTGCCGGTGCCGTCGGAGGAGGCTCTGAGCAATGCCCGGACCCGGCTGGGGCCGGTGCCGCTGCGGCTGCTGTTCGAGAAGACCGCCGGGATGCTGGCGGCGCCGGGCACGGCCGGGGCGTTCTGGCGGGGCCTGCACCTGGTGTCGGTCGACGGGACCACGCTTGACGTGCAGGACACCGAGGCGAACTGGGAGCGCTTCGGCGGCCCGTCCACCAAAGATGAGGCGGGCCGGCGGCTGCGGGGGGCGTTCCCGCAGGTGCGGGTCGTGGCGCTGGCCGAGTGCGGCACCCGGGCGCTGATCGCGGCGGTGTGCGGGGCCTTCACCGCCGGCGAGAAGACGCCGACCGCAGGGCTGCTGCCCCGGCTGACCGCCGGGATGCTGGTGATCGCCGACCGCAACTTCGCCGGGTATGAGCTGTGGCGCGACGCCGCCGCGGCGTGCGCGGACCTGCTGTGGCGGGCCGGGGTCTCCTTCGGCCTGCCGGTGGACCGCGTGCTGCCCGACGGCACCTACCTGTCGCGGCTGAAGGCCCCCCGCCACCTGCGCAAGGCAGGCGCCAGGGACATCACCGTGCGGGTCATCGAGTACCGGCTGGAGGACCGGGCAGGCGAGGTCACCGAGGCATTCACGCTGATCACCACCCTGCTGGATCCGGCCGCCGCGCCGGCCCGCGAGCTGGCGGACCTCTACCACGCCCGGTGGCAGATCGAGACCGCGATCGGCGCGTTCAAGACCCAGCTCAAGGGCGCCGGGATCGTGCTGCGCTCCAAGACCCCCGACGGCGCGGAGCAGGAGGTCTGGGCGCTGCTGTGCGCCTACCACGCCATCCGCCACCTGATCTGCGCCGCCGCCGCGCTGACCGGGCAGGACCCGTTAAGGATCCCCTTCACCAGCGCCCTCGACGTCGTGCGCGGCCCGGTCGGCCACCCCGGCGCCTTTCCCCCCTGAGCACATCGGCGCCGGCCAGCTCCTGCAGGCGTCGCTGCTGGTCATCGCCTCCGTCACCAGCGCGGACCGGCACGGCCGGTCAAACCCTCGCCAGGCCAAGCGCAGCCACCGCTATCCCGCGAAGCCAGCCGACCCGGCCAGGCGACCCGGGCCGCGAGCGCCGCTGACACTCGTCATGCTGCCGCTGCAAATCCTAGACGATCCTTAAGTTGAAGGTCTTGCCCGCGGGCCGCGGCTGCGCGGCTGCTGGCCGCTGCTGCCGGGCGGGGTGATGATGTCGGCTGCCGTGCGCAGCGCCGGGACGGCGTCGTGCACCGCGGCCAGCTCGGCCATTCTTTTACGTCCGTGCTTCTCTCCGGGGGACAGCCGGGTAGCCAGCTTGTTCTGTGCGCTGGCCGCTGCTTTCGCGGTGGCCGGGCGCAGCGCCTCGGGGCGCATCACGATGCCCTTGCCGTCGAACTGCAGCACCAGCAGCACCTCGTCGGCGGCCGGGCCGGGACGCCGGGCGGCATAGAACGCGTCCGCGTCCGCGGCAGCGCGCACGGCCAGTTCCTCCACCTGCCGCTTGCCTGCCCTGATCCCGGTGGAGCGGGTGATCGCCGCGCCCGCGTCCAGCGGCCGGGTGTGCCCGGCCTCCGCGCGGGTGCGCGTCACGCCATCCGATCCGCTCACCTGCGCGCGCCGCTGCTCCCGCGCCGCCCGCAGGTCCAGGTGATCCTGCAGCAGCACCCTGGTCAGCTCCCGGCCCCGCGAGCCCAGCTGCTCCTCCAGCCCGGAGTGGGTCAGCGCGGCCGCCTCGTCCCCGTCCAGCCAGCCGGTGATCCCGCTGAACAGCCCGGAGGACGCGGCGAACGCCCCGCCCGCGGCCGCGGACCGGGCGGTCATGCCCGGCCGCCCTTGCGCGCCGCGCCGAGCCGCGCGATCAGTGCCGCCAGCCCGCCTGCGGCCAGCCGCTCCAGCCGGGTCTTCTCCGCCCGGTACCGCTC
>JBAUAR010000622.1:0-1859 GCA_049675875.1 Streptosporangiaceae bacterium
CCCCGGCGCGGCGTGTCGTGGACCGGTGGGTGACGCGCCGGCTTGCGGGCGGTCAGCGGCGAGCAGGATCTTGCCGACTCCGGCGAAGAAGGCTCGCAGCGCCAGCGTGGGCGCCTTCCGTACCTGATCTGGGAATTGCGGGACCCCCATGACTGATCGTTCTCCCTCAGCTTCCCGCGCCTCGGCCACCAGTTGTTCCCCCCGTTGATAGCCAGCATGCCAGGCCCGCCTGCGAAGTGCCCGCATCAGCGGCCCAACACGTCGGCGGGTCGCCGGGTCGAGGATGACGGGCTCGGCGCGCCCGGACCATGGGTCTGGATTGGCAGCGACCGGGGTCCATCTAAACTGGGCACCATGTCTGACCAGTCTCGGCGTGTCCTGCTGGCAAAGCCGCGTGGCTACTGCGCTGGCGTCGACCGGGCTGTGCAGACCGTGGAGCAGGCCCTGGCGCGGTACGGCGCCCCGGTGTACGTGCGCAAGCAGATCGTCCACAACGTGCACGTCGTGCGCACCCTGGAGGAGCTGGGCGCGATCTTCGTGGACGAGACCGAAGCGATTCCCGAGGGCGCGATCGTGGTGTTCTCGGCCCATGGCGTGGCGCCTGAAGTGCGGCAGCAGGCCGTCGAACGCAGCCTGCGCACCATCGACGCCACGTGCCCGCTGGTCACCAAGGTGCACAACGAGGCGCGCCGGTTCGCCGCCCAGGACTACGACATTCTGCTGATCGGCCACGAGGGTCACGAAGAGGTCATCGGCACCACCGGCGAGGCGCCGGCGCACATCCACCTCGTTGATGGCCCGGAGGGCAGCGAGAGTGTCCGGGTCCGGGACCCGGCAAGGGTCGCCTGGCTGTCGCAGACGACGCTGTCGGTCGACGAGACCGCGCAGACCGTGGCCGCGCTGCGGGAGAAGTTCCCGCAGCTGATCGACCCGCCCAGCGACGACATCTGCTACGCCACGCAGAACCGGCAGGTCGCGGTCAAGCAGATCGCGGCCGGATCCGACGTGGTCATCGTCGTCGGCTCGCGGAACTCGTCCAACTCGGTGCGCCTGGTCGAGGTCGCCCGCGACGCCGGCGCGCCCGCCGCGTATCTGGTCGATGACGCGTCCGGCGTCGATCCGGCCTGGCTAGAGGGAGTCGGCACGGTGGGCGTGACCAGCGGTGCCTCGGTGCCAGAGGACCTCGTCGCAGGCGTACTCGATCGGCTGGCCGAGTGCGGGTTCAGCGATGTCGAGGAGGTCGAGGCGGTGCACGAGCGGATGACGTTCGGCCTGCCGCGGGAATTGCGTCAGCCGAGGCTCGGCCAGCCCGGTTAACTCGGCTGGCGATCGCGCGCGGCTGGCCTGCGGCTCCCTGCCCGCCCCCCGGTGAGGTCGGCCCGCAGCTCCCGGACGGACCGCGGCAATCCGCGGAACATGGCGATGACCACGCCGACGACGGTGCCTGCGAACAACCACGGGGCCACCCCGGCCAGCGTCAGCAGGGTGCCCTCGATCACGAGCAGCAGCGTGCCGCGGTGCGCGCCGGCCGGCGCGGTGACCAGCTGCGCGACGACTTCTGCGGTCAGGAAGACGACCGGCACCGAGACCACCACGGCGAGGAGTGCCGCGGGCCTGGCAACTCGTGCGGCCACGCAGGTCCCCACGCAAAAGCCCAGCCCGGCCACCACGTCGTTGTGTACCCAGGCGGCGAGCAGGCAGCCGCACAGGAAGACCGCAAGCAGGCCAGCCAGCGTTCCTGCCGACGCCATCCGACTCGGGAACGGGGTTACGGCGGCGCCAGCACGCCCGCTGGGCGGCGGTGACCAGGGGCCTGTCGTCCGCCGGTCAGGCGGCGGGCGGCCGCTGCGGTAGCGGCG
>JBAUAR010000623.1:0-9899 GCA_049675875.1 Streptosporangiaceae bacterium
CGCGGCGGCAGCGCGAACACCGCCCGCGGCGCCGCCTCGCTGCTCGCCGAGTCCATCGGCACCGCCCGCGCCGCCGGGTGCACCGGCATCATCGTGGCCCGGACGGACTCCGGCTACTACAACGCCGCGGTGTGCCAGGCGGCCCGCCGCGCGGGTGCGTACTTCTCGGTCACCGCCCGGCTCGACCCGGCGGTGAAGGCAGCGATCGCCGCCATCCCCGACGATGCATGGACCGCGATCCGCTACCCGCGCGCGATCTGGGACGACCAGCTGCGGGCCTGGGTCTCCGACGCCGAGATCGCCGAGATTCCCTATACCGCGTTCGCCTCGAGGAAAGGCCAGGCCATCACCGCGCGGCTGATCGTCCGCCGGGTCCGCGACCTCAGCCCGAAGGCTGCCGCCGGGCAGGGCGAGCTGTTCCCGGTATGGCGCTACCACCCGGTGTTCAGCGATTCCCCGTTCACGCTGACCCGGGCCGAGGAACAGCACCGCGACCACGCCATCATCGAGCAGGCGTTCGCGGACTGGACAGACGGCCCGCTGGCTCATCTCCCCTCGGGCCGCTTTGCCGCTAATGCCGCCTGGCTCGCCCTGGCCGCCATCACCCATAACCTGATCCGCGCTGCCGGGTGCCTGGCCTCGCCGTTCCACGGCAAGGCCAGGGGCGCGACCATCCGCGCTGACCTGATTAACGTCGCCGCCCGGACCGCGCGGCACGGCCGCGGCCGCCTGACCCTGCACCTGCCGCAGGCCTGGCATCGCGAAACGGCATGGATGAGCCTGTTCCAGGCCGGCTGCGGGCCGCCCGCCCGAGCGGCCTGACCAGCCCAGACCAGGTCACGCGTCCTTCACAGCCCACAGCCCGCGGCACGCACCTCCCGACCAGCAAGCCCCGGACACGCCGCAGAATCAGTCAGCGGCACAACAGCCACGTCCGCCAGAAAACATCAAGATCACGTCGTCAGGCGCAATTCCCGGAAACGATCATCCATACTCAGCCGGTGGATCGAGGCTTAGCCGCAACTCCCGCCCCCAGCCATGCCAACCGCATGGTGCCATGGTTTTCGGGTATTCCCGGCAGGACGCCATTCACGAGCCTGCCAGCCTTGTGCGTGCATGCCGCTGGCACAGGAGCAGAAAGCAACGCAGTGGGCGTCAGTTGTGTCCCTGCTAGGCTCGATCCGCAGCTCACCGAACAGATGATCAGGGCGCTCGCAACCGGCACGACACGCGTGGAATGCAGAATTCGTCTCATTGGCAATCCTCCTTCGTCATCGCCACTGTTCTGCCCCCGGCGGCGCCTCGTCCGGGGATCGATGCCGACCCGTTTCTATGACGCAAACTGGCCATTTTGGGTTGACGGTTAGCGACCACGAGTTTGCATTCGTCAGTTCAAGGGACGATGCTGGCTCCTGAGTTCGGACATGCACTTGCTGGTGGGCTGCAGCCGACGGTGCTGCTCGCGCATCACCGCGGCCGCGGTCTTCTCGCTAACCCGCCAGCCCACCTCGCGCAGGTCGGCGGTGATCCTGGGCGCTCCGTACTTGCCATCGTGCAGCGCGAACAGGCGGGCTACCTCAGCCGTGAGCCGTTCCCAGCTGGCCGCCCACGACGGTAACGACCCGCTCCTCCACTTGTAGAACCAGGACTGGGACACGCCCAGCGCCCGGCACGACAGCGACTGCGGGATCTGGTGCTGCTCCCTCTGAGCGGCGATGAAAGCGGCCACCGCTACCGCCCCATCGGGTCCTTTACCCAGAGCCACGCTGCGCTTGAGGACATCACGCTCCATCGCCAGCTCGGCGCTCTCCCGCCGCAGCCACGCCAGCTCGGCCCGCTCATCCTCGCCGAGCGCGCCATCACTCTCGCCGCGGCGGCGCTTGTCGGCGTTCACCCAGTTGCCGAGCGTGCCCCCGTTGATCCCCAGATCCCGGGCCACCCTGCGCGATTGGCTTGCCGCTCTCCCGGACCAGCCGGACCGCGCCCTGCCGGAAATCATGATCGAACTTCCTGCGTGTCTCTGCCATCGCCACTCCTTAAAGGCGATGTCTCCACGGTACGAGGGGAAACCCACACCTCATGAGTACCGCGCTGGCGCCCGCTCGCCAGTTGGAGGCCGCCCTTAGACGGTTGCCGTCCTCGGGGCACACGGCGTAGTCCACCATCGGAGACTCGCTCGACAGGGGACTACAGGCGTCTTCGCGGCGCGCGGCACGTCCAGGCCGCCGTTGCGGCGCCGAAGGCTGGTTCCATACGGTGGGCGGTCATCCGGCTGATGCGCAGGGCGACCATGTCGCCGACTTGACGTTCGGGAATGGCCAGAACAACGCCCATGAACACGAGTGAGGGCTGCACAAGCCAATGGCCGTCGTTGCCGCTCGCATCGCCTGTTGGCGAGCTATCATCCACGTATGGCAGACACGGATAAGTCGTCCCAACCCGGAGATGAAAACGCATCCGGTTCCGAAACTATCGTCCGCGAAACCAAGTCGGAAAGACGAGCTATTTGGAGGCGCCCCGCTATCTGGATTGGCGGTATCCTAACTGCACTAGTTGTTGCTGCGGCAAGTGCTTTCGGTTCCGGAGTAGGGCATGACCTTTTCTCCCACACCGTCGGGCGGAACGGCAGTGACGCTCCGAGCGTCGGCTCGCGCACTCCAATAAGCATTAACTCTGCACAATATATTCAGGCTGCGGACGACGGATTCTCTTTTGCCTTTCCGGGCCGTCTCAGCGCTGACCAAGCGGCTAGCTTCAGTGACTTGCCCATGGATTGGGAGGATTACGTCGACCACGCTAAGCTATTTAACGGGGCTATCATCGGAGATGCAGCGATTCAAGTCGTCTTCCGAGGAACCACTAGCACGCCGGCCGTGATCACCAATATCTCGGTTGTAAAGTCATGCAACTCTCCGATCGACGGTACGTTGCTCGAGTCACCGGCTGCTGCGGAAGACACAAGTATTTACATGGGCTTCGATCTCGACGATGCTCTTCCGGTGGCGCAGGACTACCAAAACGGGCAATTGTCCGGCAGCTATTTTGCCACTCATACAATATCCCTCATGCGCGGCCAGGTACAGACCATCGTGATTCACGTCGAGACTACTCAGCACTATTGTCAATTTACCTTCGAGGCTCAAGTCGATACGGCTAACGGGCATATCACTGAAATAATAGCCAATAGCAGCAAGCCGTTTGCGGTCACTGCGGTTACCGAGGTGAGCGCTTACAGGGCTCTTTACGCCGGAGGAGTAATATCGCCGAGTGGCCACGACGGATTTGTTCTGGTAAGCGCTGCCACGCTAAGGCGCCTCACAGGCCTACCATAGTCCAAACTATGGCGACGTTCTTGAGGTTGATTCCGAGCGGTAAAAAGCGCTGCGCGTATGCAGAAAAATCTCGCCCTCGAACCGCAGTGGCTCTCGGCAGCTCTCTGTGCGGCTAGAGCCGCGGGTCAACTGGTTCGGACTCGAGCGCTAGTACCGCGAAGACGCACTCGTGGGTGCGCCAGAGTGGCTCGCCCCGCGCTATCCGGTCGAGCGCCTCAAGGCCGAGCGCGTACTCGCGCAGCGCGAGGGAGCGCTTGTGCCCGAGCCCACGCTGACGCAGCCGCTCCAGGTTCGGTGGCTCTGTGTAATCAGGCCCGTATATGAGCCGCAAGTATTCGCGGCCACGCACTTTCAGGCCCGGCTGAACCAGTCCCTTACGCCCGGTTACGAGGTTCAGCGCGGGCTTGACGACCATGCCCTCGCCGCCCACGGCCGTGAGTTCGTCCCACCACCGGGCACCTGCGGCGACCGATGAGGGGTCGGTCGTGTCCACATATAGCCGCTGAGTAGCGGAGAACAGCTCAGGGTCGGCGCCTACCATCTTGTCGGCGACGTCAAGGTGCCAGGAATGCGGCTGCCGGTGGTAGCTGGCGCCCTCTGCGGCAAGGACCTGGAATGGGGCGAGGCGCAGGCCCTGGAGGCCGTCGGTGTCCCAGCAGTAGCGGCGGTACGCCGCGACGAACGAGTCAGCATTAGCCAGCCGGCCGCGCGTGCGCTCGAGCAAACCCACGACGTCGAGCCCCGATGCTTCAGCCCGCTCAAGGGCGTCGACGGCGGAGTTCAATGACATGCGAGCAGCCGCGCCTGCCGCCGCGTACTGATCCCGCAGCAGTTGCCCGGCCTTGGCTGACCAGGGCAGGAGTTCGGTGTCCAGCAGCAGCCACGGCGAGCCGAGTTGATCGAACAGGCCGGCACGCTCGGCTGCCGTTCGAGTCCGGTCAAGCAGTTGCGCAGTCAGCGACTCGGTGAAGAACGGCCGGCCTGTCCGCGTCCACACCGCGCCGATGGCATCGCCTGGCGCTCCGAACCTGGCCTGCGCTGATCGCGCGTCGCGGCAAACCAGCACCACGGCACGGGAGCCCATGTGCTTCTCCTCGCACACGACCTGATCGACGCCGTCGCCGCGGTAAGCGTCGAAAGCCTGCTCTGGGTGTTCGAGCAGATCGGTGGACGTGGCGGTGGCGACCGGGCTCATCGTCGGAGGCAGGTACAGCAGCCACCGCGGGTCGATCGCGAAACGGCTCATGACCTCCAGCGCTGCCGCAGCGTTTTCCTCCCGGACAGCGATGCGGCGC
This sequence comes from Streptosporangiaceae bacterium, assembly GCA_049675875.1. Classification (GTDB taxonomy): domain Bacteria; phylum Actinomycetota; class Actinomycetes; order Streptosporangiales; family Streptosporangiaceae; genus JAJYUU01. The sequence goes on from JBAUAR010000623.1 coordinate 4,628, forward strand.
TGGTAACCAGTGTCGATGAACCGACGGCCCGCTACGTCCGTGATGTCGAGCACCTCGGGTTCGCGTCGGGCAGGCTGATGGGTGATCGTCGCCTCGGCATTGGCTGGGAATGGTCTGGCCGGCTGGTAATACACCGTCGCGGCCGGCACGGAGATCACTTCCCTCTCCGGGTAGCGCAGAGCTGTCAGTTGCCCGCCGAAGACACAGCCAGTGTCCAGACACATAGTGTTGTTGACCCACTCCGGCGCTGGCACCGGAGTGTGGCCATAGAGCACTGTCGCCGCGCCCCGGTACTCCTCAGCCCACGGATAGCGGACCGGCAGGCCGTATTCGTCAGCCTCGCCAGTCGTCTCGCCGTAGAGGCAGAACTCACGGACGCGTCTGGACGCCCGTCCCTGGTAGCGCTCGATGAGGCCCGCGTGAGCGACGACGAGTCGGCCACCGTCGAGGACATAGTGGCTGATCAGGCGCTCCAGGAAGCTGAGCGCGGCCGCCCGGAACTCCGGCGGTTCAGCCGTCAGCTGAGCCAGGGATTCGGCCAGGCCGTGCGTCACCTGTACGTTCCTGCCGCTAAGTGCCCGCAGTAGCTTGCTTTCGTGGTTGCCCTGTACGCAGAACGCGTCGCCTGCGCCGATCATGCCCATGACCAGGCGAAGGACGCCGGGCGTGTCGGGGCCACGGTCCACAAGATCGCCCAGGAAGATCGCCCGGCGCTCTGCGTGGCTAGCTCCGACGGCGCGGCCTTCCTCATCCCGCGTGATCACATATCCGAGCCCGGCCAGCAAGGCTTCGAGCTCGGCACGGCAGCCGTGAACGTCGCCGATGACGTCGAACGGTCCTGGATCGTGCCGCAGATCGTTGTACAGGCGGGTTCGCACGACCGTGGCCTGGGCGATCTCGTCCTCGCCGCGCAGGATGTGGACAGTGCGGAAACCTTCCTTCTGCAGGAATCGCAGACCGCGTCGCATCTCGTCACGCTGGCGCCTGATCACATGAGGGCCGAAATCGCGGGCCGGATTCGCGGCGGTGCGCGCCACGCAGATGCCTTCGGGCACATCGAGGACGACGGCAACTGGCAGTACATCGTGTTCGCGAGCCAGCGCCACGAGTTGACGTCGTGCCTGCGGCTGCACGTTGGTCGCATCGATGACCGTGAGGCGGGCGCCGGCGAGGCGCTTGCCGGCGATGAAGTGCAGGACCTCGAACGCGGTCGCCGTCGCCGACTGGTCTTTTTCGTCGTCAGCGACCAAACCACGGCAGACATCCGACGAGATCACTTCCGTCGGCTTGAAGTGCGTCCGGGCGAAAGTTGACTTGCCGGACCCGCTAACGCCGATCAAGACGACCAGACTCAGCTCTGGAATGCTGAGATCGCTCATATCGCCACGACCTTGTCGAAGATCGCCATCTGGGTCGGCGGCCCCACTTCGGTGTCATCGATACCGACTGAGAGGAACCGGACCCGGTAGCCGAACCGGCTCGCGACGCCGTCAGCCCACTCCCGGAACTCACGCCGGGTCCACTCGAATCGGTGGTCACGATGGCGTGACTGGCCCGGCAGCAGCGTCTCATAGCGGACGTTGTGCTCGACATTGGGCGTCGTCACGATCACCGATCCTGGCGCCGCGAAACCGAAGACAGCGCGTTCCACAGCAGGCAGCCGCGGCGGGTCGATGTGCTCGATGACCTCCATCAGCACGGCCGCGTCGAATCCGGCAAGCCGGTCGTCGCGGTACGTCAGGGACGACTGAAAAAGCTCCACCCGCGCCCGCTGGGAATCGGCCATCGTATCCAGGCGCAGCTTGCGTGCAGCGGCTTGCAGCGCACCGACCGACACGTCCGTGCCGACGACCCGGTCGATCGTGCGCTCGGCCAGCAGGTCCCCGACCAGCGCGCCCTCGCCGCAGCCCAGGTCGGCCACGCTGCTGGCTCCCGAGGCACGGACGGCGGCGAGCACCGCACCACGGCGCAGGTCGGCCAGCGGCAGCGCCTGGTCCGGCTCTGCCAGCACACGCCCCGGTTCCAGTGAGTTGTCGAACTCCTCCGCCTCGGTGTCGTCCAGCTCCGCCAGCCGAGCCAGCGCATCACGCGTCAGCTCGCGCCGGTGCGCCAAGTAGCGACGACTGATCAAGGCCAGTTCCGGGTGACTCGCGAGCCAGCTACCACCGGCCCTGACGAGCTTGTCCACTTCATCGGTGGTAACCCAATAGTGCTTGGCATCGTCCAGCACGGGCAACATCACATAGAGGTGGTTCAGCGCGTCGGCCAGCCGCGCTTCCCCTGTCAGCGTCACCGTCAGGTAGTGCGAGTCACCCCAGTCGAGGAAAGCTTCGTCAAGCGGGGCTGGGACCGCCTGCACGTGCCAGCCCAACGGCTCGAACACCCGCCGGGCGAGGTCCGCGCCACCACGGCACGGCAGCGCCGGCACGTGCAGCTGCAGCGGGATGCGGGAGTCGGCCAGATCCTGCCGCCCGGCGCAGCGGCCTGTCAGCGCGGTTCGGTACACCTCCTTGATGGCGACGGCGAGCATGCTCGACGCTGCGTACGGCCGGTCGTTGACGTACTGCCCGAGCGGGAAGCCTCCGGCGGATTGGCCCCGCCGGCCCCGCACGAGCCCGACGGGGTCGATCTCCAGCAGCAGCGCGGCAGTCGTGCGCTCGACACTGACCTCCGGATAGAACACGTGCACCCTGCCAAACGAGACCTCGAACGCCTGGACGCGACCGGGATGCTTGTGCAGCAGGTAGCCCAGGTCGGAGGCCGGCGACACGGTTGTCGTGATGGTCAGAAGCACAATGAGCAATTGTGTCCGACGCGCCGGACCAGAGCCGCATCATTTACCGACGCCGGACCGCGGCTCTGCGCTCATCCCGAGGAGGCCGCCGACGGCGCGGCAGGCGAAGGCGAGCAGCTGCTTGAAGATGCCACCGCATAGCGCTGCAGCCCGCCGGTCGGTGATTTCTCGATCCGGACAACCCGGATGAGCTGGCCGAGCCGAAAGGCCACGCCAACCAGCGCGGCCCGCCCGCACGCTTGCCCGCGCCTGGATTCTGGCCCGGCTGCTGGAGCAAACCGGACACCAGGGCGATTTGCGCGCCCGGGTTGCCCGGCTCGAGCAAGCCGTGTTCTGGCGCAGCGCCCGACCGCAGTCGAACCAGGCTGAGCCGTCCCAAGGGCGGGTGAGTGCCTAGCGGCCGACTGACCGGCCATCGTCGGTCGACGTGCGCAGACAAAGTCGTCGGCGCGCGTCTATGTCGACTGGCGGAACTTCGGTTTCCCCGGTAGCGCGTGGCGCGGTCTACCGCGCCACGCGCTCGGATTACCCTTCGAATGGGTGCGCAGCGGTTACTATCGAGTGAGCTACTTCGACTGCACGGGTCGCTTCTTCGGCGGAGGGAATGGTGCCTGCATGGGCCGATTTATTGCGAACTCCGGCAAGCTGTGCCTTGAGTGCTCCTAGAGATATCTCCTTCTTTCCCGATACCGGTAGTGGATTGCCCAGCGAGAGATATTCACTAAAAAGGCCCTCGATGCCATTGGCACGAAGAATCAGATTCTCAATGAATTCTTGAGGCACTCTCTTAGCGCGCAGTAGCCCCGATACAGCCCACGACAGAGCGACTTCCGAGGCGGTGCCCGCGTCGATTGCGGCACGCCGATAGTCAGTCTCCGCTAGAGCCATTATCGCCTGCATCAAAAAGCGATGATCAGCAGGCAGTTCAACGTTCGGGGTAAAAGAAAACTCGTTCCGATCGGGGCCAGCCGTTGACTTGATCATGGCGCTGGACTCGGTATCCAGGAAGGCTGCCAGCGTTTTCTGCACCTCAGGGTCGATATTTGTCCTGAGAAGTCGCTCTATTTGCGCGTGGGCGGCCCGAAGCTGCTCCAGACATCCTGCGACTTCGTCAGCCTGCCGCGGTCGCTGGTCAGGGTTGGGGGCCAGCAAGCAGAAGATCAGGTTCCGCAGGCCCTCCGGCAGGCCATCCCGATGCAAAGACGGAGGCCGGCCCGCCTGACGCGCGATCAGGACCTCTTCGCGGTTTCCGGCAAAAGCCTGGGAACCGGCGACCATCTCGTAAACGGTTGCACCAAGCGAATAAAGGTCGGATCGCTCGTCGGCGGTGCCCGCTAGCAGCTCGGGCGCTATGTAGTTGATCACTGACCGCTGCGACATATGGCTCAGTTTGCGGTCGCCGATCTGGATAGCGGTATCGAAATCGACGAGGTGCAGCGTACCCCACTCATCGAACAAAACGTTGCGTGGCTGCAAATCAAGGTACAAGATACCGCAGCTATGGATATAAGCTAACCCATAAGCCAGTTCGATCGATAGCCGAAAAACGTCTTCGATGGGCAAGCCCATGCCAGATTCCTTTTTCGATTTCTGAATCTGGTCTGCTAACCTGCCGCCAGTAAGGTAGCGAGTCACCATTGCAGCAGTATTGTTGTCCTCCCAGTGATCTAGGACTGTCGCAATGTTCGGGTGATCGCCGAGCCGAGCTAGAACTTGGGCTTCCCAGGCTCTTACCGTCATCCCACTTGGCATGACGAAATTATTGGAAAAGATATCGAGGGCTACCCGGCGGCCAACGACCTGGTCAGACGCCAGATACACTTGCTTATCCTCAGGAGTCCCCAGCACTTCCAGAATTTCGTATCTACCGTCGCGTAGCAGCGTTCCCGGCTGAAGCAGACCATCCATGGGCCGGAGGCTAGCTGCGCCACTACAAATTGTCTAGATCTTGACGGCCGAGGCGTATGAGTACACCACAAGAGAGGACAGGCGAGCGGGAGTTCCGGCGCGGCTACGACTAGGGCCGGTTCCGCCGTCCGCGGTGACCGTGGACCTGGCGGTGTTCACGATCCGTAGGGACTGCTGACCGTGCTGTTGGTGCACCGACTGGCCGAACGTGTGGCGACTGGTTGAACTGACAACCGCGGGCCGCCCGGCTTCCCAATGAGGCCAAGCCGGCTACACCGGCGTTACTCCCCGGCCCCGTCGACCTTCCGGCCCGCCGTGGCCAACTTGGTGACGACGGCGCGTACGAGGTCATGCCAGCGACGCAGTTCGGTGGCGGTGGGGGCGAGGTCGTAAGCGTGGTGGTGGGTCGCGCGGGCGAGCCCGAACCAGGCTTCGGCTGCCTGCCCTGCTGTGCTCGCGCCCGCGTACTGGGGGAGCATGAGCAACTGCGGACGCACGCCGCAGTTCACCGCTTCGGGCAGGATGCGCGACCAGTACTCATCCAGTGCCTGCTCGAGGGCGAGCCTCGTT
>JBAUAR010000624.1:0-16218 GCA_049675875.1 Streptosporangiaceae bacterium
GTGCAAGGGCATGCAGGCGCTCGGCTCTCCGCCACCGCCGCGACGCGACATCGAAGCGCTGCGCGCGGCTATCACGGCTGAGGAACTGATGGTGGCCACGTACGCGACCGCTATCACGCGGCTGCCGGCGACCGCGGCACCCGGCGAGAACGGGCTGCTGGCTGCGGTTCACGCGGTCCAGGCCGAGCACGCCGCGCATCTGAGTCAGCTCAGATCCCGGCTGATTGAGCCGGCCGGCGCGCCCAGTCCGTCGGCACGGCGAGCACCTTCGGTCATCGCGGGCAGCAGCCTCGGCACTGTGCTCACGGCACTCGAGCAGGCCGAGCAAGCCGCGTCGGACCGGCTGCTCGGCCAGCTGACCGGACTGCCACCGACCCTGGCCCAGCTGTTCGCGAGCATCGCGGCATCCGAGGCGACCCACGTCCCGCTGCTCCAGCAGGCCCAGGCGGCCGCGGAATGACCAGCAGCGCAGCCAAGGCCGTCGCGGCCCTGCAGCAGGCACTCGCCGCCGAGCAGGCGGTGTCGTACGGCTATGGCGTGGTGGGCGCCCACCTGCCCGGCGGGTCTGCCGCGGCAGCACTGGCCGAGGCCGACTGGGTCGCGCATCTGCGGGCTGGCGACCAGCTGACCGAGATGATCAGCGCCCGCGGCGGCCAGCCCACGGCGGCGGCCGTTGCCTACCAGCTGCTGTTCCCGGTGACATCGGCTACTGCGGCGCAGCGGCTCGCCGCCACCATGGAAGACGGCGTGGCGCAGGCCTACCTCGCGGTCGTGGCACTGCCCGATGCCGGGCTGCGCAGCTTCGGCGCCCAGCAGGTCCGGGCCGCCGCGCTGCGCGCGCAGTCCTGGCGCGGCACAACGCAGGCGTTTCCCGGCCTGCCGGCCAGCAGCCTGCGGCCCTAGGAGTCGGCGGCGAGCACGCGCTCGATCGTCGAGGCCGCACCCTCGAGATCCTCGTCGGCCGCGATCTGCTCGGCCCACGACCACCAGAACCACCACCGCCCGTCCTGACCGCGGCCCGCGTAGACATCCTCGGCAAGGACCGCAGCGGCCGGGTTCACCACGTGCAGGCTCGGCACCCGGCCGGGCGGCGTGAGGACCCTGGCGCGCAGGCCATGGCTGGCGAGCACGACAGCGAGCCCCTCGAGCCGGGCAAGATTGGCCTGCCACGTCCTGCTCGCCGGAACCTGGATCGCCGTCACGCCGTCACCTTTGGTAGCCGTGGAACAGCATAGAGTAATGACACGGCTCAAGAATGCTACGCTGGCGGCCAAGATGCAATGTGCAATGCGAAATTCGCAGCACGGGGAATCCCCCACTACTGGACGCACCGGCAGCATTACGACCACACTGTGGTGAACCCCGCCGGTACAGAAACAGTTAAGACGGCCGAGGGAGGCAGCTGTGGCGACCGCACAGAGCCCTACAGTCCGGCGGCGTCGCCTTGCCCTTGAGCTCCGGCACCTGCGTGAGGCAGCGAAGCTGACTTGCGAGGAAGTAGCCGAGCAGCTCGAGTGCTCCGCGTCCAAGATCAGCCGGGTCGAGACCGGCCGGGTGTCAGTGTCACCGCGCGACGTCCGCGACATGCTCGCGATCTACGGAGTGCCGGAGGACGAGCGCGACGGCCTGGTCCAGCTCGCCCGGGAATCCCGGCAGAAGGGCTGGTGGCACGCCTTCGGCGACACGGTGCACCCGCATTTCGCCACCTATCTGGGCCTGGAGAACGCGGCCTCGCAGATCAGGCTCTACAAGAGCACCCGCATCCCGACGCTGCTGCAGACCGAGGGCTATGCGCGCGCCATCAACGCCGCCGGCCGGGTCGGCGGCCAGTTCGACAGCGACGACCGGCAGTTCGCGCTGCAGATGGAGCGGCAGCGGCAGGCCAGGGCCAATCCGCCCAGGGTGTGGGCCGTCATCGACGAGGCCGCGCTGCGCCGTCAGGTTGGCGGACCGGAGGTCATGCGCGAGCAGATCGAGCACCTGTGCGAGGCGAGCTTGAGCCCGAACCTCTTTCTCCAGGTCATCCCGTTCAGCAGCGGCGCTTACGTGGCCCTGGACCTGCCGTTCGTGATCCTGGGCTTCCCCGACCCGGTCGACCCCGACGTCGTCTGCATGGGGTACGCGACCGGATGCCTGTGGATCGAGGACATGACCGAGGTCGACCGGTACAACCTGTTCTTTCATCACCTGCAGGCTTCGGCGCTCTCGTTCGACGACTCGGTCGCGCTCATGACCTCGGTGCTCAAGGAGCTCTAGCAGCATCCAGCTCGCGCGGCAGTGCTAGCCGGCCAGCTCGCGCGGCAGTGCTAGCCGGCCAGCTCGCGCGGCAGGGGCTCGGCGTGCAGGACCGTGAGCCGGGACACGGCGCGGGTGAGCGCGACATAGAGCCGGTGCAGGCCGCGCGCCTCCGCGGCCGCGATGCGCGCCGGCTCGATGACGATGACCTGGTCGAACTCCAGACCCTTGGCGAGTGTCACCGGCACGATGCTGATCACGTCACTGGCCGCCGCGCCGTCCAGCACCGCGTGCGGCAGGCCGGCCTGCGTCAGCATCTCGGCAATCGCCGGTATCTGCTCGTCGGCCGCGATGACGGCAGCCGACCCAGGGCTTTGCAGCGCGGCGGCGCACTCCTGCGCGAGGGCGGCGGCGAGGCCAATCGGCGACAGGTCCTGCGCCTCGTCGACGACGATGTGGGCGAGGCTCGGCGTACGCTGGATCAGGTCGGCGGCCTCGTCGATCAGCACCGCGTCGGCCGCGCTCCAGCGGGCCGAGCCGGGGCCGCGAGGCGGCGTTACCCAGCTGATCGCCGCCTGCTCGGCGGCGTCCAGGATGCCGTCAGCGGCCCGGCCGCGCAGCACCGGATCGGCCAGCAGCCTGAACACCAGCCGGACCGGATCGGTCTTCGGCCACACCTGCGCGACGGTCTGCTGCACTGTCCGGCTCCGCCGGACAGACTCGTGCGTGCGATCGTCACACGTCTCGCCCGACGCCTCCATCCGGGTGAGAATCACGTGCGCGATCCGGTGCGAGAGCATCTCGCGGCCGGTCCCGTACCGCACACCCCGGTCGCGCAGCTCGGTGACGAGCCCGGCGATCTCGTGCACGGGCACCCGCCACCGCCTCGATCCCCTGACCAGGACGATCGCCTCCGCCGGGGTCTCCAGCTGCGCCCACAGCGCCGTCCGGAGCACCGTGGCCATCCTGGCATCGCCCTTGATCCGCGCCGCGAGCTCGGAATCGGTGCCGCCCACCGGCACAGCAGCGGTGAGGTCGGTCACCGACAGCTGCGTCACGTCGAGTTCGCCGAGGGCCGGCAGCACCCGCTCGATATAAGCCAGGAAGGCCCTATTCGGGCCGACCACGATCACACCGCCCCGGCTGAGCCGCTGCGCGTGCGCGTACAGCAGGTACGCCACCCGATGCAGGCCGACGGCCGTCTTGCCGGTGCCCGGCGCGCCCTGCACGCACACCGTGTGGTCAACGCTCGCCCGCACGATGTCGTCCTGCTCCGGTTGGATCGTGGCGACGATGTCCCGCATCGGCCCGGACCGAGGGCGCTCGATCTCGTCGATGAGAATCCGGCTCGGCCCGGTCACAGCCTGACCCGGACCGAACCCCTCGTCTTCGAACGCGGTCAGCTCGCCGCCGGCGAATCCGAAGCGGCGTCGCCGGGCCAGCCCCAGGGGATCGGACTGACTGGCCCGGTAGAACGGTCGCGACACCGGTGCCCGCCAGTCGATCACGACCGGGGTGCCGTGCGGGTCGTGTACGTGCCGCCGGCCGATGTGGAAGTACGCGCGGGCCCCTGTCTCGGGGGCCGCCGTCTCGGGGGCCGCCGTCTCGGGGGCCGCCGGGTCGGCGGAGAAGGCCGCGTCACGGTAGTCAAGCCGGCCGAAGAACAACGGAGTGTCGGGCATGTCGCGGAGCGATTCCGCGCGCCGGTATAGCTCGGCCTTGAGGTACTCCTCGGATACTGGGTCGCCGCCCATGGCGCGCAGCGACAGCACGTCCGCGCGCATCAGCTGGAGGAACTCGCGCGACCGGCGCAGATGCGCGCGCTCGGCCGCTAGTACGTCAGTGTCGTCGTCCGCCGTGGCCAGCTCTGCCGACGGCATGACTCATCACCTCGCAGACGTGTTCGGGAGCACAAAGGGCCAGAGACGCTAGCACCGCCACGCCGAGCGCGGCAACTGGTTTCCGGCTGTGCCCGGCCACTGGGCACCCGCGGGTGTCAGAACAGGACCGACATGAAGGCGCCGACGTCGGTGAACCCGGCGTGCCGGTACGCTCCCCTGGCCGGCAGGTTGAAGTCGTTCACGTACAGGCTGACCACCGGTGCGAGCGTGAGCGCAGCGCGAACCACGGCAGCCATGCCCCGCACGGCGTGCCCGCGGCTGCGCGCTTCCGGCGGCACCCAGACTCCTTGTATCTGGCAGGCGAGCGGCGTCACGGCGCCGATCTCGGCCTTGAATAGCACCTGGCCGTCATCCTCGATTCGCGCGAACGATCGGCCGGAGGCGATGAGGTCAGCCATTCGCGCGCGATACGCAGCACCGCCGTCGGCGCCGATCGGCGAGACACCGACCTCTTCGGTGAACATCGCCACGCACGACGGCAGCACGACGTCGAGCTCGCTCGGCCGCACGACCCGCACCATCGGGTCGGGCTCTATCGGGGACGGCCCGGAGATAGCCATGACCGGCTGGACCGGCCGGATGTCCCGCGGCGCTCCCCACGACGGCGCGAGCAGCGACCATAGCTGCGCTACGGCCGGAGCCGGGCCCACCATCGACGAGCAGCGCCGGCCCTGCATCCTGGCTTTCGCAGCGAACGCCTCGATGGCGTTAGCTCCGGCTTCGACCGGCACCAGGTTGGCACCCGAGTAACACACCGCGGAGAGCTCGCCACCGTCGGGGTAGCCCCAGAGCTGTCCGCCGAGCCGAGCTGGATCGAGGCTGGCCGCGCGCAGTCGCGAGCTGACGAAGACATTGGCGATAGGATCTCGGTCGCAGAGGGCGAGCACCTCATCGCGATCGCGATCAGTGAGCAGCCGCAGCGACGCCGAGCGCCACGGCCTAGTGCGCAGCACATGTTTAGCGTAACGGCTGCGCGGGCGCCGCTAGGCCGTAGGTGCAGTCAACGCCGCGAAGCTCCCGGTCACCAGACTCCCTACTGAGCCGGCTCAGCCGCCTGCGCCTCGGCGAGCTTCATGGCCTCCTCGATCAGCGTCTCGACGATCTGCGATTCGGGCACCGTCTTGATGACCTCACCGCGGACGAAGATCTGGCCCTTGCCGTTCCCGGAGGCAACCCCGAGGTCAGCCTCCCGCGCCTCGCCCGGCCCGTTCACGACGCAGCCCATGACAGCGACGCGCAGCGGCACGTCCAGCCCGTCCAGCGCCGCGGTCACCTGGTCGGCGAGGGTGTACACGTCCACCTGGGCGCGCCCGCAGGACGGGCAGGACACGATCTCGAGGCCGCGCTGGCGCAGCCCGAGCGACTCGAGGATGGCGATGCCGACCTTGACCTCCTCGACCGGCGGTGCCGACAGCGAGACCCGGATCGTGTCGCCGATCCCCTCGGCCAGCAGGGCGCCAAACGCTACCGCCGACTTGACCGTGCCCTGGAAGGTCGGTCCCGCCTCGGTGACGCCTAGGTGCAGCGGGTAGTCGCAGCGCTCGGCAAGCTGCCGGTAGGCGTTGATCATGACGACCGGGTCGTGGTGCTTGACCGAGATCTTGATGTCGGTGAAACCGTGCTCCTCGAACAGCGAGCACTCCCAGAGCGCGGACTCGACCAGCGCCTCCGCCGTCGCCTTGCCGTGCTTGGCCAGCAGCCGCTTGTCCAGCGACCCGGCGTTCACGCCGATCCGGATCGGCACCCCCGCGTCCGAGGCAGCCTTCGCGATCTCGGCCACCTTGTCGTCGAAGGTCTTGATGTTGCCGGGATTGACGCGCACCGCGGCGCAACCCGCGTCGATGGCGGCGAAGACGTACTTCGGCTGGAAGTGAATGTCGGCGATAACCGGGATCTGCGATTTGCGGGCGATCGCGGGCAGCGCGTCGGCGTCGTCTTGCGAGGGCACGGCGACCCGGACGATCTGGCAGCCCGCAGCGGTGAGCTCGGCGATCTGCTGCAGCGTGGCGTCGACGTCAGCCGTGAGCGTGGTCGTCATCGACTGCACCGACACCGGTGCGCCGCCGCCGACGGGCACCGCCTTGCTGCCCGTGCCGACCATGATCTGGCGGGACACTCGCCGGGTCGCGAGCGGCTCGGGCGGAAGCTGGGGAAGGCCCAGGTCAACTGTCATCGTGTGATCTCGTCCTTAGACCTGAAGGTGGACAGGATTGAAGATATCGGCCGCAATGATCAACGTGCTGAAGCCGACGAGTACCGCGAACACGAGCATGCTGACCGGCACCAGCCGCTGGATGTCGACCAGGCCAGGGTCCGGCCGACCGCGCAGCCGATTGAACCACGCCCGCAACCGCTCGTAGATCACCACCGCCAGGTGACCACCGTCGAGCGGCAGCAGGGGCAGCAGGTTGAACGCCCCGACGAAGATGTTGAGCGAGGCAATGATGAACAGCACGACGAACACCTTGGCCTGCCAGGGCAGGGCCGCCTCAACCACGTCGCCCGTCACCTGGCCGACCCCCACGACGCTGCTGACCTGCCCAGCCGCGGTGTGGCTCCGGTTCGCGGAAAACAGGTCGGGTATCGCCGACGGCAGCCTGCCGATGGCCGACGCCGAAGACGTCAGCGTGTTCGCGAACTGGTCCCCGGCAAAGGCCACCGAGCTGCCGAAGCCGCTCCGTACATAGACCGCGCTGGCGTAAGCGCCTAGGAACGGTTCGCTGCGGCCGGGAACGGCGGCCAGTCTGACGGTCAAGCGCAGGTGGCGGCCATCGCGCTCGACAACGATCGGCACCGGCACATGCGTCTGCTGCGCCGTCAGCGCGGTCTTCACCTGGTTCCAGTTGCCGACCGGCCGGCCGGCGACGGAGACGATCTCGTCACCGGTCCGCAGGCCGGCGATCGCGGCCGGCGAGCGGGCCGGGTTCGAAGCGGGGCACGGGTTCGTGCTGGACACCGCCTTCTCGCTGGCGGGTACGCAGGTAAAGATCGAGCTGATCACGTTCGTGCCCGGCAAGGTCGCCTTGGTGCTCGCCTGCCCGACCCCGATCGCCAGGAGGAACAACAGCACGAAGGCCAGCACGAAATGCATGAACGAGCCGGCCGCGAGCACGATGATCCGCTGCCAGCCCGGCTTGGTCCGGAACGAGCGCGGCTCGTCGGCGACGTCGATCTCCTCCATCGACGTCATGCCGCTGATCCGCACGAAGCCGCCAAACGGCAGCGCCTTGACCCCGTACTCGGTCTCGCCGCGGAACGTGGACCAGAGCGTGTGGCCGAATCCGACGAAGAACTGGGTCACCCGCATGTGGAATTTCTTCGCGGTCAGGAAATGGCCGAGCTCGTGCAGCATCACGGAGGCGAGCAGGGCGACGATGAAGATCAGGATGCCCAGCAGGAAGGCGAGCCGGCCCCGCCCGAGAACGATGAGCGCCACCACGATGGCCCCGAGCAGCAGGCCGACTCGCGCCCGGGTCAGCGCCCGGAAGGGACTCGGACGCCGAGGATTTTGACCGTTATCTCCGTTTGGCTGCGGATCGGCCTGATCGGCGGGGCCGGTCGGACCCATCAGGCCACCCCTCCATCCCGGTACCTGGTCACTGCTTCCCCGTGAGCTCTCGTGCCCGATCCCTGGCCCAGCTATCCGCCGCAAGCACATCCGCCAGCTCGACGGGACGTCCGGCCGGGTCGTGATGTTCCGAGACTACCTGGGCCACCGTGTCGACGATTCCGGCGAACGGGATCTGCTCAGCGAGGAACGCGGCCACGCACACCTCGTTCGCCGCGTTGTAGACGGCCGGCATGGTGCCCCCCGCCGCCCCGGCCTGCCTGGCCAGCGGCACCGCGGGAAATGCCTCCTCATCGAGCGGCTCGAACGTCCAGGTGTGCGCCCTCGTCCAGTCGACCGGCGCCGCCGCGGCCGGCACCCGGTCGGGCCAGCCCAGCGCCAGTGCGATCGGGATGCGCATGTCCGGCGGGCTGGCCTGGGCGAGCGTGGATCCGTCGGTGAACTCGACCATGGAGTGGATCACCGACTGGCGGTGCACGACCACGCCGATCCGGTCGAACCCGATGCCGAACAGCAGGTGCGCCTCGATGAGCTCAAGGCCCTTGTTAACCAGGGTCGCGCTGTTGACCGTGATCACCGGGCCCATGTTCCAGGTCGGGTGCGCGAGCGCCTGTTCGGGTGTCACGCCGGCGAGCTCCGCCCGGCTCCGGTGCAGGAATGGGCCGCCGCTCGCGGTGATGACCAGCCGGCTGACCTCGGCGGCGCGACCGCCGCGCAGGCACTGGGCGATCGCCGAGTGCTCGGAGTCGACCGGGACGATCTGGCCCGGCGCGGCCCGGTCCGCAACCAGCGACCCGCCCATGATCAGCGACTCCTTGTTCGCGAGCGCCAGTACCCGGCCGGCCTCGATCGCGGCCAGGGTCGCCGCGAGGCCGACAGCGCCCGTGACCGCGTTCAGCACCACGTCGCACGGCCGGGCTGCCAGCGCAGCCACCGCGTCGGCACCCGCGGTCAGCTCCGGCAGCTTGCGCCTGGCTCCGTCGGCGGTACCGAGCGCGGCAAGCGCGGCGCGCAGGTCCGACAGCGCCGCCGGGTTAGCCACCGCCACCGCCTCGGCGCCGAGCTCGATCGCCTGCCGGGCCAGCAGCCCGGGGTTGCCGCCGCCAGCGGCGATCGCCGCCACCTTGAAGCGGCCGGGGTTGCGGGACACGATGTCCGCCGCCTGCGTGCCGATCGAGCCGGTCGAGCCGAGCAGGACGATGTCCCGTCGGCGGCCAGCGCTGCTCGCGGAGCTCATCCCGCTATTGTGCCCACGCGCACAGCGCGGCCGAGGGGTGTCATCTAGCCGGCCTCGGGATAGCTGGCGGGAAACTGCCGGGCCGGCTCCCAGTCCGGCCGCAGCGGCATCCTGGCCGAGCCGCCAGCGGCGAGCTTCACGCCGAGCATCTGGTGCAGCTGGATGGCGTTCTGCTCGAAGCCGAGCCGCGAGCCTGCCAGGTAGAGCCGCCAGACCCGCGCGGTTCCCTCGCCCACCTCGGCGACCGCCTCGTGCCAGTGCGCGTCGAGGTTCGCGCACCAGCCCGCGAGCGTCATGGCGTAGTGCTCGCGCAGGTTCTCCTCGTGCCGGACCTCGAAGCCAGCGTCGTGCAGCAGCGACATGAGGTAGCCGGGCCCTTCCAGCTCGCCGTCCGGGAACACGTAGCGGTAGATGAAGCCGCCGGAGACGCGGGCCGGCCCGGTGTTGTCCGGCCGGGTGATGCAGTGATTGAGCAGCCGGCCGCCGGGCACGAGCTTGCCGTACAGGAAGGCGAAGTAACCGGGCAGCTGGGCCTTACAGATGTGCTCCGACAGCCCGATCGAGCTGACCGCGTCGAAGCCGGCCTCGGGCACGTCCCGATAGTCGAGGTGACGAACTTCGGCCAGGTCGGACAGACCCCGTTCCTTGATAGCGGTCTGGGCCCACGACGCCTGCTCCTGCGACAACGTCACGCCCAGGGCCTTGACTCCGTACTCGCTGGCCGCGTGCATCACCATTCCGCCCCAGCCGCAGCCGACGTCCAGCAGGCGCATCCCCGGCGCGAGCGCCAGCTTGCGGGCTACCAGGTCAAACTTCGTCGCCTGCGCTTGCTCGAGGGTGGCATCCGCACTCGGGTAGCACGCACACGTGTAGGCCATGGACGGCCCGAGCACCCACTCATAGAACGTGTTCGACACGTCGTAGTGGTGCGATATGGCGCTCGCGTCTCTGCCCCGGGAATGCCGCTTGCCGGCCAGCCACCGCCGGTTCACCCGGACCTCCTGCAGCGGTGGCTCGACCCGCGGCCACAGCAGCATCGGCCCGCCGAGGCTGCGCAGCAAGCCGATCTTCTCGCCCAGCCCCAGCTTGATCCGCTGGGCATGCATCATCCGGGCCAGCGCCGTGTACATGTCGCCGTCCACGTCCAGGTGGCCGGAGACGTAGGCGCGCGCCAGCCCGAGCGCGCCGGGGGCCTGCGCCAGGTACGACACCGCGACCCGCGACTTCACCGTGATCGTGACGGGCGAGTCGGGCGCACCGGCCGTGCTCCCGTCGTATGCCCGGAATGCGACCGGGGCAGCCGGGCCCGCGATCCGCTCGAATACCTCCGCCAGCGCCATCCGACGGTCCTTCCTCTCCTCGCTCGCGGTCAGACGCCGCGCACGCACTTGTCGTAGAGGTCGGCGAGCCGGCCGTGCCCGTCATAGGTGGCCTTGAGCTGCGCATACTGCTCGCCGTTGTAATGCGCCCAGAACTCCTCGCGAGAGTAGAACGCGGTCGAGTACAGGCCCTTGTGCCCGCCGAGCTCGGCCACCTTGTCTTCGATCCGCCGGTTGAAGTGGCCGTCGGCCGCACCCGGCGGCAGCGCGACCATGCCCCAGAAGCCGAAATTCACATAGGCCTGGCCGGGCCGCATCGGGTAGAGGGGCCAGCTCGCGTCGCCCCGGAGGCGTAGCGGGCACATCCACACCGGAGTCATTCCCACCTCTGTCAGGAAATATTGGAGGAACGAGGCCGATTGCTCCACCGGTATCTCGACGTCCTGGACCACCATCTCCCGCTCCGGCCTGCCCCGGCGCGCGTCGACCTGGCTGGTGACGCGGTACTTGCGGTCGAGCGCGACCAGCTTGCGGTAGACGTCCGAGCGGCGGTACCGGCGCGGCCAGAGCGCGCGCACGGCCGGGTGCTGGACGCCGAACGCGCGCGAGCACCAGAACCAGTCGGTGTCCCACCGCCACAGATAGTCGGCGATGGTGAGGAAGTCCTCCTTGGGGCCGCGGATGGACTGGTAGTAGACCTTGGCCCTGGTGTAATCGCTCCGCCACGGCGCGACGTCGCTGAATGCGCCGATCGACAGGTACATCTCGCCGGGCCCGAACGCGGTGCCGTCGATGAAGTCGGCACGGTGCCCGCGGTAGCTGCCGTCCGCCGCCACCTGCTCGACGGCCGCGAAGCACTCGTCCGGATCGGTGAAGCCGAAGTGCCGCAGGTGCACGTACGGCCGGACCGGCTGCAGTTCGATGGTGAGCGACAGGGTGTAGCCGAGCGTGCCGTAAGAGTTGGGGAACCCGCGATAGAGCGCGGCGTGCTCGTTGTCCTTCGTGGCGGTGACGACCTGACCGTCCCCGGTGAGTATCTCCAGGGCGATGACCGACTCGTGGGGGAGACCGTTGCGCAGCGAGGTGGACTCGACGCCGAGCCCGGATACCGCGCCGCCGAGCGTGATCGTCTTCAGCTCGGGGACGACCAGCGGCATGAGGCCGTGCCGCAGCGTGGCGGCGACCAGATCCTCGTATGTCGTCGTGCCGCCGACGCGGGCGGTCTGAGTCTGCGGGTCGACGCAGATGACGCGGGAGAACGGCGCGGCGTCGAGCCGGTGGCCCGCCGGGTCGGCGCGGAAGCGGAACAGGTTCGACGTCGTCTTCGCCAGCCGCACCGGCTGTCCGGCGGGGATCGCCGCATAGGCTCGCTGTATCGCCTCGACCGCTGCCGCGTGGTGCTGTGCCGCGGACCCGCCGGCCGCCGGCCCTCCGGCCCGGGTGCTGACGTCGGTCACGGGTCCTCCCTGCCTGGCTGCGGTCGTCGCACACTGCTCCTAGGAGGCATCGTGGGCACGCTGTACGCCGAACTCGACGAACGGCTCAGGAAGTTTATCGCCAGACAGCCCGTTTTCTTCGTGGCGACTGCGCCTTGCCTGACCGACGAGGGCGATGGCGGCCACGTGAACGTCTCCCCCAAGGGCTACGTCGACACCTTCGCCGTGCTGGGCCCGCGCACCGTCGCCTACCTCGACCTGACCGGCAGCGGCGCCGAGACGATCGCGCATCTGCGGCAGAACGGCCAGATCACGATCATGTTCTGCTCGTTCTCCCGCGAAGCGAAGGTGCTGCGCCTGTATGGCCGCGGCCAGGTCGTGCTGCCGGGCTCTGCGCGGTGGCGCGAGCTCGCCCGCCACTTTCCCCGCACCGCCGATCCCGCCGCGGAGCTGGCTAGCGAGCGCGCCATCATCGTGGTCGACCTGCAGCGCATCGCCGACTCCTGCGGCTACGCAGTGCCCGAGATGTCGCTAACGACCGAGCGTGACGTGCTGGACCGGTGGACTTCGAAGAAAACCGCCGCGGAGCTGGCTGCCTACCGGGCCGATAAGAACTCCGTGAGCATTGACGGGCTGCCTGCCCTGGAACTGGCCGCATCCTCGTGACCAGCCCGCCGACCTGGCCCGATATCGGCGCGCTGGTTGCCCGCGAACTGGGTGAACCGGTGCACGACCCGCGACCGCTCACCCCGCCGCGAGCCGCACGGCAGACCTGGGCCGCGCAGGCGGAAGCGGGGGGCGAGCTCGTGATCAAGGCTCGTTGCGGCGACCGGGCGTGCGCCAAGACAGCATGGACGGCCGCGCACCTGCCAATCCTGGGCGCCCGCGGCTACCCCGTTCCCACCATCGTGTGGCACGGCCTGCTCGACGACCAGTGGCACGTGACGGTGCAAAACCGGCTGCCCGGCCGTCCGCTCACGTCGCTGCGCCCGCCGCTCTTCGATGCCGTGCTGGGGCTCGTCGAGTTGCAGGCCGACGCCGGCATCGCCGCCGGAGACCACGATTTCACCGGCTACATCGCGAACGTGCTGTTCGACGACTGGGACGACGTCTGGGTCGACGCGGCGCGCTCGGCGGCGGCCGCCGCTGAGCTGTGCGACCGGCTGCGAGGCTGGCTGCAGCCGGTGTGGGGGTTGCGCCTCGAGCCCGCGGACTACGCCAGCAATGACCTGAACCTGTCCAACGTGCTGACCGATGGCGCGCAGATCACCGGCGTGGTCGACTGGGACGAATTCGGGCTGGGCAGCCGGGCGCTCGACGTAGTGGCCCTCGCATTAGACTGCGCGCTGCTCGGCGACCAGGCCACGGCGGACAGGCTGTTCGACCGAGCCGAGTCGATCGCTGGCCGGGATGGGCTGCGCTGCCTGGTGAGCTACCGCGCGATCGCCTACCTCGGCGCTGGGGCGGAGGGCTACGACCTTGACCTGAACGCGACCGCCGAGACATTCTCAGCCGTCGTCGACCGGCTGCGAGCGCGCGCCCCTCGCTAGGAGCAGCGCGGACTACGAGGTGATGCCGATGGGGTTGCCTTCTGGGTCGAGGACCCGGACCAGCCGGTAGCCCTCGTCAGCGCCTTCCTCTTCTGCGTCGAAGGTCACGCCGCGCCCGCGGAGCTCGGCGACTGCCGCGTCGAAGTCCGCAACGACAAGTGTCGGTGCCCAGCCGATACCGGGCCGGGTTGAGATCCGGTCGGGGTGATCGGTCGCCAGGGCCAGGGCGGGGCCGTTACTGTCTGGCGGCGCGAGCACGCAGAACT
The DNA here is from genome assembly GCA_049675875.1 of Streptosporangiaceae bacterium. Taxonomy (GTDB): domain Bacteria; phylum Actinomycetota; class Actinomycetes; order Streptosporangiales; family Streptosporangiaceae; genus JAJYUU01. The sequence goes on from JBAUAR010000624.1 coordinate 13,513, forward strand.
CGTTCGGCTCTTGATAGAGCACCGAGAGCCCCAGCACGTCGCGATACCAGTCGACGGCAGCGTCGAAATCGAGTACCTGGACGGTGACCATCGTGATCCCGGTGGGCTTCATGAGGTCATCTTGCCCCGGATGAGACTCCGTCGCGCGCGATCGGGCAGGTCATGCAGTGCGCGCCGCCCCGGCCCTTGCTGAGCTCGGTGCCGTCGATCTCGATCACCTCGACGCCGTGGTCCCGCAGCTTGCGGTTGGTGAACTCGTTCCGGCGGTAGCCGACCACCACGCCGGGTTCCAGCGCGACGAAGTTGCTGCCGCTGTCCCACTGCTCGCGAGCCTGCTGGTAATCGTCGCCGCCGGTCGGAATCAGGTCCAGCTCACTGAGTCCGAGCGCGTTCTCGACGGCGCCGACGAAGCTCGACTCCGGGCGGACGTCGAGCGTGCCGCGCCGGTCACCGGGGCGCAGGGACATAGCGGGAGCGGTCTCGACGACGGGCAGGAAGCCGGTGGCCTTGTCGGCGTCGACAAAGGTGAACACCGTGTCCAGGTGCATGTAGGTGCGACTGCGCGGGATCGTCACGGCGATGACCCGATCGGCCGCCCCGGCGCCGAACAGCGCCAGCGCGACGTGCTCGATCATCCTGCCGGTCGATCGCTCGCTGATGCCCATGAGCACGGTGCGGTTGCCGATCGGCATCATGTCGCCGCCTTCCAGCGACGCGCGGCCGAAGTCCTCCTCGTCGAAGCTGCCGTCGTCGCCGAGCGGCGGATACCAGTACTCGAAGTCCGCGTCGGCGAACATCGGGTGGAAGCGGTAGACGAGGCTCTGGTTGATCGTCTCCAGCCGCCGGGCGTGGAAGAACAGCGGGTTCAGCGACACGCCGGCGTACAGCCACGCGGCCGGGTCGCGCTGGTAGAGGCTGTTGGGCAGCGGCGGCAGGATGTAGGCCTGTGAATCGGCCTGCGCCGCGACCAGGGACCGCGACTCAAACCCCGCCGCGCCGTATTCGGTCAGGAACTCACCGCGCTTCAGGCCGCCGATCAGGTGGGTGGCCAGCCGCTCGCCATCCCAGGCGGCGAGCTCGGAGCGGACCGTGTCGACCAGAGCCGGGCCCACGGACAGGTGGTTCACGGTGCGCTCGACCGCGTGCTGGCGGGCCTTGGGGCTCGTGTTGAGCGCCTCGGCCAGCAGCTCCTGGTGGTAGAACACCTCGATCCCGCGGTCGCGCAGCACCGCGACGAATGCGTCGTGCTCCCGCTGGGCCTGGCCGACCCACAGCACGTCGTCGTACAGCAACTCATCTCTGTTGCTCGGGGTGAGCCGCATCAGGCTCAGCTCCGGCCGGTGCACGATCACCTGCCGCAGCGGGCCAACCTCAGAGTGGACCCCGTAGCTGGCGGCCATCAGCTGCCCCCGACTGCGAATGGGTGCCTGGCGGAACCCGGTTATCTCCGGCGCGGTACCTGCCCTCCGGCCCGGCCGGCAAACGCTAGCGGCTGGCCACGAGGTTCGTCAGCGAGCCCCGGTACCGGTAGAGATCGCGCAGCAAGCTGACCTCGGCACCATGGTGTACCTGCTCGTTGACCAGGGTCGCGAGCACCCGGTGCACCGGCCAGTGGTCGCCCCAGTTGGTCGGCACGACGCGATCCAGGCCGTTCTCTGTCATCCCGTCCAGGGCGTCCAGGATCGGCTGGTGGCTCGCGAACAGCCAGTCGGTCGCCTCCGCGACGTCGCCGGGCAGCTCGAGGTCGAACGACAGCGACGCCGAGCCGAACGAGTAGTCCCAGTACAGGTAGTTGACCGCGGCCAGGTGAATGGTGCGCCACGCGATCGTGGTGAAGGGCGCGGGCTGCGGCTGCGCGGGGTCGTAATCGATAACCCAGTCGCCGCTGCCGTCCACGCTCACCCCGCGATCTTCCGAGCGGGGATGCACCGTCCAGCAGCCGCCGACCGGCTCCCAGAAGAACTCCTTGGTGGAGACTCCGGCCAGGACGCGCCGCAGCGTGTCACAGGAGCCGGTGTAGGCGGCACGCAGGATGTCGGCACCAGTCGTCATAGCTACCCAGTCTGCCGCCCTAGAGTTGCCTGGTGCGGATCGCGCTGATCAATTCCGGGCTTGGCCTGCTGGCGGCTGCCGCGGCGCTGCACCAGATGCGGCCCGATGCCGATCTCGTGCTGGCGACCGACCCGGACGGGATGCCGTGGGGTCCGCGGACGCCCGACGACATCGCCGACCGGGCGCTGCTCTGCGCCCGCGCCGCCGTCGAGTACGAGCCCGACGTCCTCGTGATGGCCTGCAACACCGGGTCGGTGCACGCGCTGGAACCGATGCGGGCCGAGTTCGAGCCGGATATCCCGGTCATCGGCACGGTACCGGCCATCAAGCCAGCCGCCGCGACCCATCGACTCGTGGCGATCTGGGCTACCGTCGCCACGACGGCCAGTGCCTACCAGCGCAGGCTCATCGCGGAGTTCGGCGGGTCCGCGCTGGTCACCCCCGTCGCCTGCCCGGGCCTTGCGGACTCGGTGGACGCCGGAGACGAGGCCGCCACGGACGCCGCCGTGACGACCGCCGCGGCGCAGACCCCGGCCGGCTGCGAGGCCATCGTTCTCGGCTGCACCGAGTACGAACTGGCCGCAGACCGGATCCGCGCGGCGGTGCCCGGCGCCGTCACCTTCGGCTCGGCCGAGGCCGTCGCCGCCCAGGCGC
>JBAUAR010000625.1:0-4758 GCA_049675875.1 Streptosporangiaceae bacterium
GCTCGGCCCAGCGCCCGGCGCCCCGCCCAGCGGGCGGCATGACGGCATCAGGTCGCTGGTGTGGCGGCGAATTCGGCCCGCACGCCGAGCAGCCGGACCGGACGCCGGTCGGGGAACTTATCCAGGGCGGCAAGCGCAGCCTGCTCGATCTCGGCCCGGTCGGTCGTCGGCGCGCCGAGCGAGGCGCCGTGCGTGGCGGTGAAGAACGGCCGGTAGCGCACCTTGACGACGACTCGCACGGCCGGCCTGCCCTCGGCCGCCACATCCTCGGTAATCAGGCCGGCCAGCCGCGCGACCTCGGACCGGACTCGGTCCCAGTCCTCGATGTCCTGCTGGAAGGTCACCTCCCGGCCACGCGAGCGCGGCAGGTACGGCTCACCGCTGACGTGCGAGCTGTCCAGGCCTCTGGCGGTAGCCACCAGCCACGGCCCGATCGTCGGGCCGAACCGCCGTGCCACGAGGGCGATGTCGGCGGCGGCGAGATCAGACACCGTCGCGATGCCCAGCTCGGCAAGCTTGGCTGCGGTCTTGGCGCCGACACCCCACAGAGCGCTCACCGGCTCACTGCCCAGCACCAGGAACCAGTTCGCGTGGGTCAGCCGGAACGCGCCTACCGGCGGGCCGGCTCCGGCATAGTCGGCGGCGCCGGGCCGCGCTGAGGTCTCGCGGTGCGGCTTGCCGAATCCGGTGGCCAGCTTGGCCTGCAGCCTGTTCTCGCCGATTCCGACGGTGCTGTCCAGTTGCGTCGCGGCTTTGATGACGCGCTGCACATCGCGGGCGAAGCTCTCCGGGTCGTCGGTGTCCACGGCGACGAACGCCTCGTCCCACCCCATCACCTCGATCACCGCGCCGAGCCCGCGCAGCGCCGCCATCACTTCGTCCGAAGCCGCCTCGTACGCAGCGCGATCGGCGGGCAGGAAGACGCAGTCCGGGCAGCGCCGCGCGGCAGTCCGCAGGGGCAGGCCCGAGTGGACGCCGAACGCCCGCGCCTCGTACGAGGCTGTCGCGACCACGCCGCGCTTGGTCGGGTCACCGTCTCCGCCGACCACCACCAGCTTGCCGCGCAGTTCGGGCCGTCGCAGCACCTCGACAGCGGCGATGAACTGGTCGAGGTCGACGTGCAGCACCCAGGCGGTCACGGCCCTAGTCTGGCGACATGGCAGGCGGCGGCACCAGGGCAACCGAGGTGCTGGAGCAGCTCGGAATCCAGCACGTCCTGCACCGCTACACCCACGACCCGCGGCACGCGTCCTACGGCCAGGAGGCGAGCGAGGCCCTCGGCGTGCCGTCCGACCGGGTGTTCAAGACGCTCGTCGCTGACGTCGACGGCCAGCTCATCGTCGCTGTCGTGCCGGTCGGGGGCAGCCTCGACCTCAAGGCGCTCGCGGCCGCGGTCGGTGGCAAGAAGGCGGCCATGGCAGAGCCAGCTCAGGCAGACAGGGCATCAGGTTACGTAACGGGCGGAATCGCACCGATCGGGCTGCGCAGGCCGCTGCCGGTCGTGCTGGACGAGACCGCCCTCAGCCATCGCACCGTCCTCTGCAGTGGTGGCCAGCGCGGGCTGCAGATCGAACTCGACCCGGCCGACCTGATCGCCGCTACTGGTGCGCGCACGGCGCCGATCGGCCGTACCTGACGGTGCCCGGCGGCCGACGGGCCGCCGGGCGCCGAGGTGGTCACCGGTCTCCATCCGGGTGCCGTAGCCGGGTGGTGGCCGGGTGCCGCAGCCGGCCGTTCGCACCGTGCTTGGGGCGCTCGGATGCGCCCGCGAGCGCTGCCCTGGCTTCCTCTTCGTCGTGCTCGATCACGTGCATCACCGCATTGATGAGCGCCAGGTGCGTGAACGCCTGCGGGAAGTTGCCCAGATGCCGGCCCGAGCGGGCCTCGATCTCCTCCGCATACAGCAGCAGCGGGCTCGCGTGCGACAGCACCTTCTCGCATAGGTCGCGCGCCCGGTGGTGCTCGCCGATCTCGGCCAGCGCCGAGACGAGCCAGAAGGAGCAGATCGTGAACGTGCCCTCCCGGCCGCGCAGTCCGTCGTCGGTCTCCTCGTGCCGGTACCGCAGCACCAGGCCGTCCCTGGTGAGCTCGTCCGCGATGGCCAGCACGGTAGCCCGGATGCGCTCGTCGGTCGGTGGCAGGAACCGCAGCAGCGGCATCAGCAGCAGCGACGCATCGAGCGCGGTCGTCTCGTAGTGCTGGCAGAACACGCCACGGGCGTCGACGGCATTGGCGCAGATGTCAGCGTGGATCTCGTCGGCGGCCTGCTGCCACCGGCGGGCAGCGTCGAGGTCTTCCCGGATCCTGGCGAGCCGAGCGCCTCGGTCGGCGGCGACCCAGCACATCATCTTGGAGGAGGTGAAGTGCTTCGGCGCACCGCGCACCTCCCAGATGCCGCAGTCCGGCTCGCGCCAGTGCTCGAGCGCGTGCTCAACCTGGTTCCTGGCCATCTGCCAGACCCGCTCGTCCAGCCGGTCCCTCGATTTGGTGTGCAGGTAGAGCGAGTCGAGCACGACGCCCCACACGTCGTTCTGCTGCTGTGAGTACGCCTCGTTGCCGATCCGGACCGGCTGCGCGCCCTGGTAGCCGCGGAGGTGCTTGAGCGTACGCTCGGGCAGCTCGGCCCGGCCGTCGATGCCGTAGACGATCTGCATGTCCCCGCGGTCCCGCTCCACCACGTCGGTGAGAAAGGCGAAGTAGTCGTTTGCCTCCCAGTCGAAGCCCAGCGTGAACAGCCCCCAGAGCGCGAACGTCGCGTCCCGGATCCAGCTGTACCGGTAGTCCCAGTTCCGCTCGCCGCCTGGCGTCTCCGGCAGCGACGTCGTAGCCGCCGCGGCGATCGCGCCGGTCGGCGCGAAGGTCAGGCCCTTGAGCGTCAGCGCGCTGCGGGCCAGGTGGCTACGCCAGCGGTGGTCAGGGAACTCGCCCCTCGCGAGCCAGTGGTTCCAGTGGTGCGCGGTCCAGATCTCGCGGCGGCTTGCCTCGGCGTAGTCCTCCGGCGGCGCCAGTCGGCCCCACGACAGCGCCACATACCGGGTCTCACCCTCGTGCAGCAGCGTGCGGGCCCGCGCGCTCGGACCCTCCAGCCCGATCCGGACGTCGGCGGTCAGCGTCAGTGTGAGATCGCTGTCCTGCGTGTCGATCGTGGCCTGGTAGTAGCCGCGCTCGGTATGCCGCCAGCTGCCGCGGACCTGGCCGTAGTCGAATACCGGCTCGCAGTCCATGACGAGCTGGGCGCTGCCCTGCACGCACCGTACCGTCCGCAGCAGCGTGTGCTCGGCGTCGTAGTCCGTCGGCGGCCGGGTGTGCGAGCTGCGGCCCGGATGCTCGTGCCGCCACGGCCCCATCAGCAGGCAGTCGCGGACCACGATCCAGCCGCCGTCGCAGTCCCAGCTGGTCTCCAGCACCAGCGTGCCGGGCAGGTAACGCCGGTCGGCGGGCTCGAAGACGTTCTCCGGTCCGAGCCGGAACCGCCCGGCGTCGCGGTCCAGGATGGCCCCGAACATGCTCGGGCAGTCCATTCGCGGCAGGCACATCCACTCGATCGCCCCGCTCGGCGCCACGAGCGCGGTAACCTCGCAGTCGGACAGGAAGGCATAGTCGGCGATCGGTGGGTACGGCGAGACAGCCTGGCCCCGCAAGTCCGCCCAGTCATGCCGCGCGAGCCGCGGATCTCCCGGCGAGAGCGGGTTCTGCATCGCGGCCTCGCCGGCCGGCCCGGCCGGGTCCGCCGGCTGGGGCCGGGGGTGGCCGGGCAGGTCGGCGGTCATGGTGGCTACCGTGCCCTGGCACAAGAGCCGTCAACCGTGGGCCGCATAACGGGCACGAGCTTGCTTACCGCCGAGGTTCCTAGCGGACGCCCGCCGGCCGGAACTGGACGCTGATCCTGGGACCGGTCGGCCGCGCTGTCTTCGGTATCGCGTGCCGCCAGGTGCGCTGGCAGCTGCCGCCCATGACGAGCAGGTCACCATGGCCAAGGTCATGGCGCAGCGTGGGGCCGTCGCCAGCCGCCGGGCGCAGCAGCAGGGGGCGCGGCGTGCCGAGCGCAAGGATGGCCACCACGGTATCCTCGGTGCTGCCGCGGCCGATCGTGTCGCCGTGCCAGGCGACGCTGTCCCGGCCGTCCCGGTACAGGCACAGGCCAGCGGTGACGAACTGCTCGCTGAGTTCGGCAGCGTAGTGCTCGCCCAGAGCGTCCCTGGCCCGGGTCAGCACCGGATCGGGCAGCTCCTCGCCGGCGTCGTAGAAGCAGAGCAGCCGCGGCACGTCGACGATGCGCTCGTACATCCAGCGTCGTTCTGCCCGCCACGGCACGACGGTCAGTAGTCGGCTGAACAGCTCATCCGCACCCGTCATCCAGCCGGGCAGGAAGTCAACCCAGGCGCCATGGACCAGCTCGGTCCGCGCCAGCTGGCGGAGCGGACCGGGTGCCGGGCTGTCAGCGAGATCGAGCAGCGATCCCTGTAGCGAGGTACTCATGGGTGCGATGCTAATACAGCCACCCAAATATTCGTTCGGATAACTACCCGGTGCCTGGCCGTTCAGTCTCGTCACGCGGGCTGGTGAGCCAGTCGGCGAAGGTGACCGTGCCGGTTACGTCCGCCGCCAGAGCGGTGAGGGCTCCGGCCCGCAGCTCGCGGCCCAGCCTGCCGGGCAGCGGCACCGGCAGCAGCGCCGCGGCCCGGCCAGTTACCGACCGCCAGGTCCGGGCGAGGTCGGTGACGCTGCTGATCTGCGGGCCCGCCACCTCGATGCGGC
>JBAUAR010000626.1:0-7397 GCA_049675875.1 Streptosporangiaceae bacterium
CGGCGAACCGTTCCGCCGGTGCCGGCCGGGCCCTGCCCGGCCGCACCGACGTCGACCGTCGCCGCCGCGAACTGTCCCAGAACTACCTGCGCGGTCAGCAAGCGGCTCGCCAGTTCCTCACCGCGGTGCGGCCCGATCCCGACGGCGTGTGCGTGGAGGTCGGCGCGGGTGAGGGCATTCTGACCGCGCGGCTCGCCACGCTGTTCGGCGAGGTCGTCGCCTACGAGATCGACGAGAGCCTCGCGGCCCGGCTGGTGGCGAGGGTGGCCGACCGGCCGAACGTCCGCGTGCTGCGGAGTGACTTCCTCGCCGCCCGGCCGCCATCCCGGTCATTCCAGGTCGTCGGTAACGCGCCGTTCTCGCTCACCGCGCCGATCGTCGAGTGGTGCCTGCGGTCGTCCCGGATGACCGCCGCGACGCTCATCACCCAGCTGGAGTACGCCCGCAAGCGGACCGGCGGCTACGGACGCTGGACACAGCTGACGGTCAGCACGTGGCCGCAGTTCAGCTGGCAGCTCGCGGGCACCATCGCGCGGACTGAGTTCCGGCCGGTTCCCAGGGTGGACGCTGGCATTCTGCGGCTAACCCGTCGGGCCGAGCCGCTGGTCAGGCAGCCACGACTGGCGGCGTACCGGCGGCTCGTGCAGGCAGGCTTCAGCGGCGTCGGTGGCTCCGTGCAGGCCTCGCTTCGCCGGTCCTACCCGCCGGAGCAGGTAGCGGCGGCGTGTGGCGAGGCGGGAGTGGACCGGCGCACGGTCGTCGCGTACGTGAGCCCGGACCAGTGGGTGCAGATCTTCCTGACGCTCGACGGCTGGGCCAGCAAGGCAGCGGGGCCGCGGTCAGCGCGTCCCCGCCCTGCGTCCGGCCACACCGCCCAGCCACGCTCGTAGCGGCGGTCAGGGCGCGGTAGTGCCGCTGCGCCCGTACTTGTCCTCCAGGCGGACCACGTCCTCGCGCCAGCCGGGCTCAGCGGTCGATGCCTCCGCGAAGACGAGGTCCGTGATCGCCGTGATCCGGTGGACGGTGCCGGGCGGCAGGTGAATGCAGTCTCCGGGCCCGAAGTGCTGGCTGACGAGCGCGTCCGCGGACGGCCCGTACTCGACCAGGGCTGCGCCGGATAGCACGTACTGGGTTTCGTCCTTCTCCCGGTGGTACTGCAGGCTCAGCGCGTGCCCGGCCGTGACGTGAAGGATCTTTCCGATGTACTTGCCGTCCGCCCCGGCGAAGATCACCTCATGGCCCCAGGGCTTGTCCTGCCGCGGGGCCTGATAGACCTCGGCGACGGGTCCCGACGGGGACGGACTAACGGTTGACTCAGATGTCACGAATGCCTGCTCCTGTCCCGGCCGTCACGTGGCGCAGAGCGCGCTGGGGGACCATCCTAGTGACCGGCGCGTGAGCTCCGGAGTGCGCGGTCTACCGGGCCGCCGCGGATCCGACCGCTGGACCGCGCAGGCTGGCCAGGCGGCGTGCCGCGTCGGCCAGCACCTCGTCCCGCTTGCAGAAGGCGAATCGGACCTGCGTCCGCCCTGCGGCCGGGTCATCGTAGAAGACAGCGTTCGGCACGGCGACCACCCCGCAGCGGTGCGGCAGAGTGCGGCAGAACTCGAGGCCATCGGATTCGCCGAGAGCGCTGATGTCGGTAGTGATGAAGTAGGTGCCCTGCGGAACGAACACCTCGAAGCCTGCTGAGCGCAGCCCGGCGGCGAGCAGATCGCGCTTGCGCCGCAAGTCCGTGGACAGCGTGGCATAGAAGGCGTCCGGCAGCGCGAGCCCGGCCGCGATGGCGTACTGGAATGGCCCGCCGCTGACAAAGGTGAGGAACTGCTTGGCCGTCCGCACCGCCGTGACCAACTCGGGAGTTCCGGTTACCCAGCCGATCTTCCAGCCGGTGAAGGAGAACGTCTTGCCGCCGGAGCTGATCGTGACGGTCCGCTCACGCATCCCTGGCAGCGTCCCGATCGGGATGTGCTCGCCATCGAAGACCAGGTGTTCGTAGACCTCGTCGGTGACGACGAGCAGATTGTGCCGGACCGCTAGCTCGGCGATGGCGGTGAGCTCCGCCCTGGTGGCGACCATGCCCGTGGGGTTATGCGGCGAGTTCAGCAGGATAAGCCTGGTGCGGCTGGTGATGGCGTCGCGCATCGCGTCGAGGTCCGGCCGGAACAGCGGTGCCTGCAGCGTGACCGGCACTCGCCGCGCGCCCGCCATGGCGATGCACGCGGCATAGGAGTCGTAGTACGGCTCCAGCGCGATGACCTCGTCACCGGGCTCCAGCAGCGCGAGCATGGCAGCCGCGACGGCCTCGGTCGCCCCGGCGGTGACCAGTACCTCGGTGTCGGGATCGACGTCGAGTCCATAGAACCGCTTCTGGTGAGCGGCGATCGCCGTCCGTAGCTCGGGGATCCCCGGCCCTGGCGGATACTGGTTTCCCAGGCCCGCAAGCACCGCGCTGGCGGCCGCTTCGGCGAGGTCCGCCGGGCCGTCAGTGTCCGGGAAACCCTGGCCGAGATTGACCGAACCGGTCCGGACCGCTAGCGCCGACATCTCCGCGAAGATCGTCGTGCCCATCCCGGCCAGTGCGCTGTTAAGCAGTGCTCGAGTCATGGCCTGCCTTCCGCCACCGGGCGGGCCCGCCAGCCGGGTCGCCGACGGTAGCCGTCACCGCCCGACGCAGCGACGATACCGGTAGGCCAGGCTCACGGCCGCGCGGCGGCAGCACTGCGCACGAGGCGGCCCCGGGATACCCGGAGCCGCCTCGTTTCTTGTAGTGCGGATGTTTGCGCAGCGCTGGTGAATTTTCGTGTCCGATCCGGCTGCGCGCCGGAATCCCGCTAGAGCGGACGGACTTGCTCGGCTTGCGGGCCCTTCGTGCCCTGTCCGGCGGTAAATTCGACGCGCTGATTTTCCTGCAGGCTGCGGAAGCCATCGACCTGAATCGCGGAGTGGTGCACGAAGACGTCGGCGCTCCCGTCATCAGGGGCGATGAATCCGTAGCCCTTGTCTGCGTTGAACCACTTCACGGTGCCCTGAGGCATGTGCCTTCTCCTACTGCGTGAAACTACGGGATCCACGGACGAGGACCCTGGGCTGCTGAACGTACTGAGAACGCGAATGCAGCCATCTCCATCAAACACCATGACCGCGCGGGCTGTTACAGGGTCTGGCCAGTTAATGAATTCCGCCGGGCACGGAAACGGCACGGCAGTGAATGTGGGCTGACGATGGTCAATTTCCCGCTATTCGGGCACATGCTCGGGCAGCCAGGAGCCGCTCCCGCCTCGTCTGAAGTTGCGCGTCAGCGGGTATCGGGTGAGCCTAGGTCAGGGCGTCCCCCGCCCGGTGAGCGACCGAGAGGCAACAGCGTGGCGTATCAGATCCCGGCTAGCGACATTGTCTCGATCATCGACTCCCCGCCCACCCCTGCCGCTTCGCTTGCGCCCGGCCGCAGGTTCGTCGCCCTGGTTCACTACGAGTCGCACCCTCCGATTACCCAGCTGGCGAGGCCCTACCTGGCGCTGGCGGGGCTGCGCATCGACCCGGTGCTCGGCGGCAGGCAGCGGACCAGGCGGATGACAGGCCTGTCGGTGATCGCGCTGCCCGGCGGCCAGCCTCGCCGGATCGAGCTGCCCGAGGGCCGGTCGGTTGGCGTGCCGATCTGGGCTCCCGACGGCCGCCGGTTTGCGTTCACCCTGGACGAGCCGGACGGCATCGCGGTATGGATCGCCGACGCGCAGGCGGCGACCGCGGCCGAAGTCCCCGGACTGCGGGTCAGGGATGTGCTGGGAGGCGATCCCGGGTCGGTCGGATCGACGGTGCGCTGGGCCAGAGACGGAGCCACGCTGCTGGCGCTCGGCTCGCCTACCCGGCCGGAGCCGCCCGGCCCCGAGCCGATCCAGCCGCACACGGAAGAGACGTCGGGCAAGCGGACGCAGATGGCTACCTTCACCGATCTGCTCCGAACCAACGCCGACGCCGACAGGTTCGCCTCGCTCGCCACTACCGTGCCACTGCGCGTCGACCCCGACACTGGCACCGCCGTCACTTTGGGGGAACCGGACCTGTACTACTTTGTGGGCGAGTCACCGGACGGCGCTCACCTGCTCGTGTACCGGCTGCAGCGGCCGTTTTCGTTCCGGGTGCCGTTCCCGTACTTCGCTCGCCGGGTCGAGGTCTGCACGGCGGATGGCGAGCTCCAGCGAGTTATCGCGGACCTGCCTGTGAGTGACGAGGTCCCGCGGCACGGGGTGCCTACCGGCCCGCGCATGGTGTCCTGGGAGGAGTCGGCGCCGGCCAGCCTGGTGTGGACGGAGGCTCTCGACGGTGGTGACCCGCTGGCCAAGGCGGAGCACCGCGATGAGATCTTCCGGCTGCAGGCACCGTTTGACGAAGCACCGCGGTCCACCGTGCTGCTCGAACAGCGCTGCCTCGGCTGGTACGACATGGCGGCGGCAGGCCAGCTACTCGTCACCGAGCACGACCGCGAGCGCCGCTGGATCACCTCACGGCTCTGCGACCTGGCGGCGCCTGGCGGCAGCCGAGTGATCTTCGACCACTCGGCCGACGAGGCCTACCTGGATCCCGGCGCGCCGATGACGACCGTGCACCCGGACGGCACCCGCACCGTGTTGCAGGACGGTAATCAGATTTACCTGCGAGGCCAGGGTGCCAGCCCGGAAGGCGACCGGCCGTTCCTGGACCGACTGGATCTGGCTGACCTGACCACGCGGCGGCTCTGGCGGAGTTCTGCTGGCGCGCTCGAGCAGGTCCTCGGCTTCTCGGGCGACGACCGGGGTTCGGTGCTCCTCTGGCACGAGAGCCGGACCGACCCGCCGAACCTCGTGGTGGCCCGGCTGGACGGCACGGAACGGACGCAGCTGACCTGGTTCCCCGATCCGCACCCGCAGCTGACCGGCATGGACAAGCGACTGCTCAGCTACGACCGGGGCGACGGCGTGCAGCTAACCAGCTGGCTGCACCTGCCACCGGGATATGACCAGGTCCGCGACGGCCCGCTGCCGCTGGTTATCTGGGCCTACCCGCTGGACTACGGCGACCCCGCGACCGCGGGTCAGGTACGCGGCACGACCGAGCGGTTCACCCGGCTGACTGCTTCTGAACCGATCTGGTTCGTGCTGCGCGGCTATGCGGTGCTGCAAGGCGCCACCATGCCGGTAATCGGCGACCCGGAGACGATGAACGACAGCTACGTGGAGCAGATCACCGCCGGTGCGGCTGCGCATATCCGCGCCGTAGCCGACCTCGGCATCGCCGACGTGCAGCGGGTGGCGGTGGGCGGGCATAGCTACGGCGCGTTCATGACGGCCAACTTGCTGGCGCATACGGACCTGTTTGCGGCTGGAATAGCCCGTAGCGGCGCCTACAACCGGAGCCTGACCCCGTTCGGGTTCCAGACCGAGCGACGCAATTTCTGGGAGGCGACCGAGGTCTACGACCGCGTATCGGCGTTCCGCTACGCCGACAAGATAGCCGCGCCGCTGCTGCTCATTCACGGGGAGCGCGACGCCAACTCCGGTACGTTCCCGATCCAGTCTGAGCGGCTCTTCCAGGCCATCCAGGGCACCGGCGGCACGGCGCGGCTGGTGATCCTGCCCCACGAGAGCCACGGCTACGTGGCCCGCGAGTCGGTGCTGGACATGCTGGCCGAGCAGATCAGCTGGCTGGAGCGGTGGCTCGCGGTTGCGCCCCGAGCCGACGAGACGCCCGCCACGGAGCCGGACGAGGACTGGGAGTAGCAGCGACCCGCCGGGGCGGCGGGCGCGACAGGGCGGCTGCTACCGGCCGAAGCCTTCGGCGCCGGACGAGCGCTCGATGATCTCGCCCTTGGCGAACCACACGGCGATCTCCTGCGCTGCCTCCTCGACATTGCCGGAGGCGTGCACCAGATTGGCCACTGCGATCCCGCGCTCGTTCGCGTACGCCCGGCTCATGTGCGCGAAGTCACCGCGGATGGTGCCGGGCGGCGCCTGGTCCGGGTAGGTCGGGCCGACCAGTTTGCGGGTGCACGAGACTGCCTCGACGCCCTCGAGTACCAGCGCTAGTACCGGCCCGCTCTGCATGAACTCCGCCATCGCCGCGTACACGGTGGGCCCGAATCGCTCCTCAAGATCAAAATAATGGCGCCGGGCCAGGTCGGCATCCATCCAGACCATCTTGCTCGCGACGACCCTGAGCAGGGCGTCCTCGAAGCGCGTCACTATGCGCCCGACCAGTCCGCGAGCCACGGCGTCGGGCTTGAGCAGTACCAGCGTCTGCTCAGCACCGGTGTCGTTACTCATGATCTTCCTCTCGGGATCCCGGGCCGCGCCGTTGCGGGCTCGCACAGCTTAGCGACGTAGTCGGCCGCACCGGTACACGCAACCATCTGGCGGTAGAAAATCCGTTGCCCGGTCCCGGCGGGGCAGATCCCGTGCGATACAGACCTCCGCGGGCGCCGCGGTCGATATTCTCGCTACCCTCGTGAGTGCCGGATTCCTCGGCTCTGGTGTGGCCTGCCAGGGCGGACCCGACGACGGAGGGGCCGGCCGCGGTCCCGGTTAGGTAGTTGCTCGTGCATGACACCTGGGCAGCCAGGGACCTTCCCGTACTTGACGCGACCATTGCCCTGCTCGAGCAGAGCTTCATGGTCACCGTCACGGATATCGCGACGCGTTCGGGCCTCGACCCCGCGGTCGTAGCGTCCGCACTTGAGGCACTCGACCCGGTGTACGTCGACTTTCGGAAGACGACGACCGGCGGCGATCCCCGGTACTGGTACGTCTTCAAGGTGACGCCGGAGGCTCGGCGTGCGGTTGGGCAGTGGCCGACCGCCGAAGCGCTCGCCAGCAGCCTCGCCGAGGAACTCGCGGCGGCGGCGCGAGACGAGCCTGACGCGGAACGCCAGGGCCTGCTGTCGTACGCGGCCCGGCTCGTCGGCGACACGCTGCGGGACGCGACGGTGCGGGCGGCGGGCCGGGTGCTGGCCCCTGCCTTCGGCGGAATCCCGGTTCCTGAGCTGGGCTCGCCCGTGCCAGCGCCCGAGCCAGTGCCGGAGGACGACTACCCGAGCCTGGTTGATCTGCCTGAGCTGCCGGAACTGCTGCGATCACGCACCGCAGTGGTCCGGACGCTCGACGCCGAGCCAGATGAGCGGGACGAGCCGGAGGCGCCGCCCGCTGTGCAGCCGACGGTGCCTGAGGCCCTGCAACTCGAGCCGCTCCCTGAGCCGGACGCCCCCGGCGCAGCCGCCGTTGCCGAGCCGCCTACAGCGAACGAGCCTCCGCCCGACCCGGACGACGTCACGGCGCACTAGCCGACGTGCCGTCGTCGCCCGGTGGGGCCTCCGGCGGTGCGGCAGCCGGCGGTGCGGCCTCCGGCGGTGCGGCCTCCGGCGGTGC
>JBAUAR010000627.1:0-11513 GCA_049675875.1 Streptosporangiaceae bacterium
GCCCGGCCCCGCGCACCGCTACCGTCGTCGCGGCCCGGCGAGCTAGCAGCCGCGCGCCGCCGTCGCCGTCCTGACTGCCTAGTGAGGCAGCGGCGAGCACCGGAAGCAGCCGCCGTCGGAGGCCGGCAGGCACCGACCGCAGCAGCTGCGCCGGGTAATCGATGAGCACACCGGCGGCCGCGAGCACCGTGATCACCCGCTCTGTCGCTGCGGCGGGCACACCACGGCGGGCGGCCTCCGATACGACGTCAGCACGGTCTCGGCTGCCGTCGAGCAGTCTGACCACGTCGGCGGCGTGGCTCATGCCCGTGATGGCGATGGCGCGACGCGGGTCGATGCCGATCTGCACCGTGTCCGCGTCCCGCCAGACTGGCAGCAATCCTGCCCGTAGCGCCGGTCTCATGGTGCGAGGCTGCCACGAGCCGCCGACAGTCCGAAGGGGCAAGTCCCCGGGCACCGGACCGCTCGCCCCCCTTCCCCAGAAGCAACGTGCGACCCGGACCCGGGGACCCCTGGATCGCGAAGTTAGGCTCGGCCACTCGGCCGGTCAAGCCCGCCCTGTGCATAAGGCTGTGCGCAGTGTGGGGAGCGCACGGCGCGTCCCTGTGGATTTCCCGGCACGCCCATGTGAATTTACCCGCCGGACACGCACCGATCGCAGGCCCGACCTGCCGCGATAGTGTCCACCCGTTGTGGACGGAGAAATCTCGACCGATCTGCGGGGACGCGCCACGAAACGGCGTCGTACCGATAACGACCGTACGCGCCCATAGCGACCGCTCGGTGGGGTCAAAAGCTGCGAACCGGACGAATTTCGGCGTCAACGTTCGCCGTAGCTGTTGAGCGGTCGCCATGGGGTCGGCCATGGTCGCTATCACCTCGCTGAGCGGTCGCCATCGGGCCGCGTGCGGTCGCTACCGCGTCAGCTGTCCTGGCCGGGCGTCTCGGATTCGCCGTCGTCGGACCCCGCTGCAGGAGAGTCGAAGTCAGAGATGTCGAGCTCCGGCCGGCCGTGAACGAAGCCGTCAGGATCGTCGAAGTCGTCGGCCGTCGGCAGCAGGTCCGGGTGCGCCCAGATAGCGTCGCGCCCCGCGATCCCGCGCTCGGCGGTGAGCCCTTCCCAGATGGCCGCGGCCTCCCGCAGCCTGCGCGGCCGCAGTTCGAGGCCGACCAGAGTGGCGAAGGTCCGCTCCGCCGGGCCGCCGGTAGCCCGGCGCCGCCTGATCGCCTCGGCGAGCGCCCCTGCCTGCGGCAGCCGGTCCGTGGCGGCGGCAGTGACGATGGTCGCTACCCAGCCCTCGACGAGAGCCAGCATCGTCTCGAGTCGCGCCAGCGCCGCTTTCTGCGCCGGCGTGTCCTCGGGCTGGAACAGCGCGGCCCCCGACATCACCTCGTTCAGGGCCTCGGGGTTGGTCGGGTCGATCTGCGGCATCGCGTCACGCAGCGCCGACGCGTCCACCGTGATGCCCCTGGCGTAGTCCTCGACGGCGCCATACAGCCGCGCCCGCAGCCACGGCACGTGGCCATACAGCCGGTGATAGGCGGCTTCCCGGAGGGCAAGGAACAGCCGCACCTCATCGGGCTCGACCTCCAGGCCAGAGCCGAAGGCCGCTACGCCGGCCGGCAGCAGCGCCGCTGTGCCCTCCGGACCCAGGGGTATCCCGACGTCCGTAGAGCTCACGACCTCCTCTGCGAGCGCGCCGACGGCTGCGCCCGCCTGGCCGCCCACCATCATCCCGCCGATTCGGCGCATCATCTCGGTCAGCCCGCCGAGACCGCCAAGGCCGCCGACTACCGCCTGCATCTCGGGAGGCAGGCCGCCTGCGACGGCCGCCGGGTCATCGCCGAGCAGGCCGCCCATCGCGCTGACTGCGCGCGCCGCAATCGGGTCGCACAGCTTGGACCACACCGGCAGCGTAGCCTCGACCCACTCGGACCTGCTCCAGGCGTTCGTGGTCCGGATCCCGCTCGGAAGCTCGGTCGTCTCATCCAGCCACAGATCGGCTAGTCGCAGGGCCTCGACCACCTTGGCGCGGTCGGTCGCCAGGATGCTGGCGTCGCCCTTCTGCGCCACAGCCTGGCGCGCGATGTTCTTGGCCAGATCCCAGTTGACCGGCCCGCCTTGCCAGGCCATGAGGTCGGCGAACTGGCGGAGTGCCTCGGCGAACTGCTGCGGGTCTCCCATCGGATTAGCCCCGCCGAACGGCCCGGCCGGCCCGCCCGCGCCTGGCCCGCCACCGCCGGGCCTGCCGGGGTCATCACCGGAGCCAGCGCCGCCGCCTGGCCCGAAGCCGAAGGGAGGCTCATTCATCGGCCTGGCCTATCCGGCAGGATGGAAGCGTCCACACTCGCCAAGCTATACCGGGAGCGGTCACCCGTGAGCCACCGAGTAGCCCAGGTTCGCCGTCAGCGCAGCCCAGCCGCGGGATCGGCAACCCCGGCTGACCGCGGTGCCGCAGCCAGCCGGGTGGCACCGGATCGTGACGGCGAGCCGGCGTCGAGCCAGTCGTCCCCGACCGAGCCCGCCGCACCACAGGCCGCCTACTCCGAGCAGGCTGAGCGCGACGCTTTCGAACCGCGCCCCGTAGTCGCCATTACCGGCGCGGCCCACGGGCTCGGACTGGCGCTGACCACGCGGCTGGCGAGCTCGGATCTGGTCGGCCGGGTCGTCGCGATCGATGGCACCCGCGGTGACGTGAAGGGTGTGACGTGGCGCATCGTGGACGTCCGCGATCCCGCGCTGGCCGGACGGCTAGCGGGGGTCGACGTCATCGTGCACACCGACATCGACCTGTCACCTGACACGGACGCGCGGAGCAGGCGCGCCTTCAACGTGCGGGGCGCACAGACGGTGCTGACCTCGGCTGCGGCTGGCGGCGTGAGCAGGGTCGTGCTGGTGACGAGCGCCATGGTGTACGGCGCCCGCCCCGACAACTCGGTGCCGATGCCGGAAGATGCGCCGCTCTGGCAGGATTCGGACGACAGCGTGGCGGGCGACCTGCTGGAGATCGAGCACCTTGCGGAGCGCTCGCCCCGCGCCCACCTGGGCATGCAGATCACCGTCGCCCGGCCGGCCGCGCTCGTCGGTGACGGGGTAGACACGCTGATCACCCGGCACTTCGAGGCGCCGAGACTGCTGGCAGTCAAAGGCTGCGCTGCGCGCTGGCAGTTCTGTCACGTCGACGACCTGGTCCGAGCGCTGGAACTGGCCGCGGCGGGTCGGGTGACCGGTGCCTTCGCGGTCGGCAGCGACGGCTGGCTCGAGCAGGATGAACTGGAAGAGATCGCCGGGCTGCGCCGCATCGAGCTGCCGCCGGGTCTGACGTTCGCCACCGCGCAGCGGCTGCACCGGGCCGGTATCACCCCGGCACCGGTGTCTGACCTGCGATACGCGGTGTATCCGTGGATAGTGGACTGCAAGGCCCTGCGCGAGGCAGGGTGGCAGCCGGATTATGACAACGCGACCGCACTCCAGGTGCTGCTTGACCAGCGGGCCGGGCATCACGCAGTGGCCGGCCGCCGGCTGGATCGCAAGGACGCGACGATCACCGCCGCCGGCGCCACCGTAGCCGTCATCGGCACAGCGGCCATCGTCCGCCAGGTCCGGCGCCGCCGCCGCGGTTCCTGAGATTGCCGGCCCCGTGGCCGGCGCGGGTCCGTAGCCGCCTCCTGACGCGCTGGCCGGATACCGGCCAGCTGCCTGTAACTTTGGCATCGTGACCGTCATCAGGATGATCGAACTGCGCTCCGAGCCGCTGTCGGTCGATGAGATCCAGGCTGCGGCGGCCGATCCCGCGGCGGGTGCCGTCGTCGTGTTCACCGGTGGGGTGCGCGATCATGACCACGGGCATGCCGTGACGGCGCTGTCGTACACCGCCCACCCGAGCGCGCTGGGCGAGTTGCAGCGAGTTGCCGAGAAGATCGCGGCAAGCCACGCGATTGTATCGCTGGCGGTCGCCCACCGGACCGGTGACCTGCAGATCGGGGACTTCGCCGTGGTGGCTGCGGTGGGCGCAGCGCACCGCGATGTGGCGTTTGTCGCGTGTCATGCGCTGATCGACGACCTGAAGGCCACGGTCCCGATCTGGAAGCACCAGTTCTTCGCTGACGGGTCCAGCGAGTGGGTCGAAGGTGCCTAGGCTGCCGATCGCGGGCGACCGGCTGTCCGGCATGTCGCGCCGCTTCGTCACGCTCGTGATTGCCGGAGTCTGCGTGGTGGCGGCGCTCGTCGTGGCGGCCGTGGTGTCGGTGCCCTACGTGGCCCTGACCCCAGGGCCCACACTCAACACGCTGGGTAAGCCCGACGGCAAGGACCTCATCCAGATCACCGGCCGCCACACGTATCTCACGACCGGCAACCTCAACCTGGTGACCGTGTCCTACACCGGCGGCCCGGGCACGGATTTCAACATCTTCAGCGCCCTGCGAGCCTGGCTCACGCCCGACGACGCGGTTGTCCCGGCGAGCGAGATCTACTCATCAGGACAGACCCAGCAGCAGGTGATCCAGCAGGACACCCAGGAGATGCTGGGATCCCAGCAGGACGCCACTGCGGCCGCGCTGTGCTACCTCAACATCGGCTTCAGGACCGAAGATCCGATCGCGGCCACGGTCAAGGGGACGCCCGCGATTGGCGTGCTCCGGCCGGGCGACGAGATCACGGCTGTGGACGGCACGCCGGTTGGCTGCCACCACGACGTGGTCACCATGATCAGGGACCGCACGCCCGGCGCGCCGGTCAGCCTGACGATCGATCGCGGTGGCACGGTCAGGACCGTCACGCTGGCGACCAAGGACATCGGGAACAAGCCTGTCGTGGGGATCGAACTGGGATCGCCGGTCTACCAGTTCCCGTTCAGCGTGAAGATCAACTTGGCCGACATCGGCGGGCCGAGCGCCGGACTGATGTTCGCGCTCGGGATCGTCGACAAGCTCACGCCGGACAGCCTGACTGGCGGCCGCTTCATCGCCGGCACCGGGGAGATCGAGCCCACCGGCGTGGTTGAGCCGATTGGCGGCATTCAGCAGAAGATGGCGGGCGCCAGGGCGGCCGGCGCGACGATCTTCCTCACCCCGGTCGCCAACTGCCCGAACACCGCCGGCGCTGTGCCGGCCGGGTTGCGGCTGGTCAAGGTGGGTTCGCTGGCGGGCGCGATCAGTGACCTGCAGGCCATCAAGGCGGGCAAGCCGGTCCCGTCGTGCTGACGGACGGCAGCGGCGTGACCGCGGGCGGCGGCCTGCCAGGCCGGGCCGCAGCCCCCGCTGGCAGGTGGTGCAGCTGACCGGCGCGGGCAGCCGAGCCGAACGGCGGGAGGTGCCCGGCTGAACACTGGCGGGCGACGCCGAACACGCCCCTGCACCGCGGCACGCTGGCGCTGCCGAGGGCGTACGCTCGGATCTGACGGGACATCCAGGGCGGGGCCTTCGGTGATGCGCGTTGATCCCGGCGCACTACGTCCTCGGATGAGCATGTCGGGCGCGGGCCGTGCTGCGGCACGGCCGGGTACGCCCCTCGGGCAGGGCTGCCCGGGCAGGGTCCGATGGGTCTCCCAGGAGAAGGCCGCGGGGTGACTTGCGGCTGCCTCGCCTGCGGAGTGGCAGAACCGGCCGGGATAGCCGGGACAAGGTAATCAGAGGGAAGGAACGTGACCGGCAGTGGCGCCTCGTGTGCTGATTGACGCGACTGCGGTGCCTGCTGACCGCGGCGCTCTCGGCCGATACGTGGACGGGCTGGTCTCGGCCCTGGAGGCGGCGGGGGCGGACCTCGCGGTAGCGTGCCAGCGGGCCGACGAGGAGCGATACGGCCTGCTGGTGCCGAACGCGAGGGTCGTCGCCGGGCCGCCGGCCATTGCACACCGGCCTGCCAGGCTGGCCTGGGAGCAGAGCGGTCTGCCGCTGGTGGCCCAGCAGGTGGAAGCGGACGTCATGCACTCGCCGCATTACTCGATGCCGCTGCGGCCGAACAAGCCCGTCGTCGTCACCATTCACGACCTGACCTTTTTCACCGAGCCAGACGCGCACAGTCCAGTGATCGCGACCTTCTACAAGGCGGCGATCCGCACGTCGGCCCGCCGTGCCACCAGGCTGATCGTGCCGTCGAAGGCGACCAGGGACGAGCTCGTCCGGGTACTCGCCGCGGACCCGACCCGGATCGACGTGGCCTATCACGGGGTCGACCACACGCTGTTCCACCGGCCCACTGAGACCCAGCGGCGCCAGGTGTCCGACCGGCTCGGCCTGCACGGCCGGTCTTACGTCGCCTATCTCGGCACTCTCGAGCCGCGCAAGAACGTGCCCGCCTTGATCAGCGGCTGGGCCGCGGTGGCCGAGCAGATGGCCGACCCGCCGGCTCTGGTGCTCGCCGGCGCCAGCGGCTGGAGCGAGGAAGTCGACGAGGCGGTGGCCGGCGTCCCGGCCCACCTGCATCTAGTCCGGCCCGGTTACCTGCACTTCACCGACCTGCCCGGGTTCTTCGGCGGCGCTCTCGTGGTTGCCTTCCCCAGCACCGGTGAGGGCTTCGGGCTACCCGCGCTGGAGGCCATGGCCTGCGGCGCCCCCGTGCTCACCACCCATCGGACGGCGCTGCCTGAGGTCGGCGGGGACGCGGTCGCCTACACCGAGCCGGATCCCGACAGCATCAAAACCGCGCTGCAGGCGCTGCTGGCCGACCCCGAGCGCCGGACCGCCCTGGGCGAGGCTGGTTACTCGCGAGCGATGGAATTCACCTGGGCTTCGTCGGCGGAGGCGCACATGATCAGTTATGAGCGCGCCGCGAGCCAGGGAACGGAGTAACTCGCGCCCGTTCCGGCCCGGTTACCCGCGCTGGCGCGGCCGCGCCCCTAGAGCCTGGACTGCTGGCCGCGGCCGTGCAGTTCTTCGACGACCTGCTTGACCTCCTGGGCCCGCGATCGGGCGCACACCAGGGTCGCGTCCGCGGTGTCGACGACGACCACGTCGTCTAGGCCGATCACGGCCACGACCCGGTCGGTGGTGGACACAACGACGGCGTCCTTAACGTCGCGCACGACGATCTCCGCATGCGGCGCGATGACGAGGTTGCCCGACTCGTCGGTCGGCAGCGACTCGCCGAGCGAATCGAAGTCGCCGACGTCGCTCCAGGGCATGTCTGCCGGCACGGTCGCGACCTTGCCGGCAGCCGCCGCGCCCTCCAGCACCCCGTAGTCCACCGAGATCTTCTCCAGGCCCGGCCAGACCTCGGCGAGTACCTGATCGCGGGCCGGGCTGTCCCAGGCGTCGGCGACCTGCGCAATGCCCCCGGACAGGTGCGGCAGCTGCCGGGCCAGCTCGTCGAGGAACACACGAACGCCGAACGCGAAGATCCCGGCATTCCACAGGTACTGCCCGGACTCCAGGTAACCGGCCGCGACCTCGCGGGTGGGCTTCTCCTTGAACTTCGCCACCGTCCTGGCGCCGTCCGCCAAGGGCTCGCCGACCTTGAGGTAACCGAACCGCACCTCGGCGTGCCGCGGCCGGATGCCCACGGTAGTCAGGTACCCGTCGCGAGCGGTCGCTGCCGCCTGCCGGATGACTTCCGCGAACGCCCGCTCGTCGCCGATGAGGTGATCAGCTGAGAACACGGCCATGATCGCGTCCGGATCGCGCCTCGCCAGTACGGCACAGGCGAGGCTCACTGCGGCGCACGAGTCGCGGGGCGACGGCTCCACCAGGATATTGCCCGCGGGCAGTTCGGGGAGCTGACTGCGGATCGCCGCCTCGTGCGCGGTGCCCGTGACGACGTAGATGCAATCGGCTGCTGACAGCGGCCGGATGCGGTCGGCCGTCGCCTGCAGCAGCGACCGGTCTGTCCCAGTCAGCGAGTGCAGGAACTTGGGCTCGCCGGCGCGCGACAACGGCCAGAGCCGCGTACCGCTGCCGCCGGCGAGAATAGTTGAGTACAGCATCTAGTCACTATGCCCGAAGCTGGAGCTCCGGGCGATCGTCCCCCGGCCCGGCAGCGCGGAATCAGCATCCTGGCGACGTACCTCGGCGGGCGGACGCCAGATACGGAGGCGACGACGGACAGCAGCACGCGCTGGGAGGCCGTGCGGCCGGACGCCGGTGGGCTGCCTCGGCCCGGGCCGGATGGATCCGGAGCCGAGGCATTGCCGCCCGGTGAGCTCGCGGACGCAGGGCTTGACTGGCTTGCACCGTTCTGGGTCGATATCCGGCTGACGCTGCTCGTGCACCGGCGCGGGGCCTACGACCCCACCTTCCGCATCGACGCGTCGGGCGCTGTGTGGCGCACGTCCCTCACCCCGGCCGGGCCAGGCACCCTGCGGCTGTCGACGCAACCCGGTGCGGGAGCGGCACCCGGCCCGCGCATCCAGGGACTGGCATGGGGTCCTGGCGCCCGCTGGCTGGTGGCGTCAGTGCCGGACTTGCTGGGTGTGCGGGATGCACCCGAAGACTTCCGTCCGGTCCATCCACGGCTGTCCGAGCTGGCCCGGCGGCTGACTGGACTTCGCATCGGCCGGACGGACCGGGTGCTGGAGGCCCTGATTCCGGCGGTGCTGGAGCAGAAGGTGGTCGGCCGGGAGGCGCGGCGGGCCTGGCGGCGCCTCGTCACGTGGCACGGCTCGCCAGCCCCCGGCCCGGCGCCGGCCGGACTGCGCGTCGTACCGGCTCCGGAAGCCTGGCAGGCCATCCCGTTCTCCGACTGGCACCGGGCTGGCGTAGAGCCGGTGCGTGCCCGGACTGTCGTCGCCGCAGCCCGGCGAGCCGGCCGCCTGGAAGCCCTCACCGGACTGCCCGGCGAGGAGACCGACCGGCTGCTGCAGTCGCTGCCTGGCGTCGGGCCGTGGACGGCGGCGGAGGTCCGGCAGCGCGCGTGTGGTGACGCCGACGCGGTCAGCGTGGGCGACTATCACATCCCGACGCTGGTCGGCTGGGCGCTGGCGGGTACGCCCGCCGACGACGCCGGCATGCTGGAATTGCTGGCGCCCTACGCCGGCCACCGGTACCGAGCGACCCGGCTCATCGAACTCGGCGGGCAAGGACCGCCGCGCCGCGGGCCGCGGCTGAGCGCGCGCGATTACTCGGCCTTCTGACCCGGGAACCACGGGCGACCGGCAAGCAGGGCGACCGGCAAGCAGGGCGACCGGCAAGCAGGGCGACCGGGAAGCACAGCCGACCGGGAAGCACAGCCGACCGGGAAGCACGGGGACCCGCATCGGGTTATCGCTGCATGCTGGGTGCACGACAGGATTGTGGGGTGCTTGGCTTGCGCAGGTCATCTGGCTAGTCTGAGTGATGTTGTCACTCAGACTAGGTGGAGGTGCCCCGTGGCTGGTTTCCCTGACCGTGACCTGGCGTGGCTGGAGCGCCGCCGCGCCGAGCTGTTCGGCCTGATCTCCGGGGCCGGTGATTTCCGGCGGGGTGCGCTGAACGTGGTGTGGCGCAAGTGCGGCAAGCCGAACTGCGCGTGCGCGCAGCCGGGGCACCGGGGGCACGGGCCGCAGTACAACCTGACCCGCCGGGCCGGCGGCAAGACCGTCAACGTGCACCTGAAGCCCGGGCCGGAGCTGGAGAAAGCGGAGCGGGAGGTCGCCGAGCATCAGCGGTTCGCAGGCCTGGTGGAGGAGGTGACCGAGGTGAGCGAGGCGATCTGCGCGGCCCGGCCGGTCACCGGCCAGGCGGCGCCCCCTCCGCTCCGGCGGAGGGGGAAAAGATGACATGCATCCGGCCGGTCCGGTAGCGGGCTGAGCGGGGAAGGCGTTTGTGGCGCCGGGTGCGTGCGAGACCTCCCCAGCTCAGGCACGTCACGATGGACGTGTTCGGCATTCGGCCACGGAGCATGAGGAGGTCCCGATGCCATCAATCGCAGGCGGATTAGATATACCGGAAGCAGATCACCTTCGACTATGTCGACCTGGACACCGGCGAGGTGCAGTGCGGGCAGGTCACGCCGGCCGACCGGGAACATTTCCGGTCGTGGCTAGCCGGCCGGTTCGAGCACCCTGGAGATGTCGCGTTTGCCGTCGGGGCGTGCACCGGCTGCCGGTATGTGGCCGGGGAGCTGGCGGCGGCCGGCATCACCGCGCACCTGGCCGAGACGGCCGACACCGCGACGGCCCGCGGCCGCAAGAGGCGGGCCAAGACCGACCGGGCGGACGCGCGGCTGATGCGGGACCTGCTAGCGGGGGGGGGGCGGCTGCCGGAGTGCTGGATCCCGCCACCGCAGGTCCTGGAGTGCCGGGCGCTGCTGGAGGCCTACCATGACCTGCGCCGCGCGCACACCGCCTGGATCCAGCGCGTCCACGCGGTGCTGTTCCACCAGGGCGCGCCGGTGTTCGGTGACCTCAGCCGTGCAGGCGCGCCGACCGAGCTGGCCGCCCTGGCCCGCGCGTGCCTGTCGCCGGCCGGGCAGCAGCAGGTCATGCTGTGCCTGCGGATGCTGGAGGTCACCGGGAGCGAGCTCGACGGCCTGCGCCGGCAGCTGACCGCCGCGGCCCGCCACCTGCACGGCGCGAAGCTGCTCGCCGAATCCATCTACGGGGTCGGGCCCATCACCGCGGTCGCGCTGACCTGCTGGCTGGGCAGCGCCGGCCGGTTCACCTCCGCCCGCAAGGCGGTCCGGTTCGCCGGGCTGGACATCACCGTCTACTCCTCCGACGGCAAGCGCTCACCGGGGCACCTGTCCCGGCAGGGCCCGCCGGTGCTGCGCTGGTGCCTGTATGAGGCGGGCAAGACCCACGCCCGCCCCACCGCTCCCGATCACGGCTACTACGCGCAGGTGAAGGACCGCAAAGACGGCAAGCGCGCAGCCCTGTCGGAGGCCCGCAAGATCGTCCGCCGCGCCTGCCACATCCTGACCGAGCTCGGCGACGACGCGCTGGCCACGGTGTGAACGCCGCGGGATGAAGTCACGCCGCAGGTACAGCGAGGGATGGGCGCCATCATCAAGCCGATGCGGCACCACGCGGCCGGCTCCCGCCAGCCCCCTGTCAGGTCGCCCGGGCCCCGCAGCGCGGGGCAGCTGGCGGACGGCCTCAAAAGACTGAGCGGCCGCACCCCGGCAGGCCGGGGCCACCGAATCCATCATCATGTGACCGGGCCCGCCACCACGGGCCCGCGCGCCCGGGTAAGGCTGGCTGCCCCTGACCCGCCCCTCCTTCCGGCAGACGACCCCCCGCGACCCGAACCCTCTGGGAGCCGCCCCCACAGAACCCGATCTTCCCGCTAGCACCTCCCTGGCCCCGCCGCCCGATCCTTCCACGGGCCGGCCGCCCGCCCCAAGAGCGCCTGCGGCGTCGCTGCGCGCCTCCTGACCCGGCCTCCGGCCCGCAGACCAGGGCAGCGATCAGGGCAGGCAGCAGAGTCAGCCATGCCCGAAACCCGCTAGGGACGGTCACACACTTAAACCCGACCACTTGCACCGAGGGCCGGATACAGGTAGGGGGGGCTTCCCGCGCGGCTCGCGGAGATCGCCGCCGCCGAGATAGGAGCCCTGGCCGGGCTCGCCGCGGGCATGCTCGGGCAGGACGGCGCCGGGC
>JBAUAR010000628.1:0-4170 GCA_049675875.1 Streptosporangiaceae bacterium
GCCTTGCCCGGCCGCAGCGCGCGGGCAGCCTCAGCTATAGCGCGCCGAGCGACGACGCTTCGGGCCGCGCCCAGCACGCCAGTGGTCAGGCTGGCGACGGCCAGTTCGCGGGCGTCGGCCGGAACGCCCCGTGCCCGTGCGGGTCGGGGAAGAAGTTCAAGATGTGCCACGGCGACCCGCGCAACCGATAATTCAGGGGGGAACGCGGCCCGCGCCGATCGACCGTCTTTCATACCTGCCCGCCCAGCCGGAGCCGGTCCGGCTACCCCAGCGAGCTGGGTGGGCTCGTCAGGCCGACTCGATGGCCGTGCAGCACCAGGAGCGCCCGGTACCCGCGCGCTCCAGCCGCACCGCCAGCACCCGAACCCGCGAGCCGAACCCGACGACGGCGGTGAGTTCGAGTACGCCGCCGGCCGGCGCTGCGGTCATGATCCGGCGGACCAGCGGCCGGTCTCCGGTGGCGAACAGCGGCCCGAGTTGCCGGATCTG
Source organism: Streptosporangiaceae bacterium (assembly GCA_049675875.1). Lineage (GTDB taxonomy): Bacteria > Actinomycetota > Actinomycetes > Streptosporangiales > Streptosporangiaceae > JAJYUU01. Next base: position 490 of record JBAUAR010000628.1, read on the forward strand.
CCGGCGGGCCTGCTCCGTGGTCCACGCCGCCAGCTGGCGGTGCGGCCTCGACCCGGCCAGTGTCTCGGCCAGAACCTGAGCGAACTGGCCGGGCCAGGCCCCGGCAGCGTCCGGGTCGTCGGAACTGGCGCCGAGCGCCGCGGACTGCGGTGCTGCTGGCTTGCCGGGGTCCCGGTCCGGCCCGCGCGGGCCGGGAGACACCGCGGTCTTGGCGGCAGGCCAGCCGGCGGTGGCGTCGGGACAGAAACCGGCCATGGCAGCCGTCGGCTCGTCGTCATAGGGCGGTGCCACCTGCGGCACCACCAGCCCGCGGATCAGGTCAGCGGGCCTGGCTGGCCGGCCGGGCGGTTGTTTCGCTGGAATCTGCTGCATGACGTCGAGTTGTACTCGGCACCAGTGACAGTCCCGCGCCGGAATGTGGCACGGCACGGCCGGGTTCACAGTAGTGAGCCACAAGCGAAGTTCAGGAGAGCCACTGTGTCGTCACTGCCACCGCTGGTCGAGCCCGCCGCAGAGCTAACCCTCGACGAGGTGAAGCGCTATTCGCGCCACCTGATCATTCCAGAGATCGGCATGACCGGGCAGAAGCGGCTGAAGAACTCCCGGGTGCTCGTCGTCGGGGCGGGCGGCCTGGGGTCGCCAGCCCTGCTCTACCTGGCCGCGGCCGGTGTGGGCACGCTCGGGGTCATCGACTTCGACACCGTGGACGAGTCCAATCTGCAGCGTCAGATCATCCACGGCCAGTCCGACGTGGGCCGGCTGAAGGCCGAGTCGGCGCGAGATTCGATCGCCGAGATTAACCCCTTCGTCCGCGTCCAGGTGCACACCGAGGCGCTGACCAACGACAACGTCATGGACCTCTTCTCCGGTTATGACCTGATCGTGGACGGAACGGACAACTTCGCCACCCGGTACATGGTCAACGACGCCTGCGTGCTGCTGGGCAAGCCGTACGTGTGGGGGTCGATCTTCCGGTTCGACGGCCAGGCGAGCGTGTTCTGGGCCGAGTACGGTCCGTGCTACCGGTGCCTGTACCCGGACCCGCCGCCGCCGGGCATGGTGCCGTCCTGCGCCGAGGGCGGCGTCCTCGGCGTGCTGTGCGCCTCGATCGGCTCGATCCAGGTCAACGAGGCGATCAAGCTGCTGACCGGGGTCGGCGACACGCTGGCCGGACGCCTGATGATCTACGACGCGCTGGAGATGAGCTACCGGACCGTGCGGGTGCGCAAGGATCCGGAGTGCGCGATCTGTGGCAAGAACCCGACGATCACCAGCCTCATCGACTACGACGCGTTCTGCGGCGTCGTATCGGAGGACGCCGCGGCGGCTGCGTCGGGCTCCACGATCACCGCGACCGAGCTCAAGGAAATGCTGGACCGCAAGGACAACATCTTCCTCATCGACGTGCGCGAGCCGAACGAGTACGAGATCGTCTCGATCCCTGGCGCGACCCTGATCCCGAAGGATCAGTTTCTCACCGGGGCGGCGCTGGAGCAGCTGCCGCAGGACAAGCGGATCGTGCTGCACTGCAAGAGCGGCGCGCGTAGCGCGGAGTGCCTCGCGGTGGTCAAGAACGCCGGCTTCTCCGATGCGGTGCACGTCGGCGGCGGCGTGCTGGCGTGGGTGAGCCAGGTAGACCCCAGCCTGCCGACGTACTAGCGGCGGGCGCGCCCGGTCGGCATCGCCCGGGAGGGTGATCAGAGGCCGTAAAATCCCGGTGTGACGTCGCAGCCCGAGCCGACATGGGGCTGGCCGGGCAGCGCTCGCAGCGATCAGGGCCCGGCTGTGCCTGGTTTGGTGCCCGCCGCCACCCGTAACCGGACTGGCCGCGGGGGCCGCGGCGGGCTGCGGGTTGTGGTGTTCTCGCTGCTGCTCGCTGTCGGGCTGGGCGGCCTGGCGACCGCAGCGGTCGGGGTCGCGCACCGGTTGCTGCCACGTCACTTCACGGCGAGCCAGCAGCGCCAGATCGTCGGCTGGGAGATGGAGCGGCGCTGGCGAGTGTTGCCGGCCGGGAAGATCTTCCCCGCCGCCGTCTCGTACACCGTGCCCGCTGGTGCGCTCGACGGAACCGCCGGCCTGACCCTGCAGGCACAACGGGTCGGCATCAGCCCGGCGGAAAGCTGCAGCGCGGTGGTCAGCGCGGCAGCAGCGAGCGTACTCGATCGCAGCGGCTGCGGGATGGCGCTGCGGGCCACCTACGTGGACTCCTCGGGCAGCATGGTGGCCACCATCGTGGTGGCTGTGCTGCCGGCCGGAGCGGCAGCCAGCAAGGTCGTCCCGGACCTGACAGTCGCAGGCGGCGCACCGGGACCGGTACAGTCCTTCCCGGTACCAGGGACGCTGGCCGCCGGGTTCGGTGACAGTGAGCGCCAGCTGTCCGACGTCGCCGCGGCCGGCCCCTACGTGATCCTGTCGACGGCCGGATTCACCGACGACCGGCGTGAACAGGTGTCAGCCGACGACTACGTCCTCGCCGAGATGACCAGCCTGGCCCACGGCCTGGTGAGCTCTGCGCAGCAGGTGCTGGGCAAGCCGCCGCCCACGCCCGTGTGCCCCGGAGCGCCAGGGTGCTAACCGGTCGGACGCCGATCGCGCGGCGGTGGCAGGCACGCACGGCCGCGGTGGCGGCCGCGGCCCTGGCGACCGGCTGGGTCGGCCTGCTGGCTGCCACACCGGCCCGCGCGGATGTCGCCCGGAGCGCCGAGCAGTGGGTGATCAGCGAACTCAACCTCTACTCGGCCTGGCAGCACACGCAGGGCAACGGCGTGACAGTGGCGGTGATCGACAGCGGTGTCAACCCTGACGTGTCTGATCTGATCGGCAGCGTGACCACCGGCCCCGACTACAGCGGGGTCAGCACACCGCCCTCGAATCCCAACTGGGGAGTGCACGGTACCTGGATGGCGTCGCTGATCGCCGGGCACGGGCATGACGGTAGTGACGGCATTCTGGGCGCCGCGCCGCAGTCGAGGGTCCTCTCGATTCGGGTCATCACCGACGCCGGCGACCCTAATTCCGCCCGGTACGAGGCGGAGTCCGCCGCGCAGGGGCAGAGCGAGCTGGCGCAAGCCATCACGTACGCCGTCACCAATCACGCGGGCGTGATCAGCATGTCACTCGGCTACAGCACGCAGAGCCTGGCCGTCCGCAAGGCATTGCAGTACGCCTATGAGCACAACGTTGTCGTCGTTGCGTCGGCCGGCAACTCCGGTGACTCGGCCGGCGCGACGGGCGCCGGTCATGCGCCCTACTCGTTTCCCGCCGACTATCCGGGCGTGCTCGGTGTCGCGGCGGTCAATGCGTCCGGGCAGGTGGCCAGCTTCTCCAGCGAGAACCTCTCGGTCCAGGTCGCCGCGCCCGGGGACCGGGTTCCGGCGCAAGGCAGGGACGGCCAGTACTGGTACGTCAGCGGCACCAGTCCGGCCTGCGCGCTGACTGCCGGAGTGGTCGCGCTGATCAAGTCGGCATACCCGCAGCTAACCGACGCGCAGCTCATCTCCGCGATCACGAGCAGCACGACGCCGAGCACGCGGCCGCTGGGCGGCTGGGATGAGCAGATCGGGTTCGGGGTGGTGAATGCCGGACGAGCCCTCGCGGCCGCTGGGGCGATCGCCGCGGCAGCCCCGCCGATCGCGGGACTGGCCGCCAGCAGCCACTTCGGCGGCGGTCCCGCGGCGGTGC
>JBAUAR010000629.1:0-9043 GCA_049675875.1 Streptosporangiaceae bacterium
GCTTGGATCCGCGGGCCCGGGCCAGCTGCACTCGCTCGCTTGCACGTCGAGCGGCAGCGCCAGCACGACGGTGCGCCGCTCGTCGCGGGCTAGCCGATAGGCGCGCACGGCGTCATCGACGGCGAAGCCGGGCGAGTGCAGCCGGGCCGGCGTAGCGCCTGTCGCCGCCGCGATCGCCGCCACGTCGATCCGGAAGTTGGACGTCACAGCCGACCCGCTGACATCGGCGGCGAGGACGAGCAGCGGCGTGCGGCTCTTGGCCGACTCGGTGATGCCGGTCAGTGCGTTGGTGATGCCGGGACCCTGGTGCAGGGTGAGCACACCGGGCCGGTCAGCCAGCCGCGCCCAGGCGTCGGCCATGCTCGCCGCGCCGCACTCGTGCCGGGCGGCGATATACCGCGCACCACGGGCGATCAGCGCGTTGGTCACGTGGAAGTTGCCGCTGCCGACCACGCCGAACACGGTGTCCGCGCCCAGCTCGGTGAGCGCGGCGGCGACGGCGTCGGTGACCTTCATCGCTCGACGAGCGCCAGCACTCTGGCGGGACTGCCCGAGCCACCCGCGATGGGCAGCGGGCCCGCCACGACGACGGCGCCGGTGGGCGGCAACGCCGCGAGATTCTGCAGCTGCGTGAGTCCGTACTTGCCGGCGCCGAGCAAGGCCGCGTGACAGGGGAACGGCGGGTCGAACGAGTGCGCCGCCCCCGCGTCCGTGCCCACCGTCTCGACCCCGAGGCCGATTACGGGCGCCTCGACCGCGAGCCAGCGCGCGCACTCGACCGAGACACCGGGCGTGTGCGGCCCGGTCTCGGTTGCGTTCAGGAACTCCCGCTGGCTGCCCGACCGGGCATCCCATCCGGTCCGGTACAGCAGCCAGCCGCCGTCCGGCAGCGGGCCGTGCTCTGCCACCCACTGCTGAATGTGCGCTGGTTCCAGCAGGAAGTCGGGGTCGGCGGCGGCCTGCGCGCTGAAGTCGAGCACGACAGCTGGCGCGATGAGCCTCGTGACCGGGACGGCCGACACATCCACGCCGTCTCGCCCGGTGATCCAGTGCACCGGCGCGTCGAAGTGGGTACCGGTGTGCTCGCCGGTGGTGATGTCGTTCCAGTACCAGGCGGGTCCGCGGTCGTCATAGCGGCTGACCTCGCGCAGTGAGAACGGGACTGTGTTGGCGAACGGCTCCGGGAGCTGGATGACGGGCGTCGTGGCGTCGAGCCGGGCGGTGAGGTCGACGACCTCGATGGCAGCGGACCTGATGGCGGACACGAGCTGGTCGAGGACGGGCATGTGCTCTCCATGGGCGCACGGGCGGATATTCCGGACACTGCTGACTGGGGACGACCCCCGGGGCCCCCGCAGCCATCAGCCTGCCCTAGCCGGACCCGACCGGGGAAGGGCTCTGCTAAGGACGGCAAAACCGTCCCGCAGAATAGGGAGCATGACGAAGCCCGTGGCCAAAGCCGAGATCCTGGTAACTGACGACGCGGTCCCGATCGAGGCCGTCCACCTGGATGGCGACCGCAGTCTGGGCTTCGTAGTCGCGCACGGTTTCACCCTGCACTGGCGCTGGCCGCACGTCTGGCGGGTCGCAAAACATCTCAATCGGCACGGCGGGGTAGGGGTCTTCGACTTTCGCGGCCACGGCCGGTCAGGCGGCCAGAGCACGCTGGGCGACCTGGAGATCAAGGATGTCGACGTGGTCGTGCGGTACCTGCGCGAGCTCGGCTACGAGCAGGTCGTCACGGTGGGCTTCTCGATGGGCGCCTCTATCGTGCTGCGGCACGCCGGGCTCGTCGGTGGCGTGGACGCCGTCATCTCCGTGAGCGGGCCCGGCCGCTGGTATTACCGCGGCACCCCCGCCATGCGCCGGGTGCACTGGGCAGTCGAGCACCCGACCGGACGCTTGGTGTCCAGGCTGATCCTGCACACCCGGATCCGGCACGGCAGGTGGGACCCGATTCCGATGCCGCCGGCCGACGCCGCCAGCCTGATCTCCCCGACGCCGCTGCTGATCGTGCACGGCGACCGGGACGTCTATTTCCCGTCTGACCACGCCGAGCAGCTGTTCGAGGCGGCCCGCGAGCCCAAGGAGCTCTGGATCGAGCAGGGGTTCGGACACGCCGAGTCGGCGGTCAGCAGCGAGCTCCTTGACCGGATCGCGAAGTGGGCCATGGCAGCCACCTCGGTCACCGCCAGCCCCAACGCTGTCGCCTAGCCCGCCGGCCGGACGTCACCAGCCGGTCGGCAGCGGCTTTCCCTCCGCGTAACCGGCCGCGCCCTGGATCCCGACGACGGCGTTGCGATGCAGCATTTCCAGGCTGTCGGCGCCCGCGTAGGTGCAAGAACTGCGCAGGCCCGCGGTGATGCTGTCCAGCAGGTCCTCCACGCCGGGCCGCTGCTGGTCCAGGTACATCCGGGAGGACGAGATGCCCTCCTCGAACAGCTCCTTCCTGGCCCGCTCGAACGGCGAGTCGGCGGCAGCGCGCAGCCGCACCGCGCGAGCCGAGGCCATCCCGAAGCTCTCCTTGTAGAGCCGGCCGTCCGCATCACGGAACACGTCGCCAGGCGACTCGCAGGTCCCCACGAACCACGATCCGATCATGACGCTGGCGGCGCCGGCGGCCAGCGCAAGGGCCACATCCCGCGGGTAGCGGACACCCCCGTCAGCCCAGACGTGGCGGCCGAGCCGCCTCGCCTCCGCGGCGCACTCGAGCACGGCGCTGAACTGCGGCCTGCCCACCGCTGTCATCATCCGGGTGGTGCACATCGCGCCGGGGCCGACGCCCACCTTCACGATGTCGGCGCCCGCTTCGACCAGCTCGGCCACGCCGGTCGCGGTGACCACGTTGCCGGCTACCACCGGCACGGCTGGCGTCACGTCCCGCACCGCGCGCAGGGCCTGCAGCATCTTGTCCTGATGGCCGTGCGCGGTGTCGACGACGAGCACGTCGGCACCGGCATCCAGGAGCAGCTTCGCCTTGCCGGACACGTCGCCATTGATGCCGAGCGCGGCGCCGATCCGCAGCCGGCCGCGGTTGTCGACGGCCGGCTGGTACACCGTCGCGCGCAGCGCGCCGGTGCGCGTCAGGATACCGACGCACCGCCCGCCGGAGTCCACCACCGGAGCCACCCGGTGCCTGCCGTCGTGCAGCAGCCCGAAGGCGCGCTCCGGGTCGGTCCCGGCAGATAGCGTCAGCAGGTCTTTCGACATGACGTGGGACAGCTGCGTGAACCGGTCCACTCCGGTGCAGTCGGCTTCGGTGACGATGCCGATCGGCCGGCCGTCGTCATCGAGCACCACCACGGCGCCGTGGGCGCGCTTGGGCAGCAGGCTCAGCGCATGTCCGGTGGTCGCGGTCGGTCCCAGCGTGAGCGGCGTGTCATAGACCAGATCACGAGACTTAACCCAGGAAATCACCTCAGCCACGACATCAACTGGTATGTCCTGCGGAAGGATCGCGATGCCTCCCCGCCGGGCGACCGTCTCAGCCATCCGACGGCCGGCTACGGCGGTCATGTTGGCGACGGTTACCGGAATCGTCGCCCCGCTGCCGTCCCGCGTGGTGAGGTCGACGTCCAGGCGCGATCCGACGTCGGATCGGCTGGGCACCAGGAATACGTCGCTGTAGGCCAGGTCGTACGCTGGCTCGCTGAGGAAGTGCACGTCTTCGATTGTCGCTCAGCGGTGCAAACCGGGACCGGCTGCGGCCCTCAGGAGCCCAGCACGCGGCGCAGGTACTCGTTGCCGAACCGGCGCTCGCTGTCGAGCAGGTCCCGTACCGCCAGGAACTCCGCCATCCGCGGGTAGCTGCCGGCGAGGTAATCGGCGTCGCGGGTGTGCATCTTGCCCCAGTGCGGCCGGCCGCCGACCGACGTCATGACGGCCTCAACGTCGGTGAAGTACTGTTCGTGCGGCGCCGAGTGGAAGACGTGGATGGCGACGTACGCGCTATCGCGCCCGTATGCGGTGGACAGCCAGACATCGTCGGGCGGCGTCACCCGTACCTCGATCGGGAAGCTGATCCGCCAGTCGCGGCGCTGGAACAGCGCACGTACCTCGCCAAGGACGTCGGACAGCGCCGCCCGCGGGATCGCATACTCCTGCTCCTTGAACCGGACCCGGCGCGGGCTGGTGAATACCCGGTAGGCGGCGTCCGAGTAGGTGCGCCCGCCGAGGGCCCTGGCGGCGACCCTGTTGACGGCCGGGATCAGCGCTGGCATCGCCCGCCCGAGCCTGCAGGTCACGCCGAACACCGAGTTGGCCAGGATTTCGTCGTCGAGCAGGTACCGCCAGTGGCGCAGCGGCCTGGCCGGACCGGCCGTCCTGTTGTTCTGTTTGGTCAGGCAACCCTCGCTGTGCGGGAACCAGTAGAACTCGAAGTGCTCGTTGTCGGCAGCCAGCTCGTCTAGCTGGCTGATCACCTGGGACCAGGCCATCGGCTCCTCCCGAGCCTCCAGCAGGAACGCTGGCACGACCCGGAAGGTCACGGCGGTGACGATGCCGAGCGCGCCGAGGCCGACCCTGGCCGCGTCGAACACATTGGCGGCCGACCCGTCCAGGTAGCTGATGCCGCCGCTGGGCGAGTCGGCGGAGCAGCTGATGAGGCGACCGTCGGCGAGCGCGAGTTCCAGGCCGGCCACCTGGGCAGCCATGCCACCGAGGTCGCGGCCGGTGCCGTGCGTCCCGGTCTGGGTGGCGCCGGCGACGGTCTGGACCTGGATGTCGCCCATGTTCGCCAGCGACAGGCCGCGGGCGAGCAGTTCGGTGTTGAGGTCCCGCAGCGGGCAGCCGGCCTCTACGGTGACTGTTCCCGCCGCGGGGTCGACGGCTCTGATAGCCGTCAGCCGGTCCGGCCGCAGCAGGACTCCGTCGGTGACTGCCGCCGGGGTGAACGAGTGGCCGGTGCCCGTCATGCGGATCGTGAGGCCGTCGGCCGCGGCCCGGCCGATCTCGGCCGCTACCTCATCGGCGGAGCCGGGCGTGGCGATCCGGCGCGGACTCGCGGTGACGTTGCCTGCCCAGTTACGCCAGGGTGCAGCCACCGGGCCAGTACCACTCCGCATTGACCCATTGTGCAGCTCTCGCATCAGGAGTCGTTACCCATCTCTGTCGCCTCACCGGCCTATCGTGTTGGCGCGGGGCGGCGCTACAACCGCCGTGACGATCCCCTGGAACGCCCTTGACCTGGTCTAGAAGGAGCGGATTGTTAGCGCATCGTTCGCCGGCCGGTCTTTCTGGCCGTCGGGCGCTGCCATTACAGTGGCACCGTTATGGGACGTCTCCTGCGACGTTGCGGGCTGTACGGTGAGTCGGCTGGCGCCCGCCTGCCGGCGCTGCCCACGTTCTCGGGCAAGGCGCGGGCGCCGGCTCCGCGCCGCCGTCTGGCTGTCCTCGGAGCCGTCGCGGGCCTGGCCATTGGCCTGGTACTGCAGGCGCAGGCGCCGGCCCTGGCGCTCACCCGGATGGCGGCGGTAGGCAGCGGGACGACCACCCGGTCGCCCGGTAGCACCGGAGTCACCAGCACGGGAGCGACCAGTACGGGAGTCACCAGCACGGGGCCTAGTGGCAGCACCTTCGGTCAGATCACGCTGCCCGACCTGCTAATCGTCGCTCCGAAGGGTCTCACCGCCGCGCAGATCACCAGTCTCGGTGCGATCCCTGGCCTGCGCGACATGATCACCTTTGACGGCGCCCAGATCCAAGCCGGCGGAGTACCGGTCAGCGTAATCGGCGTGAATCCCACCACGCTGCGGTCCTGGGTTCCCTTGCAAGCCGCCTCCGACCAGGCATTCTGGTCGGCGCTGGCGGGCGGCGACTTTGTCGCGCAGACGGCCGCGAGCGCTGCGCTACGGCTGAAGCCGGGAGCGCAATACCAGCTGACCGGCGACTCTACCCAGGTCGTGCGATTCGGGCTGGCGGCCGCGCTAGGCCTGACGGGTATCGATCTGCTGGTCAACCAGTCGCTGTCGGCCCGGCTTGGCCTGGTCCGGCAGGTGGCGGGGCTGGTCAGCGCGCCGGGCGTCGCCATCACGACACTGCGCGCCGAGGTCGCCCAGATCCTCGGACCTAGCGGACGGATCGAGGTGCTGCGGAGTCAGCAGCTGCCGGTCGCCGTGCCGGCAGGCACCCAGCCCGCGACGTACCTGGAGTTGTTCAAGGCCTCGGCGGCCAGATTCTGCCCCGGCCTGTCCTGGACCGTGCTCGCGGCCATCGGCCAGATCGAAAGCGGCGACGGCCAGAACATGGGGCCGTCGACCGCAGGTGCGCTCGGACCCATGCAGTTCTTGCCCTCGACGTGGCAGGAGTGGGGGGTCGACGCGTTCGGCCAGACCGGTCCGCCCGATGTGATGAACGCATTCGACGCGGTGCCGTCGGCCGCCAGGATGCTGTGCGCAGACGGCGCTGGCGAAGGCGGCGCCGCTCTCGCCGACGCGATCTTCGACTACAACCATGCCGACTGGTACGTGACCGAGGTGCTAGCGCTGGCCGCCCAGTACGCGGCGGACTACCAGTGACCGAAGGGGTTTGCCGATCACGGTAGCGTCTGGTTTCGTGGCAACCCACGACGCGTTCTTGCTCGTCTCTTTCGGCGGCCCGGAGGGAATCGCGGACGTCATTCCGTTCCTGCAGAACGTCACGGCCGGCCGCGGCGTGCCGCAGGACCGGCTGGAACAGGTGGCCGAGCACTACTACCGGTTCGGCGGTGTCAGCCCGATCAACCAGCAGTGCCGTGACCTGATCGTGGCGATCGAGAAGGACTTCGCGGCGCGCGGCGTGGCCCTGCCGGTGTACTGGGGAAACCGGAACTGGCATCCCTACCTGCGCGACACCATGGCGACCATGGCGGCTGACGGAATTGGCCGCGCGCTGGCGTTCGTGACTTCCGGGTACAGCTCCTTCTCCAGCTGCCGGCAGTACCTCGGCGACATCGAGGCCGCTCGAGCGCACGCGGGCAGCTCCGCGCCACAGGTGGACAAACTGCGTCAGTACTTCAACCACCCGGGCTACATCGGCTCGTTCGCGGCCGCAACGGCCGCCGCGATCGCGACGCTACCAGCCCGGCCGCAACCAGCGCGGCGGACGACCTCCGGGACCCCCGTCGGCGACGGGGTCGACCTGATCTTCAGTGCGCACAGCGTCCCGGCCATCATGGCGGACGCCGCCGGCCCGGCAGGCGGTGCCTATCAGGCGCAGCTCGCCGAGACGGCCCGGCTGGTGGCGGCGCAGCTCGGCTGGCAGCGGCCGTGGCGGCTGGCCTACTCCAGCCGCAGCGGTCCGCCCTCGCAGCCTTGGCTGGGGCCGGACATCAACGACCTGCTGGCCGAGCTGGCCGCTGCCGGTTCGCGCACCGTCGTGGTCGTGCCGATCGGGTTCGTCAGCGACCACATGGAGGTCAGGTTCGATCTCGACGTCGAAGCGGCCGGGACGGCAAGCCGCCTGGGCCTGGCGTACGCGCGAGCGGCCACGCCGGGCACCGGCCCGAGCTTCGTCTCGATGATCACCGACCTGGTCGTCGAGCGGCTGGACGGCACCGCGCCGTTGTCGCTCGGCGCGTTGGGCGCGGGCCCCGATGCGTGCCCGGTCGGCTGCTGTGTCCCCGCGCGGCGGTGACGGCCAGATGACGTGCGCGGGTGCGCCGGAGCCACACCCGGCTGAGCTGGCGGACCTGGCGGGCTCGATCGCTCAGGAGGCTGCCGAGCTGCTGCTCACCCGCCGCGGGCAGGCCGCCGTGGTGCAGACCAAGTCCAGTCCGACCGACGTGGTGACGGAGATGGACCGGGCAGCGGAGGGGCTTATCAGGGACCGGCTGGCGGCTGCGCGGCCCGGTGACGCGGTGCTCGGTGAGGAGGGCGGACAGACCGGAACGGGCAGCATCCGGTGGATCGTCGACCCGCTCGACGGCACGGTGAACTACCTGTACGGGCTGCCGGACTGGGCGGTCAGCATCGCGGCGGAGGTCGCGGGCGAAGTCGTCGCCGGCGCGGTCTGCGTGCCACTGCGACGCAGCTTGTTCACCGCCGCCAGGGGCGGCGGAGCATGGCTGGAGTCGGCCTGGCGGCCAGGGCGGCAGCGGCTCGCCTGCAATTCCGGCGTTGGTTTGTCTGCCGCACTGGTAGCCACGGGCTTCGGCTACGCCGCCGGCCAGCGCGCCGGGCAGGGCAGGGTGGCCGCGGTGGTGCTGCCGAGGGTCAGGGATATCAGACGGTCTGGCTCGGCCGCGACCGATCTGTGCTCTGTTGCTGCGGGGCAGGTCGACGCCTACTACGAGCAGGGCCTGCAGTACTGGGATGTCGCCGCGGGTGGGCTCATCGCCCGGGAGGCAGGTGCGAGGACCGGCGGTCTGCACGGCCAGGCTGCTGGCACGGACATGACGATTGCCGCGGCCGCCGGGCTCTTCCTGGAGCTGCATGACCTGCTGGCCGGCCTGGGCGCCGTGGGCGAGCCGGAGACAGGCTGATCCCGCCCGGCTACTCGCGGGTTAGCGTGCCGGCGGCCGCAGGCTGGCTCTGGAAATTGAAGTCGATCGTGTCCGGGCTGCGGAGCGAGACGGTGACCGTGCCGTTGCCGCAGGTCGACTGCCCCACGACGATCCCCTGGCTCATCGTCATCGTGGTTGCCGTCGCCGACGTCAGGCTCAGGTCGCCGGAACAATTGAAGTCGGCGCCGGTGTAGGCGATGGTGCCGGACGGCTGGCCCGAGGTGAGCGTGATCGTCACCGTGTAGCTGACGGACGGCTGTGTCTGCGTCACCAGTCCAGACCAGGTGCCGCCGAAGGCCGTCGGCGTAGCCGGACCACTCGGGGACGACTGGGTCGCATCCGGCGTCGGGCTCGCGGTCGCTACCGGGTGGCCGGTGGCTCCCGGCAACTGGCGGTTGCCTGCCGAGCCGTCGCCGTGGCCTAGGTGGACGATGAGCAGGACGACCAGCGCGATCACGATGACGGCGGCGGCGCCGATGGCCCACGCGGCCGGGTGCCTCCGACGGGCCGGCTGGGTCCGGCCCCGGCCCTGGCGACGTTGTGCTCGGTCCCGCGCGGCTGGCC